>DATDWC010000039.1:0-5310 GCA_035289805.1 Candidatus Peribacterales bacterium | reverse complement strand
ATCGAAACAGGTCGTCATCATCAAATCCGCAAACACTTTGCGAGCCTTGGTCATCCCCTGATTCTGGATGATCTCTACGGAGATAAAAAACTCAACCGTCTCTTCACAAAGGAGTTTGGGTACCATCGATTCTTCCTCCATGCCATCCGTACCGAGCTCCTGCATCCCATTACAAAGCAGAAGATTGTGATCGAGGCGCCAATCCCCAAACCATTCGCCGAAGTGTTGAAGAGGCTTGTCTGAGTTTTCTTCGAGCGAGTCCCGAGCGACGCCGCGAAACGGCGGAGTCGAGGGGCGAGTCGAGAAGCTGCTTCTCGACTACCTTGCGGATAGCAGTGCAAAGATCATCCGCTCACTCAGTATTGATGTGGATCGCTCGAAGAAAACAGAGTACAATTTGATACTGATGATGAATGCCCTCACCATACTCAACGAGAATTCTGATTTTGTCATGGGTGCCTACAACATGAGTGCACTCATGGGCGGGATGTTCTTTATTTTGATCTTGGATACGGCATTGAAGGGGTGGGCCATGTGGCGTGCGGCAAAAATGGAAAAGAAATCCTGGTTCATCATGCTGCTCATCACAAACTCCGCCGGCATCCTCCCGATCATCTTCCTCTTCATGACCAAACCGGAATACGTAAAGCGATTCCCAAAGGGGAATGTGTCTTTGTCGTTATCGTAAAGGGAGCCTGGAGAAACGGATGACAGAGCACTGGAGAGCATGATAGGCTCCGCTCCGCGCAAAAGATTTACTTCTCTTTACCTCACTTCGCATGTCCAATAGCTTCAGCATCAAGGAAATGAACCAGTGGGCACTCGTCAGCTTCGCATTGCTTGGATTCATCATTGGGTACTTTGCACATACAGTGATTAACCCGACATTGGGAGCAAGTCCCACTGCCCGTCCGAGTGTTGTTCAAAATAATCCCACTCCAACGCCAACGCCCACACCTACTCCAAACGTCCCTGCTCCTGCTGGTGCTCCGATTGCAAATGCGGCGGATGCCGATGATGACCCATACCTCGGGGAGGAGGATGCACCAGTAACACTCATCGAGTTTACGGATTACCAGTGCCCTTACTGCGGCAGGCACGCCTCACAGACTGTGGCACAGCTCAAGAGCGAGTACGCGGATACGGGGAAGATTAAGTATGTCGTGCGTGATTACCCGCTCGCATTCCACCCATTCGCACAGAAAGCAGCGGAAGCGAGTGAGTGTGCGGATGATCAAGGAGAGTTCTGGGGAATGCATGACAAGATGTTTGCAAATCAGACGGCGCTCGATGTGGATTCACTCAAGAAGTACGCAGCAGATCTCGGTCTCGATCAAACAGAATTCGCAGACTGTCTGGATAGCGGCACCCATGCGGAGGAGGCGAAGAAAGATATGGCCGATGGCTCGGCTTCCGGCATCACCGGCACTCCCGGCTTCATCCTGATTGCAAAAGATGGCACCGCAACCAAGATTTCCGGCGCCATGCCATTTGCGAGCTTTAAAGCGGCAATTGATGCTGCTCTATGATGAGTTATTGCAGATCCTTCCTTACTTGACTCCAAATGCGACCTGGGACTCGCGGCGCGTGCTCCCTGCGTCTCCTCCGTCTCACATTTCCTGATTTTGCGGGATGTGTAGCGGCTTCCTCGAACATCATTGCTGCAGTAGTCCTTCTTCCCTGATTAATGAGCTCCAACATTTTCCTAAGATTTTCATTCGGAGGATTTTGGGGGTCAATGAACTCCGCGCCACTCTCCTCGTAAACACCCACCACGTACACGGGGAAAAATTTCTCATTCATCCGACCCATAATAACACCAATGTCAAAAACGCTTTTCTATGGTAGAATAGGAACTAATGAAGCTTTTCTCCGGTTCTTCTCATCGGGCACTTGCGGAGAGCATCGCAAGGGAATTGAAGATGGAACTTGGCAAAGTGGAGCTCCAGACCTTTTCGTGTGGGGAGCAGTACGTGCGCTACGAGGAATCGGTGCGCGGGCAGGAGGTCTTCATCATTCAAACAGGGAGCGAGGTCACCGATAGCGATATCCTGGAGCTCTGCCTCATGTGCCAGGCTGCAAAGCTCGGCTTTGCAAAATCCATTCACCTCGTGATCCCCCACTTCCCCTACGCCCGCCAGGATCGCGTCAGTAAACCCCGCGAGCCTGTTTCTGCAAAGCTCGTGTGTGATCTCCTCGTGACTTCTGGTGCGGATCACATCATCACGCTCACACTCCACACCGATCAGATTCAGGGATTCTCGGATGTGCCGATGGATGCGCTCAAATCACACAAACTCTTCGCAGAACACTTTAAAAAGAAAGGGCTCAAAGATCTCGTGGTTGTCTCCCCAGATGCGGGAGGAACAAAAGCTGCAAAAGTATTCGCGGATTCTGTGGGTGCGGATCTCGCAGTGATGCATAAGACGAGACCCAAACATAACGAAGCTGCGATCCTCCACGTCGTGGGAGAAATCGAGGGGAAAACCGCCATCCTCTACGACGATATGATCGATACCGCAGGCTCAATCTCCGCGGCCAAGGAGGCACTCATAAAGAATGGTGCCAAGGCGGATGTTTACGTGGCTGCTACGCACCCCATTTTCTCCGGACCTGCGGTGGAAAGACTCTCGGAGGCTAAATTTAAAGAGGTCGTCGTGAGTGATTCGATTTCGCTTGAAGGGAAAGAGTTCCCCGGCCTCACGGTTTTGAGTATCGCCCCCATGCTTGCTGAGGTGATTTCTCATGTTATAAAGGGCGAAAGTGTGACGGAGATGTATAAGTAGGGTTTGGGCTGGGGCTAGGGCTAGGATTTTTTCTCTCCAAACCCAAACCCGAGCCCTATCAATGGAGCATCTCAAAAATCCACGCATAGAGCTTCTGTGCTCCTTCCACGAGTCTCGGTCCCGGGCGATTGAGGAGTGAATCATCAATGACCTTCACTTTCCCTTCCTGAATAGCAGTAAGGGAATCCCACCCTGATCTCTTCGTAATCAGAGAAGTCTCCACCAGTGATCCAGCTCCACAGATCGAGAGGATGATGAGCTCGGGGTTCCACTTTTGAATTTGTTCGAGGGAAACCTCGGGACTCAAAGAACCGGAAGGAATCGGGAACTGCTCTCCCCCTGCAATGCGCGCAACCTCTGGCACCCAATTCCCAGAGGCATACGGAGGATCATGCCACTCTTCTATGTAGAGACGCGGACGGTGCGGAAGTTTTTGGGCACGCTTCTTCACCTCGTTCATTCCGTGGCGCATCTTCTCGGTGAGAGCACGGGCATCTGCTTCGCAATCGAGCAACGTGCCGATTTCCAGAATCGATTGGTAGATCTCATGGAGAGTCCGTGGATCCTGATGAATGCACTGCATATCCGCTGCTCGAATTTTTTCCGCAAGCTTTTTTTGGATGATGGTGGAAGTGAAAACGAGATCGGGTTGATAAACTTTGAGGACATCGATATCGACTTTTTGATGACCTGAAATCTTCGGGATGGTCCTCACCTCTTCGGGGAAATTGCTGAACTGATCCCTCGCGACGAGGAGATTCTCCTTTTTGAGCGCAAAGAGGATTTCGGTAACTGCGGGGGAAAGGGAAACAATGCGCACTCGGGAAGACTACAGAAGACGCTTTCTTCGAGCGAGTCTACGTTCTCTTCGAGTGAGGAGAACGTCGCCGCAGCGACGGACGACGAATCGAGAAGTTCCCCCGTTGATCCGCTTCTCGACTCCCCGATAGTCATCCTCAATTCCTCAATCTGCTTCCCACCAATGCACCAAATCGCTCGAAGAGAACCTCTTGCTTTTGCCATGAATTCCGGTAGATTTACCCAAATACCCATGAAATCCGGACTCATTCCGCCGGCTTCCACGAATCCCAAAGATTTCACCATCGCGACGCTCGGGAGCCACTCGGCGCTCCAGATCCTTAAAGGAGCACGCGATGAGGGGATGCGGAATGTTGTGATTTGTAAAAAGGGAGCAGATCGCCCCTATAAGAGCTACGGAGTCGCAGATGAAATTCTCTACGTTGATGAGTGGAGTGCCTGGGATGAAAAACTAGAGGAGGAGCTAAGGAAGAGGAATGCCATCATCATCCCTCACGGCTCATTCATCGCCTATATGGGTCACGAGAGAGTGAAGCAGATGAATGTGATGTACTACGGTACGAAGGACATTCTGCAGTGGGAATCGGATCGTAGGATGGAACGCGTCTGGATGGAAAAATCCGGGCTCCTGCTCCCCAAAGTCTACGAGAAGCCAGAAGACATCGATAAGGCAGTCATCGTAAAGTTTCACGGTGCCGGTGGCGGCTTTGGATACTTCATTGCCAAAAATGCAGAGCAGTTCTACGAAGTGAAGAACCGCAAGTATCCGAATGAGAGTGATTTTGTGCTTCAGGAGTACGTCGTCGGCGTTCCGCTCTATATCCATTACTTCTATTCACCGATCACGAAAGAACTCGAGATCATGGGATTTGATAAACGATACGAATCAAATGCTGATTCGATCGGACGCATCAAGGCAGAAGATCAACTCGCGGCAAATATCCACACGAGCTACACGATCGTTGGGAACTCGCCCATCGTGGTGCGCGAATCCTTGCTCCCCGAAATGTTTGCCATGGGTGATCGGGTGCTCGAAACGAGCAGAGAGGTAACAGGAACCAAAGGACTCTTTGGACCGTTCTGCCTGGAGTGCATCGTTACGCGGAAGCTCCAGATCTTCGTCTTCGAAATTTCGGCAAGAATCGTTGCTGGAACAAATCCCTATGTAGAAGGCTCTCCCTACACCGCTCTCAAGTACGATGTGCCAATGAGTACAGGGAGGAGAATGGCGAGAGATATTAAGCAAGCAATCGAACAGGGTAAACTTTCGGATATTCTTGGATAATTCCTCTTTCGTACCATGAGCATATTCATACCGACGGATGCACTGGCCAAGGACATCGACCAAGATGCGCACCAGATAGAACTGGATGCGGGCAAGCTTCAGCGAGTTAGCGGGGAGCCATACCCAATATGTCTGGAGAGGATCACTACCATGCGACTCATAATTGCGAAGCAAAAAATAGCTGAACAAATTTCTCAAATGGAAAACTAGAATGGATACCCCACAGATGCTCAAAGGCTATGATCAATCGAACCTCTCGATCGGAGTCCTGGGTGGTCACTCGGCTCTCGATTGCTGCCATGGAGCAAAGAAGGAAGGGTTTAAGACGCTGTGTGTGGCAAGAAAAGGGAGAGAAAAAACATATGAGAAGTACTACAAAACTCATGATGGAAGAGGATGCATAGATGAAACCATCGTCGT
>DATDWC010000038.1:0-12122 GCA_035289805.1 Candidatus Peribacterales bacterium | reverse complement strand
TTCGATGAGGAACGACTCTAAATCATCTCCCTTGTTCCATTCATCAAATGTCTCCGCAAGCTCCTCGTTCGACATTCCTGGTTTAAGGAAAGAGAGAAGGTGATACGCCTCCGCGATGAGCTGCATATCCGCATACTCGATCCCGTTATGCACCATCTTTACAAAGTGTCCCGATCCTCCGGGACCAATATAGGTCACACATTTTCCGCCTGCACCATCCTCTGCTGCCATCTTCACCAGAAGCGGCTCAAGTGCTTTGTAAGCAGATTCATCACCTCCCGGCATCATGCTTGGGCCATTCAATGCTCCCTCTTCCCCACCAGAAACTCCCATGCCGAGGAATCGAATGCCCTTCTTCTCAAGAGCTTCTGCTCGGCGCTCCGTATCGAGATAGTGGCTGTTCCCGGCATCGATGAGGATATCCTTTTTCTGGAGCAGGGGAGTAAGGGCATCGATCACTTCATCCACCGGCCCCCCTGCATTCACCATAAGGAGAATCGCTCGTGGCGCTTTGAGGTTCTTCACGAGCTCCTTGAGTGTTTTACAGGGAATGAATTTTCCTTCTCTGCCGTATTCTTTCATAAATTCGTCCACTTTCTCCGCTGTTCTATTAAAGAGGATAACTTCCGCACCATTCCGTGCAGCGTTGCGTGCGAGATTTGCTCCCATCGTCCCAAGCCCAATGACACCGAGTTGCATGGAGAAAGAGTATCATTGCCATGGAAACAATCCAGCGGGATTGAGGGCTACTTCTTCGTCTTCTCCCAATCACTCAAAAATTTCTCAAGCCCGATTTTGGAGAGTGGATGCTCCAGAAGCTTCTTAAAGACATCGTATGGAATCGTACAGATGTGCGCTCCGAGCATTGCCGCTTCTTCGATATGTCGGGGGCTCCGCGTACTTGCAACGAGTACTTCTGTCTCGAATCCATAGTGGTTCCACGCCTCCATGATTTCTCTTATGACATCCATCCCCCGCACACCCGAATCATCCAATCGCCCTACGAAGGGACTAATGATCGTAGCACCCGCCTTCGCCGCGAGGATTGCCTGGTTTACAGAGAAGACGAGGGTGGTATTCGTCTTGATTCCTTTGCCCGAGAAATGCTTGAGAGCCTTTAGCCATTCACCATCGGCACCTGTTACTGGAACCTTCACAACTACATGTTTGTGCCATTTTGCGTATTCCTCACCCTGCTTGATCATGCCTTCGGCATCGGTAGTAGTGACCTGCGCCGATACACAGGGGACAAGCTCACACATTTCGAGAACCGTCTTTTTAAAATCCTTTCCCTCCTTTAGAACAAGTGAAGGATTCGTCGTCACACCATCTAAAACCCCAAAGGAGGCAATCTCCTTTACATGGGCAACATTCGCGGTATCGAGGAAGAGCTTCATCACACGAAGTATACCTCATGATTGAATCTTTTGTGTGCCGCGAAACATCTTATAGAGCGACATTCCAAAGAGAACAAATCCCGCAATAGTGGAGGGATAGTAGAAGAAATGATAGGTCGGGAAACGAATCTCTAATGCAAAGCAGAGAGCATAGAGGCAAATTGCAGTCACTGGAGCGATGAGGAAGAGAAGAAGATTCTTGATTGGTAATTTTCCGGGGAGCCCGGAGATGAGATCCCCCTGAGTTTCACGCTGGCGGTTTTTCCTGAGTGCAAAAAAGAGAACGAGGAAGAAAGGAGGCAGAAGAAACCAGAGAGGTTGCGCTGGGATAACGAGGATTCCAAAGGAGAGCGCAACAATGAGACCGACAATACCCATTTCTACCTTGCTCGCCTTAAATTCAAATGGCTGAACCGATTGGTAGGAAGCAAGAGCTACGAGGAGAAGCCCCGTTGTAATGAGAGTAAAGAGTGCATACTCGACAATCGTATTTGGAGTTTCCTGCAGCCACCAGAAAATAGACCAAACGCTGAATATGATTCCACTCAAGAGCGCCACACCTATAGTTTTCTTGTAGGAATTCTGAAGGAAAAGTTTGCGGAGGAAGTACCAGCCAAAGAGAACATTGAGCGGCGCATGCCACGCGAGTGCTGTCCACGATATGGTGATGGGTAATGCCGCGGCCTCTGCACCAAAGAAGGTTTGTGCGTACACTCCTTCCCCTAACCAACCAAACGCCGCACCCGCAAGGAAGAGCGCCCATATATTCCTCACGCGGAAATGGGAAACAATGAGGAGGAACGCGTACCCAAGGAAGGAGTAGAAGAACCATGTGAGAATCCACTCTGGGAGTCCCGATTCCGGATCAAAGTTTGCCCAAAATATAAATTCCCCAAAGTACAGGAATATGTAACCCGTGGAGAGAATGATGACCAATTTTTTTCCAAAATTTTTCATGAGTTCATGATACATCAATAACTTAGATAAATCAGGATATTTCTACAATGTGACGAAGCAGTCGCAATTTTTTGCGTCTGTCGGCAAATATCATACTTTCAAAAAGAAGACTGTGTCGTCTTTTATCATACCCAGAATGTGTCGTGGGTGTTAACATATGTGTCGTTTCGGGTGGCAATCCTTGCAGAGTTACAACGAGGATTATTTCCTTACGACTGTTGCAAATAAGTTTTCCCACTTCCGGAGCAATCCGGCCATATTCATTCATTGAACGCAAGAAATAAACAATGAGATGTTTAGGGAGATGCATGTAGACAGCATCAGGTTCATGCCATTCAATGGCATTGTCTAGTTGAATATCCTGATCGCTGGCAACTTCATCCAACTCCTCAAGCCAATGCTCTGCAGAGGCTGAAACTTCATGCGCACGAATATCCGCTCTCCCTTTGCATGCTAGTGGATCCGGAACGACGAACGATGATGCATAGAGAATATTATCGTTCATAGGGGAAAGAGTACGGAGCCACCTGTTCAAAGGTTAGCGGGAGCGGTACGCTTAATACCAATGAAAAACCGACCAAATCCGGAGACACTCATTGGCAAAGACCCGAAGGAAGTCCCGATGTCTCTCCAGCGCATTTTGAAGGAATCTTCCCCTGTGGATTCAGTCTGGATTGGACCTAGTGAGGCCATCAAACTCAGCAAAGAAGAACAGGAAGCCTACGATGCCGCCTTTACCATTATCCGCCATATGGCGGTCAAAATGCCGCGTGCCCATAGCTCCGGTCATCCCGGGGGGCCGCTCTCCTCGTTCACGTTCGCATACTTTCTTTCCGTGATGCGTGATCCTAAAGTCGATCAACCGCTCCGGTATTCCGCGGGTCACCTCTCAGTCCTTGCCTACACACTCCAATACCTCTTCGGTCGCGAGGGAAGAGACGAGCGATTGAGTTCTGTAGAGAACCTCATCGAGTCTTTCCGCATACCGAAAGGCCTCCCCGGGCACGTAGAAGCAGGGATAGGTGATATTCCATTTGGCACAGGTCCCCTTGGGAAAGGCGTGAGTAACGCACTTGGCGCTGCGTTTGGTCTTAAAATTCAGAAAAAAGAGGGGGTCGTAGATGTCCTCCTCGCAGATGGCGATTCGCAGGAAGGGCAGGTAGCGGAAGCTTTTCGGCTCGCAGTGCACCTCAAGCTCGATAACCTTATCGTGCACGGGGACTGGAACGATATTCAGCTCTCCGGAATCCCCTCCAGAACTGTTGCAGCGGATTTTGCCGCAATTGCCGCAGCCACGGGGTGGAGAGTGTTGGAAGTACAGAATGGGAATGATGTGGCCCAAGCAAAAGCGGCACTTACGCTCGCACATACCTTTGTGGGAAAAGGGAAACCGATCTTCCTCTGCTACTACACAACGATGGGAGCTGGCATTCCGGTGATGGAGGAGGGGAGTAATTCCACAAAGAAGAATTTCCACGGTTCCCCTTTAAGTGACGAAGACGCAGAAAAAGCACTCGCATCGCTTCCGGATCTTA
Source organism: Candidatus Peribacterales bacterium (assembly GCA_035289805.1). GTDB lineage: Bacteria > Patescibacteriota > Gracilibacteria > Peribacterales > Peribacteraceae > DATDWC01. The sequence continues at coordinate 8,233 of DATDWC010000038.1, read as the reverse complement.
AAGCAGCAGTAGAAGCCTATGAGCCATTCAGGCAGAGAGAGAGAAAACGCTTTACAGCAGGGAAATTAGAAACCGATATCAAACTCACCTTCGATGGTGCAAAGCTCAAAGGGTACACGCGATCAGTGACGCCGAAGAAGGGAGCAGCACGGAAGGATCTCGGGGCGACACACATTCTGAATATGATGAAGGCGGATCCACGCATCGTGGTACTCCATGCGGATCTTGCAGGCTCCGGTGGATTCGATGCCGTAGAAAAAGAATTCCCCGAGCGCTGCATCAATGTGGGAGTTGCGGAAGCAAATATGTACATGATGGCAGCAGGGATGCGTCAAACAGGCCTCCTCCCTGTGACCTATACCTTTGCGGCATTCGGCACGAACGAAGCCAGAGCAAGTGCCAGGCTCATCGATGTGAACTGTGGCCACACGAGATGCGGTATCGTGAACGATTGCACCCATGCGGGTTTAAGCGTTGGGGAGGATGGCGAAACGCATCAGGAACGTCACTACTTCAATATTCCATTCGATAACACCGAGGTATGGATGCCAGCGGATAGTAACCAGGCAGCTGCAATGGCGGAGAAAGCATTCGAGATGATCGGAGAGGGTCATAAGAGCGTTTACATCTTTTCGCCACGCAGCGGACACCCTCAACTCCTCACAGAAAGTGGAGAACCACTCTACGGAAATACCTACACCTTCGATCACTCGGCAACACTCGTCCATGGCAGAGGGGATCTCAAAGATGTTGCAACGATCATTGCAACCGGAATCTCCGTTCATGATGCAATCGAAGCGGCAAAAAAAGTAGAAGCTGAGGAGCAGGTTTCTATTCGCGTCCTCAATGTTGCCTCGATCCGTCCACTCGATGCCTCCGCAATGATGCAAGCAGCACTCGAAACCATCCACCTCGTTGTGGTAGAAGATCATTCCTCCGAGAGCGGACTTGCTGCACAAGTCGCAAATTTGATTGCCGATTACAAACTCCCATGTTCGCTCCGGAGACTTGGTGTGAACCTCTACTACCCCTCTGGCTCTGCAGAGGATTTGAAGCTCCTCGCAGGACTGGATGCGGAGAGTATCGCGGATGCGGTGCAGGACGAACTGCGCAGAGAAGTATGTGGTGGGGAAGATGTGTTCTCCTCCACCATTTTCACCTTCTCGCACCTGCGGAATTTGAGCCGCTTTGGAGAGAGCGCGGAGCCTTACGTACAGCGGCTGAAAGGGGAAGCGGGGTATCTGGAATCGCTTAGAGCAGCATGGATGAAGAGAGCCTGCCCAAGAGATAAAATCCCTTCAGTACAAAACTTGAGGGAGGTTCTCTAGAACGAGAGCCCCCGAATCCTGAGTGGTTTCGGCTCTCCAATAATCGTCACCTCAGAGCCATAGAGCTGGCCGTTTCTGCCATAGCCGTAGAAGGATCCCACAGCGTAGAGATCGATTGGTTCCTCAAGCGCAACTTTGAGCGTGGTGCCTGTCCCTGTGACGATGTTAGCCACAACATCGAGATCCACAGTTTCACCTTTCTCGAGGGGGAGCGGTGGATCAAAGCGCACAAACATCTGATCGAGTGCGAGCCTCGGCGCTACATCCGTAAATCGCGCATGCCCCTGTGTGCTGCGCACAAAGAGTCCAAGGACATCACCATCTTCGGAAGTACCACCCGCATTCCGGAATTGAATTGCATGGAGCGTTTGATCCTCCACCATATCTACAGAAAGCCGGATTCTCCCAATCACTTCGTGATCTGATCCATCCACGCGCGGCTCAAACTCTATCGGGAGGTAGGAAACTTCAATTTTTCCGGTGTTCGAGGCAGAGATACTCATCCTCTCACCAGTGATGGGAAATTCCCCCGTTACCTCAGCATCTCCCGCAATATCCTCTGGGGCAGCAATGGAGAGGGTGTGACGAGCATAGCTGAGCGCTGTAGGACTCACGGCTGCAAAGAATTCAATGGTCGCTGATTTACACGCAGGGATAGTGAACGGCCTCCGGAATCGTAACTGCACGGATTTATCCCGATTGAGCGGGCGAGAACGAGAAACTCTCTCCCCATCCACACTCATCCAGACAGCCGAGAGATCGGAAGGAACTCCAGCGCCCGCATCGCGCACCGTGATGTCATCCATCGTTACATCCTGAAGACACGAAGCAGAGAATACCACGCGGAGCATCGGCACGCGCGAAGCGCCTCGTGGAACAAAATCATTCACGGGATTAAATGCATCACGTGCAAGCCGAAGTTCTGCTGGACCTTCTACTCTCTCCGAAGGGAGCTGGGTACCCGGCCGCCCTCCCGTTGCATCATCCTGCGTACAGGTGAAACCAAAGCGCTTCTGCAGGCGTTCGTTCACGCGCTCAAGGAGTGCACTATCATCTGCAAATCTCCGGTAGAGACGTGTGCAGACGCGCTCCTTCAGGATTCCCTCCTTCGATTCCCCCGATGAGGATTGCTGCCAAACGCTCCCCGAGGGGAGTGAACGCGGAGAGCTCGAGGAGTTACCACTCGTCGATGGACCCCAAATCGGGTGCACAGTTGCCGCAAGCACAGGCACATTGAGAAAAATGAGGGAGAGCGCAAGGAGGACCGAAATGCGTCGCATGACGTACCCATGCTAGCGCATCTTTGGTACTCCAGCATGCGATCATTCGTCTTTGAGGAGTAACGCCGCCCCCTTTGTTGCAGCGTCATTCAGGATCGAAACGGCAAGAGTGGGGAGAGGGGTATTCGGAAGTATCCAGTGTTTGAGCTCCTCTTCTATTTTTGGAAGATGGGGTTCCAGTGCTTTCCCTGCACTCCCACCAAAAATAATGATCGAAGGGTCGAGGAGATGGGTGAGATTCGTTACAAGCCATGCAACTTCCTTAAAAACTTCCGGCTGCAAAAAAGAACAAACTTCCCCGTCGAGGTAATCCTCAGGCTTCTTCGCTGCGCTACAGCGCTTCCCCATTGCACGCCCTGAGAGGAACTGCTCTACATCGCCGCGCATGTCCTTTGTTTCGTACGGCGGCTCACCAGGCTTTAAGAGCATGTGTCCGATTTCCGCGGCAAAGCCATGGTGACCTCGGTAGAGCTTTCCATGAATCACGATACCCCCCCCAACCCCAGTGCCCATTGTGATACCACAGACAACATCTTTTCGTACCCCGGCGCCAAAAAGTGCTTCTGCCAGTGTGAAACAGTTTGCATCGTTATCTACTTTCACTCTTACCTTCAATCGTTCCTGGAGCTTTGCTTGCAGCGGAAAATTTTTGGTCCCAGGAATATTTGGCATAGTGACGATAATTCCTTCGGGTTGCTCTACAAGTCCCGGGACCCCCACCCCAACGCCGATCGTATCTTTGGTGCGCATGCTCTCGATCGCAAGGAGCAAATCGAGGAGTACTTGATCCATGCCGCTCTCTGCATGGGTTCGGAATCGCTCTTCTGCTTCTAATTGCAGAGTTTCCGCATCAAACCGCGCAACTGCCATTTTGGTTCCGCCGAGATCGACACCGATGATCGTTGCCATCTTTATGGCAGGGGGTAGGGGATTCCCTGATACATGGCTTCGGTCTTTACCGGATGCGCATCGAGATCCGGAATGCCCGGACTCTGCTGCAGTAGTACTTCGTTCAGAAGTCCTGGATCAAAGAGAAGTGCAGAAAAATCCCCATGCTGAGAAGTGCGTATTGCCGCACGCTCCATCGAGTAGAGTATGTCGTTCGCTTTTTGTGCGTTAAATTCCTCCTCAACCTCCTGAAGTTCTCTCACTTCCGCAAGATCCTTAAACATGGAATCGATGCGTTCATGCTCGGTGGAGAGCGCCCGCGAGAGATTCTGGAGCGCTGTATCGATTGATTCGAGTGGTGCACCTGCTTGCAAGAGTTCATCCAGGAGATCTTCCACAATGACTTCGAGTTCTTGAATATTCATAGAAAGTGCATTAGCAATCGTGGAAACACCGGTAATAATAACAACGGGGGTAGATTCCTGCGGCAAAGTTTCGCCGCTCCCATCCGCAGGTACATCTTCTTTGCCATCATCGGGTGCTGCACCATGTTCGCGGGTCAGGAGGAGATCAAACTCCTTCTGCTGCTCCTCTGTGAGGAATGGATCCATCGTGAGGAGATTGCGCGCTGTGAAGAGTATTTGGAGATCCGGGAGATCATCCAGAATTCCCTGGAGCTTACGAGCAACGCGGCTCCTCGTTTGTTCCTCGATTCCATCCCCATCCAGGTACGCAAGCACTTCGTCCCTTGCTTCGAGTATGGATTCCTCCGCACTCTTAGAAAACTCAAATGCATCCTCCAGAATTTCGATTGCTGGATCACGATCGTTCACTTCCTGCAGAATGACCAACTCCACAAATTGTCCACGCCCTTCGATCCAATCATCCATCGTGCTTTGGAGGAGAGTCGATGCATCCGTAAGATCTCCTTCGAGCGCGGGAAGATCGAGTGGCCGAGAGGCTGCTTGCTCTCCCGGTTTCAGCTGCGTCAGGAGTTCCTCAAGCATCGTACGAACATTCGCGAGAGCAGCTGTTGCATCTGTGGTCTCAGCCCCATGGAGTCCTGCGATGAGTGCGATGCGCTCCTCTGTTGCACTGAGCAGACGATCGATACGACGCTCGAGGAGGAGTATCTTGAGTGTCTCTTCACCATTCCCGAGAACGGGATTCGGGAACCCCTGCTTCTGCGTATCGAGGAGCGATTGGAGCGGTCGCGTCTGGCCTTCTACGGGATGATTGAATGCATCAAAGAGGAGCCCCGGCCCAATGAGTGATACAGGTAAGGAATCGCGATCCTCGAGAGGAACAAAGTAATTACCACGGATGATCGTGCGGAGCTCTTTTGTGAGCGGATCCTCACTCGTCATTGCAATCTGGTACTCCATGCCTCCTTCGCCATCGGCCGCAGCGGGATTCCGTATCGCGTAGATATATTCGCCAAATCCCACTGCACTAAGAAAAGCGTTCTTTGCGTACGCAGGATCCGTTGGCATCGTCTGCACAAATTCCGAAAGCGGCGAGCGCACACGGCCGCTGCCGCGCGTTGCAACATCAATATTATTTTCTCCGCTCTCGAGCGTGAGCGTTCCCTTCCAACCAATGAGATTGTTATCGGCATCGTACACTCCTCCGCCGCAGCGGGAGAGTTCGGGGTTTGCAGTACCATCCTCTGCAATCTTCACGATGCACGAGGCAAGTGCGGGTTTCTCTGCTTCGTATCCCCACACGTGGCGGATGCCTTCCGGAGTTTCGGCTCTCGCTGTTGGCTGTGGATATGTTCCGTAGCGCGCTTTGTACGCTTCGATTACTTTCGTGAGATACTCAAGGTGTTGCGTGCGGAGCTCCTCTGCCGATACTTCCTTTTTTCCGCAGGAGCGAAGGAGCAGCATCATTGCAAGAATGAGCAGAATTCCACCTCCACCCACAATGAGGAGTCGTCGGTTCCTCAAGAGAAGTTTTATTTTGGAGGGAACCGGCTCTGGAGTCAGCTCCGGTGCCGGTACGGGAGTGGGGTTGAGATCCATGTATTTCCCTCTATTCTACCACAAATTTGATGGAGAATCACCCTCTCTTCACCGCGCGCATCATCAAGGGATCAGGGAAGGGGAGTGCCCAGGGGTACCCCACGGTGAACCTTGATCTTGCGGATATTCCAAAGGGAATTCCGGAGGGAATCTATGCGGGAAAAGTGCTCATCGAGAATCGAGCTTTTCCTGCCGCAATTCACTACGGGCCACGACCGGTGCATCAGTTAGGGAAAAGTTTTGAAGCGCACCTCTTGGAGGTATCAGGTATTACGTATCCTGTATTAGGTATGGTGAAAGTGGAGCTTAAGAAAAAATTGAGAGAGGTGCAGGATTTTAAATCGGAAGAGGAACTCTCAAAACAGATTCAGCGGGATATCGAGGAATGCAGAGTGATTCTCACGGATGAGAGCGTCCCTCGATAATTGTTCGTGCCACCTGCCTTCGAATAGACTGTTTCGATGGCTCGTATGGATCATCTAGATTCCCTCTTCCCATGTTTGTCATATAATCATCCCACTGCCTATCGAGTGAGGAAGGCCATTCCGATCGAACAACTCGGTCAAGCTCTGCGAGTTCCTCTGGTGTGAGCTCAGCGACTGGATCATGAACATCGACTGCCATAGTCGAAATATAGTAGCTATACTACCGCCAACGCAATGGAAAATGATCTCCTCACCCGCGCCGTCGAAAAGGTAATCCCTCTGGATCTTGCGAAAGCCAAGCTCGCAAGCGGAGAGAAGCTCCGGGTGTACCTTGGCATCGATCCAACGGGTGCGAGACTCCACCTCGGGCACTCTGTGCCACTCCGCAAACTCCAGGCATTCGCAAGCGCCGGCCACCATGTGATTTTCCTTGTTGGAAGCTTCACCGCAAGAATCGGCGATCCCTCCGGTCGCGATACGGAGAGGCAGCCACTTACAGAAGAGGAAATCCAGGCAAACCTCCAGAGCTACAAGAATCAAGCCAGCAAGATTCTTGATTTTTCCAAAGTAGAGTTACGGGAGAACCATGAGTGGCTGGAAACTCTCACCGCAAAGAACATGATCCGGATCACGAGTAGCTTCACAAAGCAGCGCCTGGAGCAGCGCGATATGTTTGAGCGGCGCGAAAAAGAGGGTGCCCCGATCCACATGCACGAAATGCTCTACCCACTCCTCGTTGGTTACGATTCCGTGGCACTGGATGTTGATTGCGAGGTTGGTGGCTCCGATCAGGAGTTCAACATGCTCGCAGGCCGCACGTTGCAGCAGGCCTACGGCAAAAGGGAGAAATTCATCCTCACGACAAAGCTGATCGAGGGAACCGACGGGCGGAAGATGAGCAAAACCTACAACAACTGCATCTACCTCACGGATCCCCCGAACGAAATGTACGGCAAGGTGATGTCGATCAAAGATTCACTGATGCAGATCTACTTTGAGTGCTGCACAGATGTCCCGATGGAAGAAATCCACAAACTCCTCAATAATACCCCCGAGGTAGAGGCTCCAAAGAAGCGCGGCCGAAAACCTACGAAAGCGAAAGTCGATACGCATCCGCGCGAAGCAAAAGCACTCCTCGCATTCGAGATCGTCACAATCTACCACGGCGTGGAGGCTGCAAAAAAAGCAGAGGAAGAGTTCAACCGCGTCTTTGCGAAGAAGGAAACTCCGGAAGATATGAAGGAGGTGAAGGTGAAGCACGGGACTCCGCTCCTTGATGTTTTGGTGAGTGAAGGACTCGTAAAATCAAAAGCAGAAGGAAAGCGACTGATTAAACAAAAAGGGGTGAAGGTGAATGATGTAGTGGTGGAATCGGAAAATGAGAAGGTAAGTGAGGGAGTGGTGAGGGTGGGGAAGAGAAAGTTTATTAAACTAAAATATGAATAATATCTCATTCAAAAATTATTTGTATAGAATTGATGCAATTAGTCGTATTAAGTATCGACAATGGTACGATTCACTGAGACTGCTCATTATTTTAGTGCCCGTAATTTTAGCGATGTACCTTTTACAACCTATAAAAGTATCGGAAAACATTGTTCAAAAAAACTTTAGGCAAATGCACAACGAAAAATGGTATTGCAATTACTATGAAAATCATTGCTGGGATGAATCTCAAAATTCCTGTAAAGGACAGTTTGTGCCTAAACCTATAAATATACCGATTACCCATCCTATAACTAAACTCTTCGGTATTCCTTCAGATCTTTTTTCACAACGTGGATGCCTTTATTTAGAATCGTCCCTATTGAATAAAGAAAAAACAAATACGCTAGAAGTATGGGTATATGCACAAGAGGAACGAATCGAAAAAATAGATAACTGTGAGCCATTCCAATGTCAGGAAAGCGATTGCCCACAAACACCTACTTATAAATGTAAAATTCCCACCCAACAAGAAACTTGTTTTGAAATGATCTCTAAAGATGATTTCTTAAAGCTTGAATTGAAATACAATTTCACATGTGGAAATGATCAAAAGAAAATTGTCGAATATCCAATACGAGTTTTAGATGGATATGTTCTACTTCAATCTTCTTTTGCTCCTAAATATTATTTCACACTACCAATTGTTCTGTTTCTTGGTATTTCTGGGTTTTGGTGGGGATGGCTATCTCTAACAAGCGCTATATTCACTCTATCGAAATCAAAGAGGCGCTCTGCGGGTGGGAAATGATTGGGAACAAAAACAAAACATCCCCCTCCCCCTCGGGGGGAGGGGCTAGGGG
>DATDWC010000037.1:0-2649 GCA_035289805.1 Candidatus Peribacterales bacterium | reverse complement strand
CGAGACCAGAGTCACCTTTAACACTATTCCTGATGAAGAGCTTCGTCTGGTTCTTAAAAAAGCAACACTCTTCCTCCATGCATCGGAGGCCACAAGTCTCGATAAGGCGCCGCTCCAGGCGATGGCTTCGGGTTGCCTCGTCGTGACCGCGAGCCCTGTGGTGAAGCCACATGTGCCGGAAGTGTGCAGAGCAGAGCCAAAGACGATGGGTGAGGTTGCGAAGAAGTTGCTTTCGCTTCCGGGAGAGGAAGAGCAGAAACTGCGGAGAGAACTTCGGAGTATTGTGGAACGGGAACATAGTCTGTCGACGCTCATAAAGAGGCTTGTGAATGAAATGTTAGAGAGATGAGTACAGTTTTGTAGCTGTCTCATCAATCCCCCTCCATGACACCTCTGACCGCAAAAGCGGCTCATGCTCTTTTCGTATCTTCATGAGCTCCATTTTCGAAGGAAGCGCAGAGAGTTGGTACCGACTCCCTGTGATCTTCTCTGCAAGATCCTGAATCACATTAATCGCAAGCAGTGCCCCGAATACCGTGTAGAGCACCGAGCCTGCCCACTGCTTCTTTGGTGGAGAGAGGAGGAAATCGAGCATCTGTTCCTGCTTTCTAAAGTAATTCAACAGCATCACTCCGTTACTCACTCCGTGGAATCCGGTGATGCATTGGTTTTGAATGTCCTCAGGGAGGACGGCACACCGATATCCTTTTGTGATCAGAGTCTCGTTTGCTTTATCGAATGTATCGTAGCTCTTCGGTGGGCGATCACCTATGGCAGGATGAGGATTTCCTTTGAGGGGAGCTAAGGATAGGCGCTCCTTATTGCAGAAAATTTCCCGATTGATTGCGGTGCAGTAACTTGAACTGACCGGATATCGCTTTCCATTGATTTCAAATTCCCACCAGCCACGTGGACGAAGACTCACGGAAGCGGTGTTTGGATCTTCAAACTCGCGGAGGACACGAGGAACGAGTTCTCCCTTCAAAAAGAAAATATCATCATCACAGATCCAGCCGATCTTTCGATTTCGTGCGATCGAATAGAGAAATTCATCGCACTTTGCTGCGGCATAGAAATTAAGGAACTTCTGCACTCTGGCCCCGGGGAAATCTTTTGGATGAAGCTTCCCCGAGCAATCGAAGATGGTGATATCCGCGCTTTCTCCAAGTGCCTTTTTTGCAAAATGCCACCATACAGTCATGAGCGGAGGAAGAATATTCATCGTGAAGAGCGCCGGTTTCTCCGAGAGGGGAAGTGCGGAACGGCGAAGGTAGTAGAGAGCGCTCGGGAAAGCGGTTCGTGCGGCGCTCAGGATAGAGAAGCGCTTGAAGGAGTATTTAAGGATTTCGTGATACGGACGGGGCATGGGAGACAGTGTACCTGTATGTCATGCTGAGAGGAGTCCGAGCATCCGACAAGGCTGCTCCGCTCAGCATGACGTATTTATTTCCGGACGGAGCGCGCTGCTTTTTCGCCTGCAACCCTTCGGAGGTCCGCCTCTACCATCATCTTCACAAGCTCCTGCAATTTTACCTTTGGTTCCCATCCAAGCACCTTCTTTGCCTTGTCGCTCTTGCCGAGCAATTCGTGTACTTCGGCTGGCCGATTGAATTGCGGATCGTGGCGGACGTATGGGGTCCAGTCCTTAATGCCAATCTCTGCGAATGCGGCATCGAGGAAATCCCGTACAGAATGGTTCGTACCAGTGGAGATGACAAAATCATCCGGTCCCTTTTGCTGGAGCATCATCCACATAGCCTCTACGTAATCTCCCGCAAACCCCCAGTCGCGCCGCGCATCGAGGTTCCCGAGTGCGATGTGATCTGCCATCTTGTGATGAATGCGTGCAACACCATCTGTGATTTTCCGCGTGACGAACTCGATACCACGGAGAGGGGATTCATGATTGAAGAGAATACCGGAGCAGGCGTATAGGCTGTAGCTCTCCCTGTAGTTAATCGTCATCCAATGCGAGAAGAGCTTGCTGATTGCGTAGGGGCTCCGCGGATGGAGAGGGGTGCTCTCATCCTGCATGTTGTTGATCTGGGAGTTGCCGTACATTTCGGAGGTCGATGCCTGGTAGAACTTTGCATTCGGGCAGTAGAGCTTGATCGCATTAAGGAGCCGTACCGTACCCATCGCATTCACTTCGGCAGTGAGGATTGGCTGCTGCCACGATGTGCCGACAAACGACTGTGCCGCGAGGTTATAGACTTCGTGCGGCTGAATAATTTTTACAAGATGCGTGAGCGAGTGCTCATCCATCAGATCTCCATCGCAGATTGTTACATCATCACGAATACCAAGCTCTTCCATGCGCCAGTAATTTGGCGTGCTCAAACGTCGTGCCATGCCGTAGACCTTGTACCCTTTCTCGAGGAGGAGTCTGGAGAGGTAGGCACCATCCTGTCCTGTGACCCCAGTGATGAGAGCTTTGAGTGCGATGGCAAGAGAATATCAGATCGGGTGTACACTTTCACAATGAAATCGCTCATTCAGCGCCTCTTAGAACGCTGGTTTCCGACACTCGCTCGGGAAATCCGCTTTCGGGCGATTCGACGAGTCCCCCTCTCCAATCTCATCCATCACCGCCTCTTTGAGCCTGAGCTCAAGCTCATCCCCTCGCTCCTTCAGGATCCAGAGGGGCTC
>DATDWC010000036.1:0-15727 GCA_035289805.1 Candidatus Peribacterales bacterium | reverse complement strand
AAAGCAGTGGAAGATATACGGAACGGAAAGGAGAAAGCAAAAGCCGCAATTGTGGGTTTTGTGATGAAAGAAACGAAGGGGCAGGCGAACCCGGCTCTTATTCATGAAATCATTCAAAAGGTGCTTTTCTCTTGAGTTTTTATGGGGATACCCATTGACATTTCTTCAAAATCATTATACTTTAACTTTGACTGTGCGCTGAAAGTTCAAGGTATTTAGCACAGTCATGTGCTCCTTGAAATTTTCGGCTTTTCTCAACTCCACTTTTTTGAAGGGATACTTGTATGAAACGGAAAACACAGCGTTCGGAACGCGCAGGGGGAGCTCATCGACAGACCCGACGAGCGTTTTTCGAACCATTGGAAGGTCGAAGAATGCTGGCGCACGGATGCCCACAACTCGACATCAACGATGACGGGGATTTAGTCCCACAAGATGCACTCATTTGGGCCAATAACTGGCACATGGATGGTGGTGGCCGGGAGGTGGACTTCTTGAATCACCCATTCGATCTTGCCGCCGACGTGAACCAAGATGGCCGCGTCACAACCACGGATTGGTTTTTTCTCATCGATGGACTCAATGGAAACCCCGGGATCGGACCATATGATTTGGGATGGTGCCTCCCCGAAGTCGAAGTTGACCTCATCGTGAAGGACATGGGAATTGGCGACACCACAGTCTCGAGCGCGAAGAGCGTTTCCGTGCTCACATTCGAGGGTGTTGCCACAGGTGGGGATGCACTCCTCACAGAGATCATCGTTGGCCAATTCTATCAGGGTGGAACCCTGACGGATGCGGCGCAGCAAGTGCTTTGGGTCGACACGGACCGAAATGGGGAGACCGATACCATCCTCGATCGAACAGCGGATGGTGTGTTTGATGCAGGATTTGTTCTCGAAGAAGGCTTGGCTACACTCTTTCAGATCAAGATTGACGTGGCAAGTACCATCACTGGCCCAGCTCTGCAATTCGATCTGGACGCGGCGGCTGCAGAAAATTTGGATGATGGATCATCTGTTCCGGTGCAGTTTGTTTTTGGCCAGAACGAGTTCGTACTTCGTCTTGAGGATCAGGGCGAAGTATTGATCTTCGAAAGCACCACTCCCCGAGCGCCGCGGTATCACCTAGGGGGGGCGGAAGGTACTTCCATCCTAGATGTAAGCTTCCAGTCGGCCTCTGAAGCTGGGGATGTCACTGTCCTCGGGTTCGAAGGAAATGCTGGCGCAAGGTCGATCGATCGTTTGAACTTGCGGAGCAATGGGGAGCTGATTGGAACTGCTTCCCGGGCGATGGCGAACGCACTGGGACTGGATGTGCACTTTGCCGTCTCGTGGCAATCGCAGCAATTCGTGATCGATGAACAGGAGGAACGAACAATATTCGTTCATCCGGTGATCGAAAGCGATGAGCAGGGAGGTGTTTCCGGCGATGTGTTCAGTGTAGAACTTGTGCACGTTGAGGCTCGCGGCCTAGTGTCTAGCAACGACATCCAGCCCGAGCTCATCGGAACTATCGCAAGCGGGGATCACACTGTCGTGATGGCTAAAATTGCTTCCGTGGAAAATGCCAATCCGGATGCCAATGGGACGACCGTTCCCACTGGGACGAATCGGGACATTGGGCAATTTAAGTACATTGTAGCAGCGGGCCTGGCGAACACGTTGGGTGGACTCAACGACGTCATCCCCGTCATGAACCCCTTTGATGTAGAGTCATCGAACGTCTTGTTCGATCCGAATGGATTTTTCCTCTATAACAAAAGTAACGCGACTGAGCGGATTCCGTGCCAATCGAATGGCTCATCCGGAAACGTTCGCGTTACATGCGTTTCATCCAACAATCCCTCAGTCGATATGGAAATCGACCAAGGGCAATCCATAAGTCTGTCGCTCTCGGCGACGATACTTAATAGTCAAATCCAGTCATCTCAGGGCTCGCGCCTAAAGGTCTTTGCGGACATCGGCGAGTCCGGCATCGAGTGGCTGGACCAAGACAATTTGATATCCGTGAATTTTAAGGGATTGCGGTTGGGCGATCAACGCGTCGGCTCCACCGAGTATCGAATTTAGTGGACGAAAGGCCACATTTAAGGGGCAAAAGACTCCCCCCACCTCGGGGGGAGTTTTGCTGTGCGTACTCAGGAAAAAACTTCTCCTCTCATGTGGAGGCTTTTTGTAGCACTTGTCCGAAAATGTAAAAAAGAGTACAATGTCCCGATACCCCACTTCGCTCTGCGAGCTTCGCGGGGTAAACCCTCTTCACACAAAAACCCATGCAAAATTCCAAAACTTCTGAGTGGTACGACGTCGAAACGGTTGTGGAAATGCTCATTCACGAAACACCGCGCGGGCAGAAGTACGCCCCGCACATTGGCAATCTCTGTATTGGGTTTACGGAGCTCACACTCGATAAGTTGGAAGGTGAGCTGAAGGAGATCCGGGCATGCTGGCCGTTCATTTTCCCCGCGACCTTAAGTACGCAGGAAGTGATTAAATTGATTGTGAAGAAGTATCCTGCCTACCAGGAGTTGATGACACTCAAGGAGCAGAAATAGCTATGCGTTCCGCTATTAGGCTCTTTCCACATATTCTCCCCTCTCCGTATTCACTTTGATCTTCTCCCCCTCGTTAATGAAGAGCGGGACATTGATGACGATGCCAGTCTCAAGTGTTGCGGGCTTTGTGCCACCCTGGGCCGTATCTCCGCGGACGCCGGGGATTGTTTCCTTCACCAGGAGATCAACGGTCGCAGGAAGTTTTACACCAATCGGATTATCGTCGAAGGTGAGTACATCAAGTTCCAATCCATCCCGCAGATACTCTTTCGCATCGCCTACAGAATCGGCATTCAATTCAAACTGGTTGTAATCATTCAAATCCATAAAGGTGAAGATGCCCTCATTCCCAAAGAGGTACTGCACGTGCTTATACCCGACGTCCGCCTGGGTGATCTGATCTGCACCGCTGAATGTCTTGCTGATCACGGAGCCCGTCTTTAAATTCCGGAGCTTCGTGACGTTATTGGCCTTTCCCTGGCTCTTACGGCCAAATTTGGCAGAGAGGATGAGAAAGGGTTCTCCCTCTACTTCGATGGCCTGGCCGGGACGGAGTTCTGCAACAGAGTACACGGGTGCGGGTTCGGGGAGAGGGTTCGGGCTCGAGAAATTTGGGGCTAGTTTAGGGAGTATCTGCGGATAAGACCAGATAACATCTGACCTTATTAACAAATGATTTCATGGTGATAAGAGGAAAAGCGGGGGGTTCGAACCCAAGCCCGAACCCGAACCCGCTATTCAAGATACAAATTAAAAGGGAAGATCCTCAACTTTTACTTCAGATTCATAGTTCACCGGAGGAACCTCCATTCCCGCGGAGACTGCAGCGGGAGATTCGGAGGATTTTCCGGATTTTGAGAACGAAGGTGCTTCGTTCGAGTACGTGAGATCCGTATTCTTGACGCCAAGGAGCGAGACGCCATCCGCCACGATTTCCGTGGTGTAGCGCTTGCTACCCTGCTTCGTTTCCCAACTTCTGGTCTGGACACGGCCATAGACATGAACGCGCTGACCTTTCTTCAAGGTTTCTGCAGCGAGCTTTGCAAGATCGCCCCAGAGGACGACGTTATTAAACTCGGTACGCTCCTTGATTTCGTTCGAAGCGCGATCTTTCCAGCGCTCGTTTGTAGCGATGCCCATGGAAACCACGGCGTGGCCTGCGGTCGTGGTGCGGACTTCGGGATCCTTCGTGAGGTTACCGATGATATCTGCACGGTTGAGGCAGTTCGTGAGCGATTTTGCATTCTCGGAGAGCTCAATCTGACCGTTGCGGGGATCAAGCATGATGAGATCCATCGCAACGATGCGAGTCTTACTCTTCTTTTCGTGACTTGATTCATCTTCCCAGGAATCGGTCTGGAGGCGACCGGAGAGGAAGACCTGGCTGCCGGGTTTAAGGTACTGCCCGGCGACATCCGCCATGCCACTCCATGCGGTGACGGAATGGTAAGCGGTTCCGGAGAGCGTTTCGCCGGAATCCGTGGTGAATGTGTACGGCGTTGCAACGTTAATATCTGCGACACTCGTGCCACTGGGGGTTTGTCGTACAGAAACAGGCTGCGTGACGTAGCCAATGAGTTGTACGCGGTTAAGGGAGAACATGATACATAGGGGTAAATGGGATTAAAGGAGGCTTCTTGACCGATGATGTAGGTTCGATCTCGTTGCCAGTTGTAACGTTACGGCACCACCTTAAATTCCCTTTTCGTTCGATGCAAGTTTTCTCAGTTGCGGGGATTTTGCGTCTGCTGTACGGTGTACTTCTGTTCACCCACCCGAGATGATGAAATCTCACATCGAAATTGGCAAACAGGGCGAAAATCTCGCAGCTGCGTATCTCACCTTGCGTGGGTACCGGATCCTGCAGCGAAATATACGAACACAGGCAGGTGAGATCGATATCATCGCACGCGACGGGGAAACGATTGTTTTTGTGGAAGTGAAGGCGAATCAAAGAGTTCACGAAGCATTCGCTCCTTCCATCCGTGTGGATCACCGAAAAATTGCACGTCTGCAGCGAGCTGCGGAACTCTGGCTCGAAACAGAACGTGAACAAGGGGTTGAGCTCTCCGGCAGAATCGATGTGATCGAGGTCTGCGAGGGGAAAGTGGTGGAGCATTTTGAGGATGTCGCATCCTAGGAGTACCATTCCCTTCCCATGCGCGAATACTTAGATCTCCTCTCGCACATCCTCGAGAATGGCCAGAAGAAGGAGGATCGAACAAATACTGGAACACTTTCCGTTTTTGGCTACCAGATGAGGATCCCTCTCGATCGTGGTTTCCCGCTCCTCACCACCAAAAAAGTCTTCATGCGAGGAATTACTCACGAGCTCCTCTGGTTCATTGCGGGCGATACCAATATCAAATATCTCGTGGATCACGGTGTGAATATCTGGAACGAATGGCCCTACAAAAATTATACAAAGGGCAGTGAATACAAAGAAGAATCACTCGAGGAGTTCGTGGAAAAAATTCGAAGCGATACTGCTTTCGCAAAAAAATGGGGGGAACTTGGTCCAGTGTACGGAAAACAGTGGAGAAATTTTGGTGGGATTGATCAGCTCAAGTGGGTGATCGAAGAAATCAAACGAAATCCGAATTCCCGTCGCCTCATTGTTTCTGCGTGGAACCCGGTGGAGGTGGAGGAAATGGCGAAAGCAGGGCTCCCTCCCTGCCATTCTCTCTTCCAGTTCTATGTACAGAATGGAAAATTGAGCTGCCAGCTCTACCAGCGCAGCGCCGACGTGTTTCTCGGGGTTCCTTTCAATATTGCTTCGTACGCACTTCTCACAACGCTCGTTGCACAAGTAACTGAATATGAAGTTGGAGATTTTGTGCATACCTTTGGTGATGTGCATCTCTACCTCAATCATATTGATCAAGCCAAAGAACAACTTCAGCGAGAGCCAAAATCTCTTCCACAACTCAAACTTAATTCAGAGGTGAACGATCTCTTCAAATTCACCTTCGGAGATATCGAGGTTTTACATTACGATCCGTATCCTGCAATCAAAGCGCCGATTGCGGTGTAGAGAGAAATTGACTGATACCATTAGTGAGAATCTCTGTTGTTTTCTTCCTTCAGAAGAAAGAGGAGTTGTTCAGCGAGCCTATGGATGTAGATCATAGTATCTCTCCGCAATTTTTCGACAGGATTACGCGGTGATCTCCCAAAAGCATCATCGTATGATTTCTCGAAGCGAGAATTGTCTTCATCACTAGGAGAGAGACATGCCAGTACATCCTTATATCTTGACCATACTTTGCGTAATGCCTTCTCACATGCGTCATTATCGGCATAGTCCTCTCGCAATCTATTGGAATTGAGCGCTGGTCCAATTTTAATAAAGAGGGTCCAAAGAACATCTCGAAGACGTTTTTGATATACAGCGATCGTTTCCACTTCCATAATCATTACTTCAGAACTATTAGCAAGGTCATCAGGAATGCGATCGCGCCCGTCCGCGTAAAAATCTTCTGATGTCACATGGTAAATATGACGAACAGTCTCTTCTAGGCGTTGTCCAGAGCTGGGTTGCTGATCCATGAAAATTATTATGCACGATATTTTTTATTTGTCAATAATACTCACCGGTCCCCACAGAATGTCCTCTAAGCCCTCTTCCGTAAGCTCATCGTACTTCTCGCGTGAGAAGCATCGGGTCCCAAAGAGCACGCGGGGAATTTCCTCTTCGTAGCAGAGGTAGGTCATAAGATCGAACTTGTAGGGGGCGTAGTCGTAGCCGACCCATGCGGGTGTGGGTGTAGCAAGTGGAATGTGAGGCGGAGGTACAAACCGTTGCACTACCCAACTCGGTTTGAGTGCGTTTGAATCCAAAATTTTTGTGGGATGGCCATTTGCCTGTGTGAATGTGAGCGAGGCGACTGCTTCTTGGTACGTCGTCTTCTCAAAATCATAGATGAACACATTCTCACTCGCGCAATCCAGATCCATTTTGAGTACGATGCCGGGCCACCTCTTCATTTCCTCCAAGTGTTCCACGAACTCTTCCAGCGGAAACGACGGGAGAATCGCACCTAAGAGGAGATCCCAATCTGATTGGGAGATCGCAACTGGTTTTTCGCAATTGCGGAGGAGAGGCAGGAAGCGCTTCTGCTCAAACAGGAGATCGGAGCGTGCGGGGATTGTTTGAATATTGAGCTCCATGAGTTTTTTGGTCACCTTTTCGAGCGCAGGAAGATTCTCGAACCAATCGAAGAAGATGGCATCCAGTTCCTGTAAATCCTTAATCGGGTTTTTGTATTGTGCATTGGGGAGGAGTGCAAGTTCTCCCTCGGTGAGCGAGAGGAGAACCGGTTCCACATCGGTATTTGCCTTCAGCCACTTGGCATACTCAATGTATTCGAGCAGTGAATCATCACTCCCATTCTCTACACCCACGAGGCCAAGAGTTTTGAAAGGTGCGACAGTTTTTCCATGAAGGAGAAGAGCCTGCAGCATGTTTGGAATTTCGATCGATTGGTATCCCTGCGGAGGATCGAAGGTGTGGATCCTCCGGAGATGACGGATGCAGCGGAGCATATCCGTAAGCCCCGCCCCCCCGGAATTTACTTCCATAATTTTTAAGGGAGCGCGCTCATCATGCTGATCCAAAAAGAAATCCATCCGAAAGTATGTAAGGCAGAAAGGTGATGCTAAAAGCGAGGATCGGACGGAGGGGAGATCCTGGAAAGGCTTGAGCAGGGTATCAGAGTGTTTTTGGAATGATGCATGGAGTGATCGGCATGCCCTTCGGAACACCTCAGCAATGCGTACGGCTTTCTGTAAGAGCTCCTCCTCTATGCCGATGCTCCCTGCAATCACAGAATCCTTGAGATCAAAGGGCATATCATCGCTTTGGAGGTATGTGTGATATGCAGCGCATTCCTCCTCCGTGAGGAGAAGCATCCGTGCCGGGGCAATTTTTTTCGTAAGTGCGGTCTGCATCCTCGGGGTAGAGTATAACCGTACTTTGCTCCCTCTGAAGGAAAATGATTCTCTCCCTCATTGCAGCGGCTGACGAAGATGGAGTCATTGGATTGGGGAATACACTGCCATGGGATCTGCCGGCGGATCTCCGCTACTTTCGCGATACGACAAAAGGGCACCCTGTGATCATGGGAAGGAAGACCTTCGAATCCATCATTGAGCGGCGGAGCTCCCCACTCCCCGATCGCAGGAACATCGTGATCACACAGAGTATTGCGAGTGGGAAGAGAGGCATTACACTCCCAGATTACGATATTGATATTGTTTCCTCCATTCAGGATGCGATCCAACTTGCGCAGAGAATCGTGGATGAACCCTCTGTTATCAATGCGAAGGGCGGGGGCCCCTCACAGGAGGGAGAGGCTTTTGTCATCGGAGGTGCACAAACCTACGAGGCTGCCATACCCTTTGCGAATCGCATTTACCTAACCCGTATCCATGCTCACTTTGAGGGTGATACATTTTTTCCTCCAATTGTTCCAACCGAATGGTCACTTGTTCACGAGGATCCCCATGGAACAGATAGTGAGAATCTTCACCCGTACACCTTCCTGATCTACGAGAGAAAATAGTCATGATAATGCATGGTAGAAAAAAAGTCACGCAAATTGCTCTTTTTCCTTCTCACGCCTTCCAGAGAAAAGATGGGAGGGATTCATAAGGTGGCTTTCTACTCATAAAAAAGCGATCAATCGGAACTTTCCCCCTCTTTGTGTTTCATTTTTTTCTAGATCTCGTGAGAATGGAATCACTATGAATACACCCGAAACATCAACGGCCCCAATCGATGCAGCAACAGTTATTAACCGTGTCGTCGAGAAAAGAACAGATGGAGGAGGCAGAACGACTGCAGGTGATATAGAGAGAGATGTAGAACAAGCATCAGTCATTCTCTCAAAGGAAGAGCAGGAAGCTGCACAGCGTTACATAGGTGAGCTCCAGCAACTCGAACGAGATACCGTTATCGAGACACTCGAGTCAGGCGTCGGTGGATTGTATGATGGATCGACTCGTAAAGTAGCGGCAGATTCACTCACTATTTCTTCGGAACCCTCTGGAGAGAGTCTTGTAATGGCGCAAGAAGCAGATGCCCATGAGAAGCGACATGAACAGGGGGATCACACAGGTGCCTACCAAACATACGAGGGGCCGTCGGATTCTTCTGCTTTCGTTGTCCTTGGTGGCCAGGAATTTGACCAGCGTGAGCTCATCGAGGGAAGGACAATTGAAGATGATCAATTCGTCTCCGATGAGTACCATAGCATTCGCTCAAAATTCTTAGCAGCGGTTCAGGCTTCTGGTCACAGTGAAGCTGAAGTGCAAGTCGCGATCGATAATTCCCACGATCTCACAAAGATCGATGATCGTGCCGAAGAACCAGAGGGGCAGGAAACCCCTCTTGCTGTTGGAGCGTAAGTTTTCTCTTACTCTCGGATCTGCATCTTAATGCCGCCGATCTTCCGTGCGATTAAGTTGTAGACGAAGCAGCCAAGGCACCCCGAGAGTGCGCCACCGATGAATCCACCGAGCACTCCGGAGAAGAGTGCTTCGATCGAAAATGCGGGCGGGAGATCACCTGCAGTTGCTTCATCGAGGAAGAGCTTAATCACCAGGCTATTCAAGAACCATCCAAGCAGCGCCCACAGGATTCCAAGGAGGGCGGTCGCTTTTGTGGCGGAGAGTGGATCAATGGAGAGGATTTCCTTCTGCGTCTGCATGAGCCGCATACTACTCTATTTTTTGAGCCCCTTCAAAACCCTACGAATGCCGCACGAGCTGCAGGAATTCCTCCCTCGTACCTAGATCCATACGGAAGATCCCCGTGAGGTGAGTCGTGATTGCTTTGATACCCTCTTTGCGCACACCGCGCATAGTCATGCAGAAATGGGTAGCCTCGATCACAACACCCACACCCTTCGGATGAATCGTTCTATCGATCGCTTCGGCGATTTCCTCTCCCAATCGTTCCTGGACCTGAAGCCGCCGCGTGAAGATTTCCACAATGCGTGGGATTTTAGAAAATCCAATGATCGATTCCTCTGGAACATACGCAACATGCATCACGCCGGAGAATGGGAGGAGGTGATGCTCGCAGAGTGAGTGGAACGCGATATCCTTCATAATCACCATCTCACTTTTCTCTGCGGGGAACACCGCATCCTTCACAATATCCTCCGGCACTATCGCATATCCAGAGGTGAGTTCCTCCATCGCCTTTCGCCAGCGCTCAGGAGTTTTCTGTAACCCTGATCGAGCGGGATCTTCGCCGAGGAGCTTCAAGAATTCTCGAAGTGCGTCTTCCATGAGTTCATTTTACTCTTGTAGGGGCAAAGCGTGCCTTGCCTCTAGAGAAGAATGTCGACTTTTTTTGATTTTTGATCGAGGACTTTCGAAAAGAGCTCCTCCCAGGTTTTTTTAAGGAGCGGATGATGGTTCTCTGGATTGATGAGCTCCAGGAGCGGCTCCAGCACAAATCGTCGCCCATGCATTCCAAGATGCGGAATAGTGAGCGTAGGAGTAGCAATGCTCCGTTCATCATAGAGCAGGAGATCGAGATCGATTGTTCGTGGGCCGTAGCGGAATGGAGCATTTTTTTTGAGTTTCTGCTCAATACTCTGGAGCAACTTAAATACTTCTTCCGGCGTATGGTCTGTTTCGATTTGTGCTACGGCATTCAAGAAATCATCCTGTGCTTCTACTTCCATTGCTTTTGTTCTATACACCGAAGAGAAGCGAATGGATGGGAAGGTTGTACGGAGGAGCTCCGCGGATTTCTTCACATTCTCCTCTGCGGCGATATTGCTGCCAATGGCGATGAAGGCTGTTGCTATGGGTGGGAGAGGCTTACAGTGATACCCGCAGTTCCCGGGATAACAAACTTCGTAAGATGCACCGTCATCTTTTCTATGCGATCGAACTTCTTCAGTGCTTCGATAATTTCCCCTCCCAATCGCTCCAGAGTTTTCCGTTCTCCCTTCGCACATTTCTTCACCACGCGCACGAGCGCATCGTAGTCGAGTGTATCTTCTAGGCTATCACTTTTCTCTGCCTCCTCTTTGATAGTGAGCTCGAGCGTTGCGAGAATGCGCTGTTCACTTCGGCGTTCTTCGTCAGGAACGCCAATATGGGTCCAGAGCTCTAGATCAGAAATCGTGAGGAGCACCCCACAATCCTCGCACGGTTCTATACTTGACACAATTTGATTTTAATAGCATTATATGCCCCTTTATGGAAGCACTCTCCCCAACCACTGTCCCCGTGCGGATTGCCCTCCCTGTGCAGGGATTTGCAGAGGGTCATGCCATCCTTGATCACTTGGTGGAGGAGCGGCTTGTCGCGGGAGGCACAGTACTCCAAGCAGAATCGTTGAATTGGGTCGCGGGGGAAATGACTACGAAGGGCAAAATGGAGTTAACCGCTTACACCACTCTCGGGCAAGTTCCCCTCATTCAAGAGCGGCTCACCTCCCTTTGTTCTGGTGATGCTCCCACAGTCTCTCGGTATGTGATGGCGGGTGAGAAGGAGGAGATAGGAGAATGGATCATGAAGAACGTACGTTCGTAATTGCTTTCTGCACAATCTCTAAGAATTTTGAGCGAAATCGATTGCTCGAGAATTGTTTCGCATGTTCCCGTAAGAATGCCGAATCAAACTGCATCCCTTCAAACTTTTGGAGGGCTCCCCTGAGAGCCTCCAGAGTCTGCTCATCAAAGAAGACGCCTGTCTTCCCCTCGATCACCGTATCAAGTGCGCCACCTTTCCGGAGCGCGATCACAGGCGTTCCGCAAGCCTGTGCCTCAAGTGGCACGAGGCCTGCATCCTCATGCACAGGGAAGAGCACAGCTTTGGCCTTTGCATAGATTGCGGGGAGTTCTTCATCGGAGATTCTGCCAAGAAATTCGACGGTGTTCCCTGCCCGCTTCCGTAGCTTCTCTCCCTCTGGACCCTCTCCTGCAATTTTGAGTGGGAGTCGCATTGCATTTGCGAGATCAATCAAGAGGTCGAATTTTTTGTAGGGGACGAGCCTACCGACCGCGAGGAAGTACTGCTCATGCGGAAGAAGAGGAGCGCTCAAAAATCGATCATGAATTGGTGGCGTGAGCACGATGCTCTCGCGGTCGTAGATTTTTGCGATGCGATCTGCAATGGATTTGGAATTTGCGATGAAGAGATCCACGCGCTTGGAGGTCGTGAGATCCCATGCGCGGAGTTTCTTCAATTCCCGCTTCGCGAGAGCGCGGAGCGGCCCACGGATGCCAAAATCCTTGAGGTACTCCTCCTCCATTGCCCACGCATAGCGCATGGGGGTGTGGCAGTAGCAGATGTGGAGAGCCCCCCCTTGGGGGATGCATCCTTTAGCAACAGCATGGGAGGAACTCACGACGATATCGAACCCGCGGAGATCCCACGATTCTACGGCACGGGGCATCAGGGGAATGAGGAGGCGATGCTCCTGCAGAATGCGGTAGGGACGCTGGAGTTTACTTCCGCGTATGTCCCAGGGATGCGTATCTAAGAACCGAGGGTTTACAACGGTCGTGAAGATTGGTGCCTCTGGGAAGAGCTCTCGCATCTCGGCGATGACGCGTTCAGCACCCCCCTCTGTGACGAGCCAATCTGCAGTGATCGCGACCTTCATCTTCTTGATGATACAGGGTTGGAATTTTCTGGTGCTTGGAATTTGGTGCTTCTTCCATGATACGGTACTTGGTGCTTGAAACCCTCCCGTAGGATTCCAAAGGCATTTGTACGAAAAGCATCACCCTTTGCGAGGCGTGTTGCGCGTCATTCCCTTACGAAGGGCACCTCACGCACAAGACGCACTTCCCTTTCCCGTGCGAACCGGCAGTGGCGCCGCGCATTCCTGGCGGTGCTCTCACTCTTTGCACATTTTCGGCTGTGGCTCCTGAGTGCTGTAGTTCTCATCGTGCTTTCCGGTGTCCTTTATCTCTTCCTCTCCCCTGCCTTCACCATCCGCTCCATCAGCATCAGTCGAGGGGATCGCAGGGTGGATGTGGAGGAAATTCAAATGCTGATGAAGCCGACATTCGGTCGACACATTCTCTTCCTCCCCCCACTCCTCCTCTCCCGCGACATTCAGGCCTCTCTGCCGGAGGTGGCCTCCGTAGAAGTAAGACGCATCTATCCCGATGAACTCCACATACGCCTCACCATGGATCCGCTTGCAGCGAAAATCCACATTGGTGATCCCGATGACACGGAACACGATTTGCAGAACTCTCTCGCTGCAGGAGGCAGCGGGACGGGAACCACTGTGCACCGATACCTGAGCGTCCAGGGGGTGTACCTGGAATATCCCTTCCCCGTAGAAGAGGGAGATCGTGCTCTCCCCATCCTGCATCTCGTTGATTGGGCGGTGAAACCTGCACACAGGCAAAGAACCATTACGCCGGAAGTCATCAAAACGATTCAGCAAGGGAGAGCAGTACTGGAGCAGTCATTTGGACTTACTGTGCCGTATGTGACAGTCTACCTCCGTGCGCGAGAGTTCCACGTGCATACCATTCATCCAGGGAGAGAAGAGGGCAACGAAACCCTGATGCTCTGGTTCGATCAAGGGAGCCCCATCATCGAGCAGATCAACCGCTACCGTGCGTTCCTGCGGGAGGTTCCGGCTGAGGCTCCAAGCGAGTATGTGGATCTTCGGCTCCATGATCGAGTGGTCTATAAGTAAAGAAAGTTCTTTCCGCATGATAGAGCGCTCCCTCTGCCTTTTCGCGCATCCACTTCTCGCGTAGAATGGTCCTCGAATGTTTCAAACCATTGCATCGCTCATGCTCTTTGGGGCGCTCTCTCCGCTTGGAGCTTCTCCTCACTCAACAGCGGTGAGTACGTTTGAGGTGACCCCCCCCGCCATACAATCAAGGCTCCATGTGAGTGAGGAATTCAGTGCGAGTGGAGCGATTGCAATGGATCTGCTCACAGGCAGAGAACTCTTTGCGCTCGATGCAGATCAGCCACGACCCATGGGGAGTCTGGCAAAACTCATGACTGCGATTATTATTCTCGAGAATCACGATCTCTCTGAACTCATTACCGTGCCACGCGGGGTAGAGAGTGTTGGTGGGAATACGATTGGGTTACGCCCCGGAGATCGATATACGGTCCGGGATTTACTCTCCGCGGCGCTCGTCGCCTCTGCCAATGATGCTGCGTACAGCCTCGCAATCGAGCATAGCGATACGGTGGCTCTCTTTGCGGAAGAAATGAATGTCCGCGCCAGAGCACTCGGGCTCGTGCACACCAAGTTTGCAAACCCCATTGGGTTCGATAGTCCGGAGCAAGTAGCAACACCACGGGAGCTTGCGTGGCTTTCGATGTTTGCGCTCAAGCAGGATTTTATTCGCACGATGACCTCCCGGGGGAGCGTCACGATTGCAGATCAAAGTGGTGAGCGCAGGGCCACTCTCTACAACACCAATAAACTCTTAAGTTCCCACCCGAACGAATTCTTCGGTTTGAAGACCGGTACCACCGATGCTGCTGGCGAGTGTCTGATCTCCCTTGCCTATATGCGCGGACGACCGTACCTCTTTGTCATCTTGAAGAGCAGTGATCGCTACGAAGATGCTCTGGATCTCCTCCGATCGCTCACAGGGGAGAACGCACAGCAAATTCACGGGTGATTTGACGATTCTTAAAAACTCTCTGTGCACGGGCGCGCAGGGATCCTTGCTCTGGTATACTCCCCCCTCCCTCGCATGCGCGCACCGCAGCATCTCCGTACAATGATCCGGCTCCTCTGCGCCCTCGTTTTCGTCATGAGCTCGCTCGTGCCAATCTATATTCCAGAGAGTGCGCTCGGGAGTGATATCGAAGGCAACGAACTCGCGAGTGACCAATTTCTGCTCGTGGAGGAAGGGTTCGTGATGAAAACTGCCTCGATTTCCGAAGCGGGACACCGCCTCGCCTACGCGCAGGGAATCTCCCACGATGTTCTGGAGAACGAGAGCCTCAATTCCATTGCAGATCTCTACAATATTTCCCCCGATACCATTCGGTGGGCGAACGATCTCTCCGATTCGGTCACACTCCACCCGGGGCAATCCCTCATTATTCTGCCTGTGGATGGTGTTCTCCATACGGTGCAGCGTGGGCAGAGTCTCTCCAAAATCGCACAACTCTACAACATCGATGTGCAATTGATTGCTGAGCAGAACCAGCTATCGGATGAGCGCATTTTTGCAGGCCAACAGATTATTGTTCCGGGTGCGACACCGGTCATCGCCTCAGCCTCTGCACGCAAAGTGAAGCTAGCAGAGGATCCCGAGGAGACATCGGGGCGCCCCCGCGCCACTCCCGCTCCGGATGCAACACCACCTATTTCCTATGGTATTTTTCAGAAGCCCTGCACCTGTGCCTACACGCAGCAGTACCACCCCGGTCACTATGCAGTTGATATGGCGGAGAACGGAGGTGGCCCCATTTTCGCTGCAGAGGATGGCATCGTGATTCGGGCGGATTTCGGCTGGAATGGCGGGTATGGCAACGTGATCGAAATCGATCATGGCAATGGTCTCATCACGCTCTACGCGCACAATAAGGAGCTCCACGTTCGTGAGGGGAATGCCGTTCGCCGCGGGGATGTGATTGCAGACATGGGCAATAGCGGCCGCGTCTACGGCCAGACGGGGATTCACGTCCACTTTGAGGTTATTGTGAACGGCGTGAAGAAGAACCCGCTGCCCTACCTCCAGTAGGCTTTGCATCACCGTTCTCCGAGCTCACCTTCTGCATGTTGCGTGGAACGGTGAAGAAGAAGCGCGTCCCCCTGTTTTCGGTGCTTTCGAACCACACTCTGCCGCCCCACGCCTCTGCCGTGTTCTTCGCGATATAGAGCCCGATCCCCGTCCCCTCTGTATCGGTCTTCATGACGTTATCTGCACGGAAAAGTTTCTCAAAGACCCTCTCCTGCTGGGCTGTGGGGATACCGAGGCCCGTATCCTGCACTGCAAAGCGGAGTTCGTTCTTATCGGCAATCACACTGAGCTCGATTGTGCCGCCTTCTGGAGTGTACTTCACAGCGTTACTGAGAATGTTCTCCAAAACCATCCGTACGAGATCAGGATCCACGCTGACAGAGATCGTGGGGATTCGCTCAGTGAGATGCAATTTTCTCTGCGTGATCTGCGGCGTGAGATTTTCGATGGGAACCCG
>DATDWC010000035.1:0-4556 GCA_035289805.1 Candidatus Peribacterales bacterium | reverse complement strand
ATGCGCGCACGCTCCACCTTTTCCTCCTCTGTTCGTTCCATCTCCGTTTCGCTCTCCACTTCCTCCTTCTTCCCCGTGAAGAAGGGATTCGTCTGAAGGAACTGTCTCAGTTCCTCCTGCTCACGGAGAGGTTCGAGCGTCAGGAGTTCCTCAGGCGTAAACCAACCGATACCTACGATATCCTTCCCTGCGAGCTTCATTTCGTTGCCCTTCCAGATCACATGCCACACAGGGTAGGGAGTCTCTGCAATCGTCATCACACCGATCTCCTTACTCGGCCGCACTGTGATGCCGAGCTCCTCTGCAAGAACCCGTACCAAGGTTTCCCGTGGGAGCTCTGTTCTTCGGCATGCTCCCCCAGGCAGGACCCAGGTACCAGGATCCGCAACGTGCTCACGCCGACGCTGAAGCAGGATTTTTCCATCCCGCTCGATGATCGCAACAACGCCCCGACCTTCGCGCTTTGCGCCATGGCCTTCGAGTCTTTCCGCTTCCTTGCGACGGGTTGAAATCTTAAGCTCCACTGTGGGCGCTAGTATAGCGGGCAGATGGCCTTTCGTCAGCCAAGAAAGGTGTGCAATTTGTGCTTTGGTTGAGTCAAAAGAAGTTCGTTTGTCAACATCGAAAGTAGCTCGTAGCTTTCCTGTTGTACCTATCGCGTTACCGAAGCTCTCTTCCACATTATTATACTATTCAATTGAATAGTATAATAGCGTATTACTCCCACTCAATCGTTGCTGGTGGCTTATTTGTGACGTCGTAAAAGACCATATCAATCCCCTCGATCTCCAAAATTTTCTTTGTGACTCGGACGAGGAACTTCTCGGTCAAATGGAATGCATTCGCGGTCATCGCTTCCTGTGATTCCACTGGTCGCAATACAATCGACCTTCCTCCTTTCTTTGTGCCGATCGGGATTAAGACGACCGGGAATTGCCAAATCTTTTCCTCCAATCCCTCCTCTCGCATTTCGCGGTGCACGATGTGATCAGCTTCGCGCAGAGTTTCCGCGATATCGCGGGTGATGGTCGTTGGAGTAAAGATGAGTTCTGGCACTTTTTGATGCGAGGTGCAGACGAGCACGCGGTTGATTTGCTTGTAGGTATTCGGGAGTGCAGAGGCCAGGCCGTGCATGGAACGAAGATCCGAGAAAGGCTTCTGCAGGAAGACCGCAAGCGGGTTCTTGTAGCTCCGTCCATCGCCCTGTACGCCTACAGACTTCACGGGGAGAACCTTGAAGAAATACATCTTGGAGGCCACGGTGATTTCCGCTTCCTCTTTTTTGGTGAGGGGGGAGGGTTCGTGAGCACAGAGGATCCGGACCCCTAAGCCAGGCCCCGGGAAGGGATGCCGCCAGACTAAGTGGTGTGGGAGTCCCAGCTTTTCCCCAAGAACGCGCACTTCATCTTTGTAGAGCTCTTTCAAGGGTTCGATCACGCGGCCTTCCTTAATCATTTCTTCGATCGCTGCCACACGATTGTGGTGAGTTTTAATGCGATCTGCGTTCTTGGTGCCTCCGGTTTCAATCGTATCGGGGTAGATTGTTCCCTGTCCGAGCATCCAGTTTTTGGTATCGAGATTCAAGCGCTTTGCGACTTCTGCCTGTACCTCAATGAACGTATCCCCAATGATCTGACGCTTAGCTTCCGGATCTGTTACATCTTTCAATTTTTCCAGGAACTGCGCTGAGGCATCTTCCACATGGAGGTTTGTGAATCCGTGCTCCGCGAATGCATCGGCAATCTCGTGAATCTCACCTTTACGCATGAGTCCATGATCCACGAGGAGCCCGTACACCCGCTCCGTACCGAGTGTTTTATTGAGTAAAGTGAAGGCAACCGTGGAATCGACTCCTCCAGAGACGAGGATAAACACATTCCTCTTCCCCACCTTTTTTACGATCTCCTCTGCCAAATGATCCTCCACATCACTCAGTTCCCATTTGGCAGAGAAAGTACAATCCAGGAACCTCTGGAGAATCTCCATACCAAATTCGGTATGGGTGACTTCCGGATGGAACTGCACACCGAAGATTTTTCGTTCTTCATCTGCCATGGCAGCAATTGCGCAGACATCCGAGGTTGCAGTTACTTCGAACCCCTTTGGGAGTCGTGTCACTTCATCGCCGTGTGACATCCACACGGTGAACTCGGGCTTGAGATCCCGGAGCAGGTGATCATCTTTTTTTGTGACTTGAATCTCGCTGAAGCCGTATTCCTGCATATCCCCTGCCTGCACCTCCCCCCCGAGTTCCTGTGCCATCCACTGGTGTCCGTAGCAGATACCGAGGATCGGGATCCCTAGCTCAAAAATTTTCGGATCTGCCTGTGGTCCTTTGGGATCGTACACGCTCTGCGGACCGCCGCTCAAAATGATCGCTGCTGCATCTTTGAGTTCCTCTGCCTTGGTCGATGGATCATGGATTTCCGAGAATGCTCCAAGCCTCCGGACTCTATTTCCGATCAGGTGCGCATACTGGCCCCCAAAGTCCAGAATGACGACGGATTTGGAATGCAGGAGGGCACCCATGGTGAGGCCAGTGTACTACACCCTTAAAAAATCGCGTTCCCCGAAACCGCAGTCACCCCGATGATAGCGCTCACATACACCACCGATCCTGTGATCATTGCGAGCATGTACGGCAGCGGCCGCATATTGCTCATCCCTGCGGCAATCGAAATCCAGGGCCTCACGGGCGCCCACCACCCTCCAAAGAACACAGCATAGATGCCCCACTTACGGAAAACATGTTGAGCTTTCGTGAGTCGGGCATCCGCTTTTTCCTTCCAGCGAATGGAGAGCCTCGCTTGGCGTGCCGGGATGTACCCGAGGAGGTGCCCGAGCACGAGCCCTGCAGTTGCAATCGGAACGAGGGCAAAGAGGTTCCCGGTTTCGCCCTGGAGCGAGAGAGTCACCGCGATGAGCGTTGCAAAGCCGGGGACAAAGAACGATGTGAACGGTGCAGATTCTAGGAGGAGCGCAATGAACACGATTCCCGCGAGCACCGGAATATCAATCTGCTTCATGATCTTGGGGAGTTCTACAATGAGCGGGAGCATTTCATCTGCCAAGATGAGTGCTGCTGCCACAAACAGGTACGCCGCCCACATCCATACTCCGAGTTTCCGTACCGTGGTGAGGAAGAGATGAATCACCGTAATACTCATGATGAGGCTTGCTGTGAACCCAATGAGAATTTGGAGTGTGCCGATCGACCGGAGCCCCTCTACTCCCGTTACGAGTGTATAGACGAGTGCTCCCGTGAGTGCTGGAACAGCAAGGAGGAACGAGAACCTTGTGGCACTGGTTGCCGTGAGCCCCATCAATCTCCCGCTCGAGAGGGTGAGTCCTGAGCGCGAAAACCCAGGGAACACAGCAATCGCCTGCCCGATGCCGGCGCCGAGTGCCTGCTTCCATCCATAATTTTCCTGTGCAGCAAAGCGCGCCTCAAACCACGAGGAGACCATGAGGAATGTGCCGTTGAAGATGAATCCGAAGGCAACGAAGAGTGGTGTGCGCGTATGCTCATTAATCCATTCCGCTCCAAAGTACCCTGCGATGACGACGGGGATTGTTGCTACTGCAAGCAGAATGAGGAGCGGTGGGTTGCCATCGCGTTGCTTTTTGAAGGGGTGCCTGAGGAGGGTGATCCAGGTACTACTGAAGTAAATGAGCAATGCAATCAGCGATCCTGCGTGGAGCGTGATATCAAAGTTTCGTAAGATCGTGGGATCGATGCTGAGACCGAGGTAGTGCTCCATGAGCACAAGGTGCCCCGAGGAGCTCACTGGAAGAAATTCCAGGATTCCTTGAACGATCCCGAGAATGAATGAATCGTAGAGACTCATTGGCATGGAGTATATCAGGGCTCTATGTTCTCTTCGAGCGGTCTATTTCCCGTGATATGTGGATGGTATGTCTTTGTATGTATGAAAGAAGGGTAGTCGATAAGCCTTTTTCGAGTGCTTCTCGACTCGCTCGCCGCGACTCGCTCGCTCGAAGAAAACGCCTTGTCCTTCTTTCTGTCCTTGTGTACGCTTTCCCCCCGAAGTATGACGAACACACGCATGCACGGCATCTTCGGTGCACTTCTCAAAGAGAACATGAGAGGAATGCAGAAGACTCAGCGCTCCACGATCCCCGTGAGGAGCGATGAAGAAATTGTGGAAGAGGAAGCCCTTTCTCCCGTGCAACTCGATAAAGGCCAGATTGCAGTCGATATCTTTGAGGAGGATGGGTACTTCATCATCAAAGCTCCGATTGCCGGGGTAAAGCTCGCGGATCTTGATATCGATGTTGTGGAGAATGTCATCACGATCCGGGGTCGTAGGGAACAGACCGATGTCGTTCGTGATGAGCAGTACATTCTTCGAGAGTGCTACTTTGGGGACTTCGAACGCAAAGTCACGCTCCCTTGCGCAGTGAATCCAGGGAAAGTCCGTGCGACCTTTAGTAAGGATGGCATCTTGAAGGTATTTATTCCCAAAGAAGAAAGCCGTAAGGTCAAAATTGTCAAAATTAATGAGGGGGGGTGATTCCCATCGAAGCTCGAATGA
>DATDWC010000034.1:0-5704 GCA_035289805.1 Candidatus Peribacterales bacterium | reverse complement strand
GCCCGCTGCTCCGATGGATCACTATATTCCGGCTCATGTGTTGATCTCGTAGCACGGGAATCTAAACACAACGAAGGAAAGGGTGCCAAGTACACGCGATCACGACGACCAGTACAAATTGTGTACCACGAGGAATTTTTGACTCTTACAGAAGCACGCCGACGCGAAGCAGAGATAAAGACATGGAGCAAGATGGACAAAGAAAACCTTGCACGGCATTTTGCAAAATCCGTTCAAACATCGCTGCTGCGGTAGCAATCACAATCGAACCGAAGATGATGAGGATGCCCATGAAAATCGCCGGTGGCCGGTCATCACTATTGCCAAACATAATGAAGATTTCTCCTACCGCAACGAAACCAATAATGGCTATTGCACAAAATTTTATAGTCCGCAAAGCATTCACGGCAGCTTGCGAGAATATCTTATTTTGTCCGGCATACCCGAGCACCTTGAACGCTTGATAGAGCGCAACGAAAAACGAGAGAGATGCGATATAGGCATACGCTAAAAACGGATCTTTGAAGTAAATCTCAAAGAGCGTGGCATGCACGTTCCTGCCTTCGATGTGGGGCTCCCAAAGCAGTAGGGCAAGAGTGCCGATGCCTAGAGCCACAATAACTACTTGAAGAAATATTGTTGAGCTTCTTTTCATAACTGGTTCCAGCTTAATAAAAAAGGGGACATCCAGCCGCCATAGGCAAAACCGCCTGATGTATCTTCCTTCGGTCCGCCCGGTGCTTGCATCACGCCGTCGAGGGTTACGAATGTGGTCGTGATGATTTTTCTCATAGGCGTGAGTCTATCACGGAAACAGACCTTCTGGTACGATGTCATGTATGAGCGACAACAAAAAAACAATCGAGTGGTATATGGATGGGTTTAACAAATCCGACCACGCACAGATCCTCTCCTGCCTCACGGATGACGTAGTGTGGGAAATGCCCGGATTCTTCCATCATGTAGGAAAGGAGGATTTTGATAAGGAAATCGAGAATGACGCCTTTGAAGGACGTCCGATCATCACTGTCACCCGCATGACCGAAGAGGAGGGCGTAGTCATTGCAGAGGGAACAGTCCTCACTAAACCGAAAGGTGGCAACGTTACTCCGATGGTTTTCTGTGATGTATTTGAGATGCGTGGCGGCAAGATCAGCAAGCTTATTGGATACATCGCACAAGTAAAATAGCGCGAGTCCATTCATGTATCCTCCTCCCATCCTCCTCGCCGACCTCGCCCTCATCGGCATCTTGATCCTCACGCTCATCCTCTTTGTAACGATGGTGACGAGCCTCATGCTCTTTGTGCCCTACGTACCAAGTCCAATGCAGGTCGTAGAGTTTATGATTGGCAAGGCAAACATTAAAGGGAACGAGATCGTGTACGATTTAGGCTGTGGCGATGCGCGGCTCCTGATTGCCGCAAAGAAGAAGTACCCAAACATTCGTGCCATTGGGTACGAACTTCCTCTTGGCGTTTGGCTCCTCGCAAAACTGCGAGTTGTATTTTCGAAGCAGGATATTTCGATACGGCTAGGGAATTTTCTCAAGGCCAATCTAAGCGATGCAGATATTGTCTTCCTCTACCTTGTGCCAGAAGTCATGAAGAAACTCACCGAGAAGATGGAAAGAGAGCTGCGGAAAGGAACCCGCGTGGTTTCGCATGGCTTTGAACTTCCGGGGAAAACCCCTCTCAGTGTGGAACGCTGCCCTTTGCCTTCGTGGCACTTCTTTCGACCTAAGGGAAAGGAAGGGCCGAGAGTCTATGTATACGAATGGTAAGGGGGTAAGGAAGTAGGGAAGAATCATGTACTTTCTTACCCCCTTACTTCCTTACTTCTCAAAGTAATCTGTTTATAGAAAAACCAAGAAACAATAACGAAGAACAGCACTCCATAATAACCCCACACATACATTCCTCTCATTCCTTCCATATTCACAGACGCATAGGGAATTTCCGCAAGGAAGTGTGCGATCCTGATCACAACCTCGAGCGCTCCCCACCCAGGGTATGCAATGAGGAGGCCGAGAGGCTCAGAGATGAATCCGGCAAGAGTTCCAAGGAATCCAAAGATCATCGCGATCGGAATGAGTGGCGCAACCAGAATGTTTGCAAGCGGAGCAATGAGTGAAAATTCTCCAAAGAGGAGAATTATGAGCGGTACCGCCATGAGTTGCGCGGAAATAGTCATTTGCACTGATTCCCGGAACCCGAGTGTTGTTGGGACGAATCGGAAGAATCGCTCAAGTTTTGGGGCAAGGAAAGAGAGTCCTACGACGGAGAGGAACGAGAGCTGGAACCCTGCGTCGTACCAAAGGAGTTTTGGATTGAAGAACACCATCGCTGCAGCAGCGAAGAGAATTGCGATGAGAGAGTGACGTTCGCGGCCAACGTGGAGTGCAAAGAGGCTGAGCCCTCCCATAATTGCGGCACGCACGACCGATGGTGATGCGCCCACGAAGAGTGTGAAGAAAGTGATCGCGATGAGCGCGGGGAGGAGCCTCCATTTAAGAGGGAGGAAGAAGAGCGCACCGGAAATCACGGCGATCACTATCGCAATGTTGTAGCCGCTGATTGCAATGATGTGCGTGAGTCCAGTTTTCTGAAAATCTTTGAGGAGGTGCTCTGGGATCCCACGCCTGGAACCCGTGAGGAGTCCTGCCATGAACGAGGCATGAGGCTCAGGAAGAAGTCGATTGAGTGTGTATTCGAAGCGATCTTTGAGGGAATAGAGAAAGTCAAAAAAACGTGAACCGCTTGTGGTGAGCCGCGTCGAACCATGCCCGCCGCTTAGAGTTTCGATGGTTCCTCTGTAGATCACGGCATAGATTCCATAGCGGGAGAGGTAGCGATCGTAGTGGAAATCCTCAAACTGAGTGGGGCGCTCGAGGATGCCGGTGACTCTCACTTCATCGCCGTAATTGTGAGGAGGGTAAAAAGCATGATCGGTAACAAGAATCTTCCCTTGAACTGGTAGGGGCGTTGCGCGCAACGCCCCTACAAGAGGAACGCTGATCTCATCAACTGCCACCGTGTACTTTGTCTGCATCGGTCTTCGATCCGGTTCATCACTGATGTATCCACGGAGAGTCACCCGGGGAAGTTCCTTGTCCTTGCGATCTCCCCGCAGGACAGCATGGTACTCGACATCCTCGGGAGTGGTTTCGTGCGTGGTTTCCGCAACACGGAAAAATCCGATCGATGCACCGATCACGATGCAGAGCATCAGGAAAGAAAAACCCGATCGCATGATTACTCCGACCCCAAAGAAAAGAAGGATGCTGAAGAAAAAGATGATCCAGATTTCCTTCGGATACTCCGAAACCTGCCACCACTGAAGCAGGGCAGTTGTGAGAAGAAAAGAAAAGAGGAGAGCAATGGTGTACCAGGACTTAGGAATGTGGGCCATAGGACTTTAGGGCAGTTAGGGCTTTGTAGCCTTGCGACGAACTCCATCATTCATACATGTGATAAGACCATTAATTAATTTGTGAACTTCGGTACAAAAATTAATAAGATCTTCCCGTTCCTGAGAATTGATATAACCGATGCGTTCGCAGTAAGCAACCGAAACAGAAGCGCGGCGAAGCTGAGAAACCACACCATATTGTTCTGTGGTTGGAAATTTTTTTGTCACTTCATAAATCAGAACTGCAAGATCTGTAGCCTTCTTCCATGCGTGCAATTGCGTGAAATCTGTCAGTGACATAAGCGGGAAACCGTACATGATTTTCCGCCTCTCTTTCAAGCCAAAATTGCCCTCCCTAGTCCCCTTATAGCCCTAACGCCCGAACCGCCCTATAGCCCTAATACGCCTTCGCCCAAAGCACCATTTCCTTCGCTTGCTTCCCTGAGTACATATCCTTCATCCCATCTGCAGAGGGACGCTCCGGGAGGAGGACCCTGATCGTTGCTTTGGTTTCTTTCTGTACAGCCTCTGCGGTTTCTTTTGTGCCATCCCATGGTGCCCAGATGAACCCGGGCTTCTCTTCCAGAGTTTTCTTAAACTCATCGTACGTCGCTACAGATGAGGTGTGCTCCTCCATGAATTGCATCGCCTGATCGTAGAGATTCTCCTGTATGCGATCGAGGAGATCGAACATTGCTATAGCATCGCGCGCAGCATCCAGGAGCATCACTTCCTTCTCGCCGGTATCACGGCGAACAATTGTGACCTGCTTCTTCTCTAAATCCTTGGGACCAATTTCGATGCGTAACGGCACACCTTTCACCTCCCATTCCGCGAATTTGAATCCCGGGCGCTTGCCATCGCGACTATCGACATGCACGCGGATCCCCTGCTCGCTCCACGCAGCTCCTAAATCTGCGCAAGCCGCGAGCACAATTTCCTGCTCCCCTTCCCCTGCGTAGATCGGCACGATCACGATTTGAATCGGGGCAATCGTAGGTGGGAGGCGGAGACCTTTCTCATCCCCATGCACCACGATGATCGTACCAATCAGACGAGTGGATACTCCCCAACTCGTCATCCAGGGGAGCTCTGCCTTGCCCTCTGCATCCAAGTACGAAACTTCGTACGCCTTCGAGAATCCCTGACCGAGGTTGTGGGAGGTTCCCGCCTGGATCGCCTTGCCATCCCGAGCAAGTGCCTCGGTCGTGAGTGTGTAGAGTGCCCCCGCAAATTTATCGTGATCAGGCTTGCGGCCATGGATCACGGGGAGTGCCAGTACATCGCGATCAAAATCCACATACATCTGGAGTGCCCCCTCTGCCATCTCATCCGCGTCTTCCTTCGTTGCGTGCATCGTGTGCCCTTCCTGCCATAGGAACTCGAGTGTACGGAGGAATGGTCTTGTACGCATCTCCCATCGCACGACGTTCGCCCATTGATTAATCTTAATAGGGAGATCCCGGTACGAACTCACCCACTTGGCAAAGGTCTGGTAGATGATGGTCTCGCTCGTGGGGCGGATGTAGAGCTTTTCTGCCAGTTCCTTTCCACCACCGTGCGTCACCACCGCGCACTCCGGAGCAAAACCCTCCACGTGCTTTGCTTCCTTCGCAAGAATAGATTCCGGAATGAGGAGCGGAAAGTAGCAGTTCTGCACTCCCATCTCTTTGATCCTCGCATCCATCTCCCGCTGCATCATCTCCCAGATTGCATAGCCGTAGGGCTTGAAGATGATGCACCCCTTCACAGGGGCGTACTCAGCAAGCTCCGCCTGCTCCACGATATCCAAGTACCACTGAGGGAAATCATCCTTCTGGGATGCAATCTTCGACATACGGAAAGAATAAAGGGAAAGAGAGAAAGGCAAAAGGCCAAAAGATGCGTGCTAACTCTTCTTCCCCGGAGCATATGCTCCATGCTCTCCGTGTATGTCTTGCGGAAGCTCTACGGTAATTGTGGTCCCCTTCCCCTCCTTGGAGGTAAGCGAAATCTTTCCACCCAAAATCTCGGTGAGCGAATGCGCAAGGTAGAGACCAAGACCCGTTCCCTCCTGCTTCATCGCGAGAGCATTCCTCCCGCGGTACACCTTGGAGAAGATTTTACTCTGCTCATCCTTTGGAATGCCGATACCGCTATCCGCAACACTGATTCTCGTGGTTTTTCCATCCCCATCGGCAGTAATGGTGATGCTCCCATCCTCCGGTGTGTACTTGATGGCATTACTGAGGATGGCACTCATGATTTCCCGCAGGATAGAAACATCCGCATTGCAGGCGAGGGTTTCGTTGCAA
>DATDWC010000033.1:0-6186 GCA_035289805.1 Candidatus Peribacterales bacterium | reverse complement strand
TCTGAGTTATTGGGATCAGTCTGAAGTACAAGATCAACTTCGTGATGCTCACGGAGGGGCGTTGTGCGCTCTGCTCCTACAGGTGGGAGGTGACCGAGATAGTGATATCGAGCATCTCTTCCCAGAAATTGTGCAACAGCACTCGGCAATTGTTGTGATCCAATCGAAAGCACAGTCCTCACTCCTATGCCCTTCCGCAGAAGCTCTCTTTGCAAAAGTGTGAGGAGCATGCGTCCAAACGATACGAAGAGGAATGCGAAGAGCGTCGCATGGAGGAGCAGGATACGGGAGAAGAAGAGCTGCTTTCGCACAAAGAAGAACCATCCCATAATTGCTCCCACCCATACAACGGTTGTGAGGATGATCCTTGATTCCTCACGAAAAAATCCCAGAGTGACACGAATCATATAGAGTTTGAGTCCCGCAGCGATGAGGAGGAAGAGGAGCACTCCTCGGATGAGGAAAACATTCACGTAGTAGGGGAGATCGGGGAGAGTTCGTGCGGGATCAAGCAACTGTATCCCTGGGATCAGATCAATATTTTGGAGTCGCAAAAAATAGGCGAGGAGTAATGCTCCCCCGATTGCGATCGCATCGACGGGGATGCGGAAGATGCCAAAGAGGAGTTCGGAGCGCTTCATCGCATTCTATTCTA
This sequence comes from Candidatus Peribacterales bacterium, assembly GCA_035289805.1. GTDB lineage: Bacteria > Patescibacteriota > Gracilibacteria > Peribacterales > Peribacteraceae > DATDWC01. The sequence goes on along the minus strand of DATDWC010000033.1, from coordinate 5,531 downwards.
ACCCATGCTATACTAAGGATCCGCTCTTTCAGATGGTCGCTCCGCGAAGCACCGCAAAAGCGGTGCGAAGTGGAGAGGAACGTCCGAGCATCAATGGAACGCCTGATGGGTAACGCCCATCCTCTTCCACCACTCGATTTTATACTTGGGAGAGAGGACCAGTGCCACAGAGACGTAGTAGTCTTGGCTTATACCAGGATGATATGAAACGGCCTTCGAGAGGCAGACCTTTGGTGACAAAGGAATCTCGGTAAACTCCAGGTGATGCAAGGAGGATTTGGGTTTGTGGGGTACAGCTTGGTTCCGAGCTGCCACTTTCCCCTCCGCACGAGGTCGCCGGCAACGGCGATCCTAGATCGATGACCATCGCACCCCGCAGTAGATGCGGAGCCTGTGCTGAGCACAGTCGAAGCACATCACTGCAGGGTGGTACAGAACTCGGCGTATCGAGAGAGCGGAACCAAGAACGGGCTTAGGGCCCGTTTTTTGTGTACTTAATCTATGGGAATTGCCTTCCGTATCATTTCGAGGATGGGAATATTTTTGCCGTTAATTTCTGGCGCATCGATATTTCCACTCTTTTCAAAATCATACCTGTTGTAGAAGTTGATCGCAGTGTTATTGTGACTGAACACCCATACGACAATGTCTCGCGTCGGGTCAAACCATACAAGTGTGTTGTCCATGAGGGCTTTCCCCACTTTTTTCCCACGGTAGCGTGGCAATGCATAGAGAGCTTTCAGCTCTTGTTTTTCTGGAGTTTTTTCTCCCACCGCATACCCGATAATTTTGTCTTCACCTCTGACCACCCAAATCCCTTTTCCTTCATTTTGATTCTCAATACCCGATTCCCACTTTGCTATTCGTTCGGGGGATTCGAGTTGCAAAGAATCAATATCTTCCTTGGTAAAACCAATAGAAGGATCGGGATACGTCGCTAGCCACCCGGTTTTTTGCACCTCCGCGATCCCCGCGCCATCGCCCGGTTTTGCAAAACCGATTTCCCAGTTTGGCTCGTTTTCTAACGAATCAAGGATTTCTGTCACCCTGATAGTATATACCTTCGCGAAAAATCGGCGTATCGAAAGAGCGGAATCAAGGACGGGCTTAGGGCCCGTTTTTCGTGTGATACAGTGTTTTCGCTATGGTTGCTATTTCCCGCCTTGTAGCAATGGCTCTGCGAGATTTACCTCCCGGTATCTCTTCGCCTGAACTGGGGAAGAGTATCCAACAAGCACTGCAGGATCAGATTAGTGTTCTCCAGGGAAATTGTCACGAAAACATAATGATTCGATTTCTCAGGGATGCGATTTCTCCTCATGCAAACATTGCAGCTTCCCTTACAGGAGACAGACAGGGGTATATGATGCGGGCAAGTACGGGGATCGTGCATGCATTTGTGCAAAGAGTATTAGCTTTGGGTCGCGAAGAACGCGAAAAGAGAAAAACACCTTCTGCGATCCCTCCTGGCAAAGTTTTTTATAGAGAAAGAACGCGTTTTGCGCGTGAGGTTCCTTTCGTAGCGGAGTAAGAGTTTCTCTTCTCTGGTAGAGTAATTGTATGTCGCTTTAGCTCCCACCTTCGTCCGCCCGGGGCGGACTACGGCCGACAGGCCAGCCTTCGTCCCGCTCTTGCGGGACTACGGCCGACAGGCAGGGGTAGAGCGACGCACTCGATCCTTCTTATCTTAAAAGCCGCTTTAGCTTCCGTCTTCGTCCGCCTTCGGCGGACTCCGCCGAGACGAGCAGTGGTAGAGCAACTCACTTGATCTTTCTTCATCATAAGCCGCTTTAGCTCAGGGGTAGAGCGACGCACTTGTAATGCGTAGGTCCGGGGTTCAATTCCCCGAAGCGGCTCCAGACTTCGCTCCTGCACGCGGGAGCTACGGCTGGCAGTCCATTCTTCCATTTTTCTCCCATGCGCTATTCTCTTCTTCTTTTTCTCCTTCTCATCACTGCTTGTAGCGGGGAGAAGGAATACCTCCCCGGCGAGCTCGAGTACGATAAATCTGTGGAAGCAGCAGAACACACTCTGAACACCATTGCGGAGACCGGAGCAGAGCCTTCGCAGTACTGTGGATCTGTGGAGCGCCACTACGAACAGGGAGTGACGGCTTTTGAGCGTTTGATGCCGAATTTGAAGGGAATGGCACTCCGTACCCGCGATGCGAGGCTCGGCACAATCCGCGAATTCATCGAGCAGAACTGTGGATAATCCTCCCTCGTTTGGTTCACAAGGCAGGAGGGGATCGGTAGAATCCTTTCGCCGATGATGAAACGAGCACTCCTCTCTGTCTCAGATAAAACGGGAATCAAGGAATTTGCAAAAAGTCTTCACTCAAAGGGTATCGAAATCATTTCGACCGGTGGAACGGCCAAAGCTTTGATCGAAGCCAAAATCCCAGTGACCTCAATTGAAGATGTCACCAATTTTCCCGAGTGCTTTTCCGGCCGCGTGAAGACGATGCACCCCCTCATCATGGGAGGGATTCTCTTCCGTCGCGGCGATGCAGAGCACAAGAAGGAGATGCAAGAACTCAAGATCACGCCCATCGATTTGGTATGTGTGAATCTCTACCCCTTCGAGAGTGACAGCCAAATAGAGCAAATTGATATCGGTGGGCCCACACTTCTCAGGAGTGCGGCCAAGAACCATGAATTTGTGACAGTGATTTGTGATCCCAAAGATTACGAACGAGTGCTCCAGGAAGTTGAAGCGAAGGGGGATACCTCCATGGAGCTTCGCAAAGAACTTGCGTCCAAGGTATTCCTCCGCACGGCTGCGTACGATGAGATGATCACCTCGTGGCTGAGTGAAGGAAAAAATGCTGGGGTGATGATGACAAACGGACAGACGCTTCGGTACGGGGAGAATCCCCATCAATGGGGAAGCTTCTTTGAGTTGGTATCGGGATTTGGGTTACGTCACGCGAATGAATCTGTCTCTCAAACTGAACTCATGCAACATGCAAATCCCTGGAAAAAATTGCAGGGGAAGGAAATCAGCTATTTAAATATTCTGGATGCCGATGGGGCATGGACTGCTGTAAAAGATTTTGCTGAGCCGACTGCAGTATTCGTGAAACATGCGAATCCATCGGGTATCGCATCGCATCAAAATATCGAAGAAGCCTTCCAACGCGCATATGACGCGGACAGATTGAGTGCCTTCGGTGTGATCATTGCATTGAATCGGGAATGTACCGCTACAATTGCCCAGAAGATTATCGAACAGAAGATGTTTGTGGAGGTCATCATTGCACCTTCGTACGAAGCCGAAGCACTTAAAATACTTGAGCAGAAGCCAAATATCAGACTCATCGAAAACAAAAATCTGCAAATAAACGAATGCACCACGTACCGAACCGCACTTGGAGGGATGCTCCTTCAGAATCCGGATAACCGGATCATTACAGAGAAGGATGTGACAGTCGTGACAAAGAAAAAGCCATCATCCGATCAGCTTCTCGATCTCCTCTTTGCATGGAAATGCGTCAAGCATGCAAAGAGCAACGCGATTGTGTTTGCAAAAGATGCTGTGACCGTAGGTATCGGCGCAGGACAGACGAGTCGCGTGGATTCCACATGGATTGCGGCAAAGAGGGCAGGGGAGAGAGCGAAGGGAGCCGCGATGGCATCGGATGCATTCTTCCCTTTCCCTGATGCTGTGGAGGAAGCGGCAAAGGCTGGTATTACTGCAGTTATCCAGCCGGGGGGATCCGTGAAGGATGCAGAAGTATTTGCAAAGGCAGAAGAACTTGGAATTGCAATGGTCACAACGGGGGTGAGGGCGTTTAGGCACTAAAGACTCCAAGACGCCAAGACTCCAAGACGCCAGGATTCCAAAATTCAAGATGCTCAGGATGCTGAGGTGTGATAGCGTGCGCCACCATATGTTCTCTGAACCTACAGTGCAGCCCCCTTTTGATTTTCAGGAGCGTGCCACTCTTTTTGCCTCGCGGGTACGTAATTTAGTGCGCGCCATACCAAGAACTTTAAGCAATAAAGAGGATGGAAAACAGCTTATTCGATCATCCGGTTCCGTTGGAGCAAATTACATCGAAGCTGGTGAAGGATTGAGTAGGAGAGATTCACTGAAATCACTTCGTATTGCGCGCAAAGAGGCGAAGGAAAGTATTCACTGGCTTACGTTGCTTGAAATCAATGATTCAGAACAAGAGAAAGAAAGGGCGGAACTGATTGCAGAAGCACGCCAATTAGTCCGTATTCTCACAAGTATGATAAAGAAAGTCGAAGAGTAATTGCCTGAACCTTGGCTTCTTGGAGTCTTGGAGTTTTGGAATCTTCTTTTCCCTATTGGAACCACAGGCTATGCTTCCCCACGGTATGATTGATCTCGTTGATCTCCGCGCACGACCCGAGCTCTACCAATTGGCGGCAGATCGTAAAGGCGTCAAAGTGAACATCCATGAGTTCCTCACAATAGATGCGCGCTACTTAGAGCTCTTGCAGACAGTCGAAGAGATGCGCGCGAAGAAGAACAGTGTTTCGAAGAGAATTCCTGTGATGAAGGGTGAGGAGAAGGATGTAGCACTCGCAGAGATGAAGGAGCTCTCCACCAGACTCAAAGAATTTGAGGAGGAATTTGCAACACTCGAGGAAAGCTGGAAGCGGACACAGCTCATGCTCCCGAATCTCCCGCTCGACCGTGTGCCAACGGGCAAGGATGATTCCGAGAATGTGGAGGTGAAGACCTGGGGCAAGATTCCAGAGTTTGATTTTCAGCCGAAGGATCACGTGGAACTTGGCGAAGCACTCGATATCCTTGATTTCAAGCGTGGTTCAAAGATCGCAGGAGCGCGGAGTTACTTCCTCAAAGGGGATGGCGCAAGGCTCCATCAAGCAGTTCTTCGCTTTACGATGGATTCCCTCGTCGAGAAAGGCTGGACGCTCTTCTCTCCACCGCTCCTTGCCTCGTACGAGTGCTTTATGGGGACGGGGTTTTTTCCGGGAGTCGATCAATCCAATATCTATGCTGTGGGGGGACAAATGGAAAAAGAGGGACCGATCGAACCTGATAATCTCCACCTCATTGGTACTTCGGAAGTCACGGTGGCGAGTTTCCACAAGGATGAGACTCTCAATGAAGCAGAGCTCCCCAAAAAGTACGCAGGGTATTCTGCGTGCTTCCGCAGAGAGGCTGGTTCCTATGGAAGAGATACCAAAGGACTCTACCGTGTCCATCAGTTCGAAAAAGTAGAGCAAGTTGTTCTCTGCCCTAGCGATATTCCAAGTGGCTTACAGCTCTTTGAGGAAATCCGCACGAATGCAGAAGATATTCTCCAGGCTCTCAAACTCCCCTACAGGGTGGTGGATGTCTGCACCGGCGACATGGGGAAGGGCAAGCTCTACATGCAGGATATCGAAACTTGGATGCCCTCGAGGAAGGCCTATGGAGAAACTCATTCCTGTTCATACTTAGGAGATTTTCAGGCGAGGCGACTCAACATCAAGTACGAAACCGCAAAAGGCGAGAAGAAGTTTGTGCATACACTGAATAACACCTGCATC
>DATDWC010000032.1:0-10914 GCA_035289805.1 Candidatus Peribacterales bacterium | reverse complement strand
ACGATCCAAAAGTATATGCATAACCCTCCACGCCTTTCCCATGGAGGCGAAGCGTTACTTCGTGTTCGCCGTAAGCACCTTTGAAGAGCGGGTAGAGATCGTGGTAATCAACGATGAAACTCTGTGTTTTCTCTCCATCGACGAAGACCTCCACTGCTACAGAGGTCACTCCTTCTGCAAGGCCAAGCACCAGGTTCACCTCGCCCGCAAGCGCACGAATTCGGATTTCACCCTCATCACTCTGGAGGACCTGTCGCTCGCCATCAACGAGCTGCCAATCGCCGACGAGGGCGTAGTGGTGGAGCGGGAGCGCGGTGGGAGCACTATAGGAAACCACCTCATCGCTTGGACTTCCTTTTGCATTTTCTAGTGCTGGCCAGCTCCGTTCTCCAAGGTACGTCTCTGGTGTAATTGGTCCTCGTGTGGAGGAAGGTTTCTCCTCCATCTCCGGCATATCGCTCGTATCGGTACCGATTTCACGGAGCAGACTTTCGATTGCTTCATCGGTTTCTTCGTATGCTCCTTCACCAAAATGTGTGTAGCGGATGTATCCCTCGGCATCAATTAGGTACTTTGCTGGCCAGTAGTGGTTCGCAAATGCACGCCAGATCACAAAGTCGTTATCCTGAACGATCGGGTACATGAGCTCGTGCTTCGAAATTGCAGCTTTTACATTCTCCTCACTCTTCTCGAACACGAACTCTGGTGCATGCACACCAATCAGCACGAACGGGGAATTTTTGTACTTCTCCCAGTACTGCTTCATGTAGGGGAGTGTCCGGATACAGTTGATGCAGCTATAGGTCCAGAAATCTACGAGTACCACTTTTCCACGGAGATCTTTGAGTGAGAGTGGGGGACTATTGTGCCACGGCCCTACACTCTGGAGTTCGGATGCACGGCTTAAGCGTGGAAGGGGGGAGGGTTCGGATCCCATAGGAGAGGAGGAAGAGGAGGTACCCTCCTTCGCTGTAGCTTCGGAGGGCGAGGAGAAGGACGAGGTTGTTTCTGTAGGAGGAGATGAAGACACATTCTGGTTTTCATCGACGAGTGCATTTTCCAGATTCGTTCCAAGTGTGCCGTATCCTGTTTTCTCTGCGAGAAATGTTTGGAGCGGAGTGAAGAAATCAAAGTGGAGAGCGATTGCGGTGAGGATCAACATGATGCCGGCAACCTTCTTCACCATTCCGGTATAGGGCGTGAGCGCACGCACGGAGCGCACTGCAGCCTGCCCGCCGTAGCCGATCGCAAGGAGCGGAACAGCTGTGCCTGCTCCATAGGTCAAGAGGAGGAGGAATGCCTTGAGCCCCGGTTCCTCGCGCACGAGCGCGAGAGCAAAGCCAAGGGCTGGCCCTGCGCACGGAACCCAGATGAGCCCCAGGGTGAGCCCGATGATGAACGCAGTGATTGGCGCATCGGATCCAAATTCCTTTGTTGTTTTCCCCTGCAGAGTGGTGCCGAATTGCTGGAGCATCGAGGCCACTCGCCCCCCAAGTTCCATAGCAATCACACTGAGGAGCGATACCACAATGACGCTCACAAGACCCTTGGAGAGGAAGAAGAGTCCTCCAAGGAGAGCACCAAGAAGCAGAATCGATCGTCGTTGAAAGGCGAATCCGAGCCCAAAGAGAAAGAGTACTTCGTAGGTCGCGATCCGCAGGTAATCCGCAGTCTCCACAAACTGATTCAGTACCACCTGGAGGAGGAACGTGAGTCCCACAAAACTCAGGAGCATGCCAAGGACGATGAAGAGTGGTCGGAGACGGTGTTTCCCCGCAATGCTCACACCAAGAACGATGGGGATTAAGGGCAGGATGCAGGGCAGCAGGATTGTCAGTGCGCCTGCCGCGAACATCGTGAGGAAGAGCGTCATAATCTATCCAGAGCTATACTACACGCGATGCTGTCATTGGTGCTCCCCACCTTCAACGAAGCCGAAAACCTCCCTCTCCTCCTCCCGAAGCTTGAGGAAGTTCTGAAGGGTATCCCGCACGAGATCATCATCGTGGATGATGATTCACCGGATCAAACGTGGCACATCGCGCAGGAGCTCTCGGAGAAGATCGGGGATCTCCACGTGATTCGACGGATCGGTCGTAGGGGACTCTCTTCAGCTGTCGTCGAAGGGTTTCTCGCTGCAAAAGGCGATGTGCTCGCGGTGATGGATGCGGATGGTCAGCACGATCTCACACTCATTCCCAAACTTTTTGTCGCTGTGCGAAGCGGCAGTAACGTCGCGATAGGATCTCGGTACATCGAAGGGGGATCTGTTGGCTCATGGGATGAGCGTCGATATAGGCTCTCGCGCATTGCAACGAACCTAGCGAAGCGTCTCTGTAAAGTAGAAGTGAATGATCCTATGAGCGGCTTCTTTGCGCTCGATCGTAAAACGTTTGAAGCAACACTTCCCAGGCTCAATCCCAAAGGATTCAAGATCCTCCTCGATTTCTTGGTCCATGTACCAAAGGGCACTACAGCGAAGGAAATCCCCTTCACATTTGGTACGCGAATGCATGGCGAGAGCAAACTCTCGCGCAGAGTGCAGATTGAGTTTTTGGAGTACCTCTACGATGTGACGATTGGCACCTACATTCCACTCACTTTTGTACAGTACTGCATCGTGGGGACACTCGGTATCCTCGTGCATGTCAGCGTGTACGAGCTTCTTTCGCTCCTCTTTCGGGAGGCCGGTGCACTCTCGCTCTATGGGTTCTCCCTCTCTGTGATCGGCGCGATCGAAACGGCCATTATCTTCAACTTCCTGCTCAATAACGTGTGGACATTTGCCCACATCAAACTCAAGGGTTTTAAGATGCTCCAGGGCTTTGTCACATTCAATCTGGCATGTGCAGTGGGAGCACTCGCAAACTACGCAACATCGGCATTCCTCTTCTCGAGAGGGATAGCAGAACTCCTCTCTGTGATTATCGGGGCGTTCGTGGGGGTATTTTGGAACTACACGATGAACAGGTTGATGACATGGAGGGAATAAGAGTAGGATTTGCTCATGTCGATCGGAGCAGCAGAATCGGATGTGCAAACGGAGTATGTTCCTGTAGCAGTGCCTTTGGTTCATAGAGAGTATAAGCCATCATCTTTAAGCGCCGAAGAATGTTTAAGGATCGCCCGCGAATTTTATGGAAGGCAGTGCGCCATGCTGGAAAAGACTGGCAGGAAAACGAATCTGCATGTCCCCTTCGCAGGATTTGTTGATGACGAACATTTGGAGCAGTAGATCAGTTTATTGTGCGTAGTACTTTCGATACCACTCCACGAATTTTGGGATTCCCTGTGAGATGGCTGTCATCGACTTATAGCCGAGCTGCTTGTACGCCTTGGAAAGATCCGCATGACTTGCACGGACATCGCCGGGCTGCATGCCAAGGAATTCTTTTTTTGCTTCCTTGCCGCAGGATTTCTCGATAATGCTTACAAAATCCATTAATTGCTCTTTTCTTCCGGATCCCAAATTAAAGATTTCCTCCGGATAATTTTTATCGATCGCAGCGACAATGCCGCTCACAATGTCCGCAATGTACGTCCAATCGCGCTGCATCCTTCCTTCACCAAAAATGGAAAGTGTTTCGCCCTTCAATAATTTTTCCGTAAAGAGGAAGAGCGCCATATCCGGACGACCGTATTCGCCGTAGACCGTGAAGAAGCGAAGCCCCGTGACGGGGATTCCATGGAGCGCATGGTAGGTATGTGCCATGAGCTCATTCTCGCGCTTGTTGAGGCCGTAGAGTGAGACGGGATTATCCACGCGGTCCTCTTCCCTCGAGGGAAGTTTGTTGTTCCCGCCGTACACAGAGCTCGAAGATGCATAGATGAGGCCGTTTATCCCTAAACGCTTGACTGCATCAATCACTTCGAAAAATCCGTTGATATTGGTTTTGATGTATTCCTCGGGATGTTCGAGTGAATAGCGCACGCCCGCGATTGCTGCGAGGTGGACGACTCTATCTGCTCCTTTCATCACTTTTTCTACCGTCTTTCGATCGCAGATATCGCCGCGAACAAGGGTGAATCCCTTCTGTTTTACGAGGATCGCGGTCCTCGCTTCTTTGAGTTTCACATCGTAGTACTCGTTAAAGTTATCGAGACCGGTCACTTCGTCCCCACGCTTGAGGAGCACTTGTGAGAGATGGAACCCAATGAAGCCGGCTGCTCCCGTGACGAGGATTTTCATGGCTTTAAATACTGTAACACAAGACTACATTCTCCCAATGCTGTGGTAACGGATTCCCCCTTCTTTCATTGTGCGCGGATCGTACATATTCCGCCCATCAAAGATGTATCCCCCGCGAAGTTTTTCTTTGAATGCTTCAGGTTTCCAAGCTCTGAATTCCTCCCAATCCGTGAGGATGAGGAGCGCATCTGCACCCGCGAGAGCTTGGGATCCATTGGGTGCGAACGTGAGTTTGGGCAGCATGCTCTTTGCAACATCCATCGAAACAGGATCGTAGGCAACGATTTCCGCACCGCGCTCAAGGAGCGCCGAAACAATATCGATCGAAGGTGCGGATCGCATATCATCGGTATCCGGCTTGAATGCGAGCCCCCAGACCGCGAGTTTTTTCCCGCGCACTCCGCCAAGTGCTTTCTCCACCATGCGCACAAAGCGATCACGTTGCGCTTCGTTAATTGCTTCTACATTCCTTAGGAGCTCTGAGGGGACTCCAAGCTCATCTGCAGTCTTGATGAGCGCCTGCACGTCTTTGGGGAAGCAGCTTCCCCCGTATCCGATTCCAGCCTTCAAGAACGCAGGAGCGATCCTCTTATCGAGCCCCATGCCCTCCGCAACCTTTTCAACATCCGCACCGCTCGCCTCGCAGAGCGCGGCAATAAAATTAATGAAGCTGATCTTTGTAGCGAGGAACGCATTCGAGGCGTACTTCGTAAGCTCTGCACTCTCCACATCCATTTCCAGGTACTTCATTCCGCGATCGATGAGGGGTTTGTAGAGCTCTCGCATCGCTTTCCCTGCACTCTCATCGCGATGCCCAACGATGATGCGATCAGGCTCTAGGAAGTCCTGCACAGCTTTTCCCTCACGTAAAAACTCGGGGTTACTCACGAGGTGGACGTGGTGCTGCACGCCGCGCTTGCTCATTTCCTCCTCCACCCACACTTGGCACTTCTGACTTGTTCCCACAGGAACGGTGGATTTGATCACAAGAACCTTCTCCTCATTCGTATGCATCCCAATAGTGCGACACACACTTTCCACCTGCGAGAGATCTGCGCGCCGGCCTTGGCCCGTGGGAGTGCCGACTGCCGCCATAATGAGCGAGCACGCATGGATGCCTTCATCTAGATTTGTGGTGAAGGTGATTCTCCCAGCCTTCAAATGCTTGTTGAGGAGCTCAGGTAGTCCCGGCTCATAGATCGGGCATTCGCCCTTCTTCAGTCGCTCAACTTTTGCTGCATCGATATCCACTCCAACGACTTCGTGGCCAATTTCAGCGAAGCACGCTGCAGAGACGAGGCCGACGTAACCGGTGCCGATGACGCAGAGTTTCATCAACATAAAGCATACAGCAGGGTGGCGGAGCGGGAATCAGAAAAGAAAACTTCTTGACTTCCCGGAATATCGCTTTACTCTGCACGCTCGCAAGCCCATGAATACAAGCAACGAACCTCCGGGGTCATCGGCCGCTCAGTTGGAAGAGACGCTCCGCACCGAGGAGTCTCCGGACTCATCAGCTTCTTCCGCGGAAGCTGCAACTATGCGGACAGCGAATGCTGCCATCTATTATGAGCTCATAGGACAGACACTTACTCTTGCAGAACTTTCCCAGAGGGCGGAAGCAGCAAAAATTTTTCTCAAAGTAAGTGCGACGAGTGTTGGAAATCAGAGGGTCACTACTCTTTCCAATGGCAAGGGGAGAGACATGGAGGATGGCGAGGGATGTGTTGTCTGCGCCTATCCTATAGGAGCAGTCACTCTGGACAATAAAAGAGTTCCTGGGAATATTGAGGTTCGCGTACAAGCCCCCATGAGTAAAAAGGGAGAAGTGTTATCTCTAGAAGAGATGCAGCCTCCACAGGAAAACCTCAACTAAAGAAGTGCTACACTTCGCCCATGTCCTCTTTCCTCGTTGCGGGTTCGATCGCCTACGACATGCTCCTCTCGTACGATGGTTCGTTCGTCGACGGTTTGGATGTCGATAAACTCGACGAACTCTCGGTGGGCTACGTGACGCGACACCTCGTCAAACATCACGGAGGAACGGCTGCAAACATCGCATGGAACTTTGCGCTCCTCAAGCAGCCCGTGATGATTGCAGGCTCTGTGGGGCACGATGGTGATGAGTATGTGGGGCGACTCAAAGATCATGGGATCGATACTTCGCTCATCATTGAACACCCGCAGCATGTCACAGCGACCGCGATCATCGGTACCGATAGCGGCGAGAGGCAGATCACGTTCTATCATCCGGGAGCAGATCAGGAGACCGTGCCACCGGATCTCGCACAACTTGCAAAGGGCATCCGGTACGTACTCGTAAGTCCTCATAACGCCATTGCCATGGAGCAAACCGCACATGCGTGCCGGGAGCATCAGATTCCCTACATCTTTGATCCGGGGCAGCAATCCCTGCAATTCCCACGGGATGATCTCCGCAGGCTGGTGCATGGGAGCGCCGCGGTGATTGCAAATGCCTACGAGTGGTCGCTCCTCAAGGAGGCGCTCGAGTGGACGGTGAATGAAGTTCTGGAGTACACAGGACTCCTCGTTGTTACGCATGGTGAGCACGGACTCAATGTGCAAACAACCGAGCAGAGCATGCAGGTCAAAGCGGTTCCATCGAAGAAGCTCATTAACCCCACAGGTGCCGGAGATGCCCTGCGAGCGGGATTTGTGACGGGCTTAGGAATGGGATGGGACATACGCGATGCAGCAAGACTCGGCGCTGCAATTGCCTCATTTGTCGTTGAGCAAGAAGGGACACAGCTCGAATCCTTCGATCTTCGGAAGCTTCGCGAGCGAGCGGAAGCAGCGTATGGGGAAAGTCTGCCGAAGCTTGCTTAAATCTCTTTTGAGACACTTTATTGGGCGTCTCTACGACGATGATTGGCGAATGCTAGATTTCCATTTTTCAGGTTCGAATGCACTCATCCGTTCCACGGGACAAGGAAGATCTTCCTCATGCACTCCCGGTGGCAACTTCTGATCGTATCCAAGGAGAATGAGATCAGGTTTGATCTTTTGCACCGGTGCCAAAAAATCATGGAGATCTCCGAAGGTTGGATGCGAAGAGGAGAATGCTTCCTGAATTGCCTTCAGCCGCTCTCCTTCTGATTGATCGGGAGCATGTCCTTTGATTTTCTCCACATTCTGATCACGGGCAATAACGACGTAGAGCTCTCCTCTTTTTGAAGCCTCCGAGAGGAGAAATTTGTGACCCGGATGCAGGTGATCAAAGGTGCCGAAGACGAGGATTTTCATCCCTCCTGCAAATTAATCGAGTACAGCCTCTTCTCATCCAGAATAATGAGCTGCGTCTCCTCTGGATCCACATACAGATCCTGGAGTAATCCTATCTGATCTCCCTCCAGGACGTACTGCTTTAGGTAGAGCGATTCGCCGCTATCGTCATCGGTCCTTGTGACGATGATGCGCGCGTTCTCAGGATCCAGGAAGTAGAAGTTGCCGCGATCAGAAGGCTTGACGATCTTCGTCGTGGTTTTGAGTGCATCAGTTGGGAGGTTACGAACGGTGAACGGACGATTCTCCCCGCGGAAGAGCTTCACCACTTCGCCGCCGCTCTTCAGGATGTAGACATCAGAATCAATCGTCATATCGAGCGCATTTTCCAGATTGCCATCGACGTTATACTCGGTAGGAGCGCTGTAGCGATTACTGAGGCGTTCGTACTTGAAGATCTGATTATTCTGCGGCGAGAGGAGGTAGAGATAGCGGATGTACGTCGCAAGATCCTGGCCGGAGAGCCATCCACCCGGGTCATCCGTCTTCATCGCGGTGGGTTGGCCTTCGATGAGTTCGATCAGGCGATTTTCCTTCGTGATGAATACAGCGGTATCAAACCGCTCAAAGTATGTGCCATTCAAAATCAAGTTATCGCCATCCAGGCGCTGCGGTTCATCGACGGCATTCACGATGACCGAGTACAGATTCTGCCGATCGTAGGCGATCAGACGACCGCGCTCGATACCCACGATTCCTCGCGCAATAATATCGGGGTTCCGGGTGGTGAGGTTCGCAACGAGGGTGGGGGTCAAGCGGACAATGTTACTGATCCCTTCGCGCTTCTCGCGGATGCGATCCAGGAGATCCAGCGCTTCCGTGCGGAAGAGGCCGGATTCATTCTGCATCACGTTTCTCGCCTCCTCTTCTGCGCGGTTCAGAATTGCATTCGCAGATTCCGTATCGCCCATGAGGTGGCGGTTTTCGGCGGTCTTGATGTCCTCATTGATCTTCTCCACGAGTGTTGTGAGCTCCGCGCGATTCTGGCTCCGGCGGCTTACGGTAGTCACCTGGAACCCGGCCCAGATGCCGATGAAGACAATGAGAGCACCGGCAAGGAGCAAGAGGTGAGCACGGCGCTTCCGCGTTGGGTGCTGCAAATCTTTCTGGAATTCACGGAGATGTCGCTCGAAGAACGTGCGGGCATCACGGAACCACTTTCCCCCGGCGATAGTTGGCATGCGGAATTTGAACGAGAAGTGGGGGAGGGCGACGCTGAACTTCTTCCCTCTGCTTCTCTTGTGACTCCCATATTCCCTCTGTATCGGTGCTGCTGCGGGCACCTCGTCTAATGTTGGATCATCGAGTGCATTCGTGAGGAGTGCGAGAGAGGCGGATTCCTTCTCGCTCTCCAGAGCGTCGCGCATCACTTCAAGAAGGTCAGTCTTGCGGCGCGCTGCCTGTGCAATTTGCGCCGGAGTCACTGTACGGAGCAGGCGCTCCGTGGAAAGGAGCACCGTATCACCACGACGGATATCGCCACTTGAAATATAGAGGAATTGAGCCGCCCCACCGCCTGTTGCACGCTCTGTAATCTGCGCTGTGGAGCCATTACGGACGAGGTAAGCCTCAGCCCTCCCCGCCTGTGCCACATGCAGAATTCCCTCCGTATCGTAGATTCCGATCATTGCGTTCACCTCGCGGATCTGCTCTGAGATCTGAATCGCTTTGAGGAGGCCGTTCAACTCCTTGAGTGCCCCCTCCATCCGCTCCGCGGGTTCCTCCTCGGAGTGTGCGAGGGTCCGCTCCACGGTGTGGTTCCACTCCTGGATAAAGTGCTGACATTCCTTCTCGCGGCCATCCACACGCACGAGCCAAATCACCTTCTCGCCGGATTCGGCATCAGTAGATTTTGCAGCAAGATGCACATCCGCCCTTGCGGCTGTCTTCACGGTTTTGATCACAAGTTCCGCCATGGGGTAGAAACTCCTCAAAGGCTACCTTATATGGTTTCTTGACTGCAAGGGAAGATGGGGAGCGTTCTGTTCTACGGATCAATTACGATCAAGGGCATTGTGAGAGTGATGTCACTTCCAGGGTCGTAAGAGCACGATTAAAAATACGAACCTCATCAATGCGACCATTGGAGAAAGAACTTGAGCCTGTGAAGCGGTTACGCCGGCCAATGCGGGCAGGATTCGCATCGTGAACCATCACCCCTCCCATTCCATCATATGTGCCACCTTGATCTACTCCCTCCACGTAGAGACTTATATCCGTTGGACCACGGATCACTGCAGTGATTTGAGTCCATTGATTCAAAGGGATGAGCAATGCTGAGAATTCTTTGCTCCGATACGCAGTCAGGTTGAAAGCGGTGCCATCAGCGTAGAAGACCCTGTGTGGATCCATCCAAAAGCCGGTGTAATTACCGCTGTCGGTTGGAGGATCATCAGTAGCGAAAATATGCATTCCCGTAACATCCGCTACCGATTCTACGTAGATCCATGCAGAAACGGAAAATGGAACTTGGAGACTATTGAACATATCGCCAAGCTCTGCGGAGCCACTCACGCCACTAAATTCCAATGCGGAAGCATTATTGGAGCCGGGAGTGTCGGTAGACCAAGCATACGTTCCCATGAGTGTTCCGTTGTTTCCGGAGCCGGAAGAATCAGTAATGGCAGCACCAGCGTTCTCATTAAAATTCCATCGTGCCACCATTCCGGGAGTGGGGCAGGGATCAACACTTCCTGTTCCGCACATGCCGCTCGGTAGATCACCGGGGAGTTTGCCGAGGTTTGCGGGGTACACGCTCGCTCTATTCGCTTCCTGGTAGACCATGTAGCCTGTGCAATTCGCGTCAGCAGGCATGACGACATCAACAGGGAGTGCCGCAATGTACTTTGGAGGAAGACTGGCGAGAGACACACCGCCCTCCCCGTCACAGATACTCTCAGGAAGACCTGCTTGGCAAATAGGTTTTGCATTGTTCACACCATCTGGGATGCTGCTTCCTTCAGCGAGTCCCCACGCATCGATCAATTGAGCATAGATTGCCTGTTGCACTTGCTTACTTGCATGTTTGCGTTCTGCATCCCGTGCGGAGATAAAGTTTTTGCGAGGAGCAACTGCCACGATAACTATCCCCGCGAGAACCGCCACCAAGCCGATGACAACCAGGAGTTCGATGAGTGTGAACCCGCCTCGTCTTTTCATGCGTGGATCCTATCATGACTGCACTGCTCTTTCGTGGCACTTTACATGCCCATGGGTATCATGGGTTCCGACATGGAACCAAAGAAGAGACTAAAAACTCCTCAGAGGCTACCTTATATGGATTCTCACTCATACCCAATTAAAAACCAAGTCCCAGAGCCGAAAAGTCTGGGTCTGCTTCGGGAATCTGCAGTTCGGTTTTTGAAAACAGCTCCTGTAAGCCAATCTTCTCGAATGCGGTGGTGCTCAAGATTTGTAGAATT
>DATDWC010000031.1:0-3310 GCA_035289805.1 Candidatus Peribacterales bacterium | reverse complement strand
TTGCTCAAGACTCACGATGCTCCATCCCTGTTCTTTAAGATCTTCAACCACTCGTAGAGGCTCATCCACATGCTCCCACGGAACAAACTCATCTGCTCCCAATGCAACTTTCGTAATTTCTTTCCGGGGAGGACGCCCAGTGTAGCCTGTGAGGTAGAGCTTCTCTACACCAAATCCATCACACGTGCGGAAGAGAGAACCGACGTTCCAGAGGGAACGTATATTATGGGCAATGACAACAATGCGATTCTGTGAAATTTTTTTGCTCATACAACCAATGCTTCGAGAATGCTTGCATGGGGATTTGCAAAAATTTCCTGGAGTTTCTGCGGAATATCGCCGGAAATTCCATCGCAGGAATAACACACCCCTGTTTCCCCTCCTCCAATTCCTGCAGCTCCTACATCTGGCTCATCACGCCGGAGGAGAGTAACCGTACGAAGAGGATTCTTAGAAGCCTCCAGAACTTTTCGATCTGCATTCCACGTATTCCACGAACCTGATGATCGAACGTACGCAACTTCTTTATTCGGATTGAAGTGAGAAATTGTTGTGAGAATCTGCTCTGCAGATTTTCCTTTGGGTGCAAGGTAACGGAATTGTTTGAGTTGGAGATTCGGAGTGATAGATTTTCCTGCTTGCTCTACGGTTCTCTCTTCGTTATTCACGATGAGGGTATCGATAAAGATTTCGAGGGCACGCGCCTCGCGCGCGTGTAGGGGCGCCCCACTGGGGCACCCGGGGGGAAATAATGCTTCCACAGGGCTCGCCAGCGGCGAGCCCCTACGTTTTTCAATCCACTTCCTCATTGATACAAAATACGGATCTCCATTTACCGTTCTCTCGGGGTGAGGCATAAGTGAGACAACGTTCCCTGCAGGATTGCAAATTCCCGCGATCGCTCCGGTGGAACCATTGAGGGTCACGGAGGGATCTGTGGATACCTTTCCGAATTCATCACAGTAACGGAATGCAATTTGATCATTCTTTTCGAGCTCTTTAATAAGATCTACATCTTTCGTCACAAATCTTCCCTCACCATGGGCCATTGGAATGTGCATTGCTCCAGCCCAATCGGAAGTCGCACAGCGCTCCGCACTGCATGCCGGTGTAACCCACACCCACTCATTTAAAAACCCAGGGGCTTTCCATCCTTCTCCTTCTCGGATCGTGTTCCTTGCCATGCACATTCGCAAACCTTGCCCAAGTGGAATGAGTTCACTCTCCACTAAGACCTGGCATCCATTGCAATTCCCTACAATGACTTTCCCTTTCTCTGCCTCTTCATGAAGAAACTGAAAGAGAGGATCGCGAGCAGCTACCATGCCCGCTCTCCCACGATCTTCGTAGGCAAATCCTGCACCGATGAAGTAGCCATCGACTCCCGCGAGCTTTTCTTTTGAGTCATTCCACCGAAAAACAAACGCATCAAATCCGGAGCGCCAGAATGTACGGAGGTTCTCCGTATCACCATTCGTACCTGGGAACGAGACAATGGCAATGCGCGGAATCACGTAATCATTCTATCATAATTTCTGGTTCTTCTTCGGGAGTCCAGAAAGGAGTAAGCGTTGGTGCAAAGGGTGCCATGGGGAAAAACGGGAGCACCGTAATGGGATCAATAAATTCTGCGAGTTCCTCTTCTGTTTGTACGTATCCACGCATATCGATCGTATCGCCATGATGGATCCCAAGATGTAAATGCTTTCGATTACCATCACTTTCTATTGATCGATTCTCTGCAAGGAGACCAAGAATCGATCCTGCATCGACAGTCTCGTCTTTTTTGAGTGAATCCCGTGGCGCCACATGTCCATAGAGTATGGTGACCTCTCTCTTCCGGATTTTACAATGTTGAACAATCAGACCACCATACCCCTCTGCAAAACCGCTATAGGCGATATCGCCGGTACAGATAGCAGAAACAGGGACATCCTGCGTGAGCTCTTCCTCTGTCACTTCAAAATCTGTCCCCACATGGAACCCCGTAAAGCGTTCTGGGGGAACAATGGGGTTCGTGGAAGGATCTGGCGTTACGTAAAGTCCAAAGTGAAGCGGCGTAGCCCTATGCTCTGCCTCTGGCAGTGGGAGAAAGAACGCAGATTCTTCACATCCCGTGAGGAAGAGGATGCCAAAGAAGAGGAAAAACAATCTTTTCATATGATCAACCCTGGACGACGTTTGAGCAGTCATCCTCTTACCTCTTCTTTATGTAGGTAAGAACAATTGTCTATTTCCGTCTGCTATAGTGTTCCCCCTTTTTTTATGAAGCGCTACACCACTTTGCCATTCTCTATCCTTAACCTCATCTTTGATGTTGCCGAAGGATTACTCTTGCTTCGGTTGTTCTTTGTTTTCCTTGGTGCGAATACCAGTACGTGGTTCATCAGGATCCTGCATGGAGTCTCGGATCCCCTTATTGCTCCGTTCCGTAACATTTTCCAAAACTCTGTTGTGGAAGGGTTCACCATAGAGTGGTCGACGATTGTTGCAATGATTGCCTATGCGCTGCTTGCAGTGCTCGTGGAGCGAATCCTCTACTCCCTTGCAGTGACGGTGGATGAGAGCATGACCGATCACGAGGCACTGGAGCATCACGCTCATCATCATGCATAGAAGTCGAATGGCTTGCCGGCCGAAGCCCCCTAAAGGGGGCGAAGGCTGGTGCCGATGGAGAGACTCGAACTCTCACAGGATTGCTCCTACACGCTCCTGAAGCGTGCGCGTCTACCAATTCCGCCACATCGGCTATCGTAATGGAGAAAAGAACAAGGAGGAGAGGAACCTCACCATTCCATTTTAGCGTACTTTGAGGCTACTTCTTCCCTAACATTTTTCCACGCAGGGTTTTGATCAGACTTTCCTCCTCCAGTTCCTCCCTCACCTCCTTCACTTCGTGTGCGAGGAAGAGAGTAAGGAGTGTTCGGAGAGCAATAATCGCAGCAAGTTTGCCAAGCTCATCCCATGTTGGACGCACAATCGTTTCGATAATGTCCTTCGCCACCAAAAACTCTAATCCAAGAGCAAGGTGGTGGCCGATATCAATCCGGATATCCGCAAGAAGTGTGTTATCCGTGAGAAACTTCTTGAGGAATAAATAGAGCCCACGGATGCACCCTACAAAAATAATGGTCACGCCAATGCTCCCGATGAGTGCCCCGAGGAATCGGGTGATGGCAAAGAGATTGTTTGCTATGGATGTGACTTCTTCCATGTGAATCTTACCATTCTACCATAGAATGCTCTCCTTTGGTAGTATCCTCTGCATGCGTCTCCGTTCTCTGGATCATCTCTGTGAACGCGCAGTACT
>DATDWC010000030.1:0-4643 GCA_035289805.1 Candidatus Peribacterales bacterium | reverse complement strand
GCTGGCAAACCGTATCCATTTCCTTTGCTCCGCGGAGAAAGGAAGTGAGATCAGCCCCAAGCAGCGCGAGTGGCAGTAAACCCACAGGCGTAAAAATGGAGAAGCGTCCGCCAACATCCGGATGGAGCGGAAGAGTGGTATATCCCTCGGCATCCGCATAACGCTTGAGTGCTCCCTCTTTCGGATCCGTGATCACGAGAATTCTCTCCTTCGCGCGATCTCCGAGTGCCTGCTTCATCCGCTCCTCCATAATAAAGAATGCAGCAGTTGGTTCCAATGTGCCGCCGGATTTACTCGCAATCACGAGGAGTGTCCTTTGGAAATCAATGATCGAAAGCTCTGCTGCAATCACTGCGGGATCCACCGTATCCACAATGATGAGCTCTGGTGTTTCTGCGGTCTCGAATACTTCCTTAATAACACGCGGCCCAAGTCCCGAGCCTCCGATCCCCACCCACACAATCGTTTCGATCCGCTCACGCTTGAGCCTGGCTGCAGTATCTTCAACGAGTCCCAGAACTTCGCGATCATAGGGAGACATTGCCCACGCGTGGTTCCCAGCCGATCGCTCCTTGAGGAAGTCCTCCACGTAGCTCTTCAACGTATTCTTGATTGTCGCGAGATCGTTCTCGGGGATCCCAAGCGATGGTGTGATCGTCTTTGCGAGCGTGCCAGTGATGTCGAGCTGGAGCATGCGGAAAAAGACTGTAGCACAAAGGGGATTTTAGAGCGTCTGCAAAACATGTCGAACCCTTGCTTCCGTCGTTTGAAGGTCATGAGGTACTTCCTTGAGCTTACGGAGAATTGATCTCCGATCGTATCCTAAATTCGCAAGCGCCTCGAGCGCATCCTCATCCACTTCCGCAGGCAGCGCGTAGGCAGATCCAGTTTCTGCAACCAGAATCCCCTTCTCCGCAAGTGATTGGAGTTCTACGAGCAGCTTCTCCGCCATCTTCTTCCCGATGCCCTTCACAGCACTCAGGGTTCTCGCATCCTCATTTTCCACAGCATGGAGGAGCACATTCATCGGGATCGAACTTAAATTGAGTGCCGTCCGTGGACCTACACCTGGAATATCAAGTGCGTGGACGAAGAGTTTCTTCTCCCGCAGAGAACCAAATCCAAAAAGCTCCAATCGGTCCTCACGGACAAAGGTGTAGGTGAAGATGTGGGACTCCACTCCCTCGATCACCTTCTCGTAGAGACCACTTGTGCATTGCACCGCATATCCAACGCCAGAAACATCCACTGTGATCCATGGGATTTCGTTTTTGGTGACGAGGCCACGGAGAGAGGAAATCATGAGAGAAGTATATCAGAGAAGTTTTGAGCGATCCTTCGATACGCTTTGGCCGTGTCATGCTGAGTAGCCCTGAGTCCGCCGCAGCGGACGAAGGGCGTATCGAAGCACGGCCAAAGCTACTCAGGATGACACACCACACCATCTGCTACCATTCGTCTAGCATGCGTCCCAAAGTTGCTCTCCTCTATGTCGGCGGTTCGATCGGAATGATCATGAACCAGAAGACCGGTCGCATCGATCCTGTGGAATCCTTGAGTGAGATCCACCGGTTTTTGCCGGAGCTGCAGAAGGAGGTAGCACTCGAATTTTTCCCTCTAGCAAATGTCGGATCATCCGATGTAACTCCGGCACTCTGGACCGAGATCGCAAAGACGATCGAGAAGCTCTACGATCAGTTCGAAGGATTCGTTGTGGTGCATGGCACAAATACCATGAGTTATACAGCAGCTGCACTCAGCTTTGCACTCCAGGGACTCAGTAAACCAGTCGTGCTCACGGGGGCACTCCTCCCCTTGAACGATCTTGCAGGCGATGCCAGGCAGAACCTGGTCTACGCCATTCGCGCAGCGCTCCTCGATATTGCGGAGGTATGCATCGTGCTTGGGCCAAGAGTTTTGCGCGGCAGCCGCGCGAAGAAGGTGCACGAATCCGTTCATGAGACATTCAAGAGTACGCGCTATCCCCCACTCGCACGGTTCACCCGGCAGTTCGAGATGCATAGTTGGCACTTCGTCCGGCGCAAGCGCGCCTTAAGCTGCAAGCCGACATTTGATGCAAACGTGTCTCTCCTCACCCTCCATCCCGGGATCCCGGAGGGCCTGCTCAACGCAGTGCTGAATGCGAGACTCCACGGCATCGTGATGCGAGCCTACGGCCCTGGCATGATTCCGGAGTTTCTGATTCCCTGGATCCAGAAGCTCACGGAGATGAACATTCCAATCGTCATGACCTCGCAAGTTTTAAATAGCCACGTGGATCTGCAGAAGTACCAGCGGCAACTCCTCTTAGAAAAGCTTGGCATTATCTCAGGAAAAGATATGACCTATGAGTGCGCACTCGTGAAGCTCATGTGGGCACTCACCCAGTCGCAAAATATCGAAAAATTGCAGGAAATAATGGAGAAGAATCTGGTGGGAGAGCTCGATGAATAAATGTCATCCTGAGCGAAGCGCAAGCATCCGATAAGGATGCGATGCACGAAGTCGAAGGATATTTTTAGAATTTCATTAGCAGCAAGGCCCGAGGACCACGCAGAACTCTCCCTTTATTTTAAGTGATGGCAAGAGGTCATCGATCACATCCCCAATCGTTCCCCCGATCACTTCCTCGTGCATCTTGGTGAGCTCACGGCAAATCACAATCATACGCAGTGGCTGATCGGAGAGTACCTCTGCAAGCTCCCGGAGCGTCTTCTCGATGCGGTGCGGGGATTCGTAGAAGACCACGGTCCTGCACTCATCGCGGATTCCCTCGAGCATCTTGTGCCTACTCTTCTTTACCGGCAGGAATCCCAAGTACACAAATTCATTGATGGGGAGCCCCGAGACCGAAAGTGCCGCGAGGAAAGCGGAGGGACCCGGAATCACTTCGATGCGAATCCCTACATCCCGCACAGCGGAGACGAGCGCATACCCCGGATCCGAAATTCCCGGTGTTCCCGCATCCGAGACAAGCACCAGGTGTTCTCCCTTCTTGAGACGCTCAACAAACTGGTGCACTTTCTTTCTCCCCGTGTAGGAATGGAACGAGAGGAGTTCCTTTTTGGGGAACCCAAGGAGCTCTAAGAGCTTCCCCGTAACCCTGGTATCTTCGCAAACAATCGCTGTGCAATCTGTGAGCGCCTTCCGTGCTCGATCAGTGATATCTCCGAGATTGCCGATGGGAGTGCTGACAATGGAGAGCATCAAGCTGAAGGGTAACGAAAATCCCCACGAGGCCTCGAGCATGTCGAGAGGCCGATGGGAGTGCTGACGATCGAAAGCATTCATCAAGTATAGCCAATTTTAGCTAAAAGCACATGGAATGAGGGAAGCTCTGAAAAACGTGTCATGCGGAGCTCGTCGAAGCATTTTGTTGATAAAGAATGCATCCTTCGCCCCTTCGACAAGCTCAGAACAGGCTCAGCTCAGGATGACATCGAGGTGTTTTTCAATTGATCGTTCGATTTCACGATAAAATACTCCATAGGCATGTTTGTGCCGCGCTCGAACTGCGTTGCATCCGCTGAGATGTTGTGACAGAGTCGACCTTGTGCAGACCCGTCGGATTATCGCCTTCAGTATCGCCGTGCTTGTGCTCGCCCTCATCGCACTAGATGTGTTGATGATATCTTCATATATCCAGGAGTGGCGTGAATGGAAAGGCGATGGGCCTTGGGTATCGGACCTTTTGAGGAGACCAAAATGAAGTGGTTACCGCGCCCATGTTGTCATCGAGGATGGCGAATCTCAAAATTGTCGATCACGATGTAACGTCGACGTTTTAGCATCCATTCTCCAAAACCCGCAGGTAGTTTCGATCGCTTCACGACTGCCGTCGCTACCAACACTGTCATAAAAGTGTTACGATGCTTGCTATCCTGCAACACCATGTATCTGCTCTATCTCACCTACTCTCTCCTCTGGTTAATCGTTCTCTGGGGAATCGCACGGCAACCACCGCGGTGGTCATGGCTTTGCGGAATTGGTTTTGGATTCGTACTGGCTTGCACGGTGTACCTTTTAACGGTCTATCGCACGGACACTTGGGCATTGTTATTGCCAACGACGGGCTCGGTGCTTCTGTTCCGCAACGAGACGTGGTCCGATGACACATTCACACACATCACAATAACCCACGGTTTCCTCGGTTCGGTCCCGTTATTCGGCATGATCTTCGGACTCGCATTCCAAAAACATCGAGGCCTAAAGGTAGTTGCTCTCATCGTTACGCTGCTCGCAATGAGCTTTCCTGTGTTGATGTTTTATCTCCTGCTCATGGCAGCCAATGATGTTGGCACTTGAGAGTGGAGCTGTCATAACACTCCTGTGTTGTCTCATCATATACATGATCAGATCATTTGGATCGTGACCTGGGAGTTTCTTTAATGAACATTGGTCCTGGGTTGCCATCGTCGTGGGAACGGCATACTCCAACATTGAACAATTGGAAAAGAACATATGCACCCTCGTAAAACGAGAGAATACCCTTCCATAGAGAATCCTTTTGCCATACACTCTGCCTAACCAAAAATGGCGAAAAGCCCCCCCGCATCCTCCGGCGAAACGCTCTCTACAGCCGGTCGTCTTACTCCGCGTCCAATCGTGCAGGAAATGGAGGAGAGCTACTTGAGTTACGCAAT
>DATDWC010000029.1:0-3922 GCA_035289805.1 Candidatus Peribacterales bacterium | reverse complement strand
CCCTGACCGATGCCCACCGCCGTGAGACCCACGGTTGTGAGAGCGAGGCGCACGGTTTCGCGGCAAAGCTCAGGAATAACATCAGCCGCAAGCTTCATCGTACGCGGCAGCCAGTGCATGGTACGTACAACCAATTCGTGGGTTTTGCCTGCCTCATCCGCAATCACACGGCTCTGCGTAATCTGCAGAACGAATGTTTTAATGTCTTCCTGTTGCTCCGGAGAAAGGGTTTCTACATAGCGGGCAATGTGCTGCGCAAGAGCATCCTTCTCGTCTTCTTCCTCACTGCTCCTCTTCCTCTTGCTTGCGAGATCGTTGTGACGCAAGAGCAATGCTCTGTATCCTTCTACATGCGCGGGAAGTTCCGATTGCTCGGATTGTTCATGTTTCTCTCCATGCGTGCCCATAATGTTGTGTGTATTGCCAGACATGCGAAAAGAGATTTAAACCACCCAATTTGCTCCATTCCATTTCCACTCGATCATCGCTGCTCCGGGCTTGCCAGCCTCTGCAGGCAATGCGGAAGAGGCGGCAACATCATCGAGAGTTTTGTAACTTACGGAGAGAACTTTGTTTTCGCGTCTTGCAATCAGTTCAGGATTATTTAATCGCGCATCCTTCAGGAGTTCGACGGAATCGAATGCGCCCTGCGGCACGATCTTCAGGATATTGTCCAGTCTTGGCGCCGTAAAACCGGCATTCAGTTCTGCGCGCAGACTGCCATGTTTCCGGAGAAGAGATCCTTGCTCGAGGGTTGCAATGGTTCCATCGGCTTTTACAACATCGAAGAGCTGCTTAAACTTGTCCCCGATGGCATTCAGCTTATATCCGCCGGTTCCATCTTCCTCGATACACGCATCGGGCAAACTGATATTCCACGGCCCCGCTGCCGGACGCACCGCTTTCGGTTCGCCGCCAAAGGCAAGTTCGATGGTGTGCACGGGACCAAAGAGTGGCGGATCCACCAAATCAAAATGAACATGAAGATCTTCAAAACCCGATCGTTTCTGGGCGAGAAGAACATGATCGTAAAATTTTGGCATTTCCAAAGTAGATTTTGGATCATGCTCGGTGTCACTCATCCATTTGTCATACGCAGTATTCCACGAAGCAATACCCTCCTGAATGATTGTCGGATCGGTAATGCCCTTCGCTCTCGCCTCCATGATTCCCTGATACTCCCGCAATTGCTTACTGAGACCTCGCATGGGTCGGAGCTTTGCGACTTGGAATGAATCCATGTAATCCGCCACGAAACTCATGAGATACCGGGCAATGTCCGATGCGCCGATTGAAATACCAAATGCTTCCAACTGACCAAATGCCCCGCCAAATTTCTTTTGAGCTTTCTCCACAAATCCTGTGATTGCGCTCTCGAATTTTGCCCCGACGGACATCACTGCCGCGAGTGATTTCTCCTCATCAGTAATATGCTGCACTGCTAATTTTTCGTATTGAAGCAACGCAGGATTTGCCGGATCAGAAGCAATGAGACCGTCCGTAACCGCAGCAAAAAATTCCGCCTCCGTCATGGACGGATCGCCATCAATGTCCACTGCATCAAACGCTGTGAGGATGCTTGCATACTTTGGAATATCCGGATGCATGGGTTGCGTCGCTTTGAATGTCTCGATTTTCTGACGCAATGCCTCGTAAGAAGTATTGAGACGCGCCGCAGAATCTTTGATATCCCGAAGCCGGTTCGGATCGGCAGCATTCAGTTCGATACTTTGGCGCAGCTTCTGAAGCTCCTCACGCGTATTCTGTGCTTCAAGCTTTGGATTTTCCTGAGGTATTGCGGGAGACATAGTGGGTTTTGGTATGTATTCTTACCTATATTATACAATAAAATTCTATTTTTGGGAACCCCTCACCCAGTAACTCGTCACTGACCCTGTAAGAGAAGATCTATACGAAGGGCTAAAGCCCAAGTTGTGAGTTTCGTTAACCCCGCCCTTAAGGGCGGGGTTAACGCTCTTGTTCACAGGGCTTTAGCCTTTTTTGTGCAAGGTCAGTGAGTAGTTACCTCACCCATGGTGATACTTCCCTCCTCTTCCACGATCCAAAGCCCTGTAGAGCGCCTCGAAGAATACCAGTCTGCAGAGCTCGTGGGGCAAAGTCATGGAGGAGAGCTTGAGGAGCAGATCCGCACGTTCCCGCACACGCTCATCGAACCCGTACGCGCCGCCAATGACGAATGTGACAGAGAGTCCTATGTCCCTCTTCTCCACCAAAAACTTTGCAAAATCGTCGGTCGCCATGTCCTTCCCGCGCTCATCGAGCAGAGCGAGAACATCCTCGCCCCCGAACGCTTTGAGCAGCCGGTCGGATTCCTCTTTCACTTGCCTCTCGGGTCTGTTCTCTTTACTTGCAGGAAGCTCCTCGACGTCAAACATCGCGAGCGAGGTGAGGCGCTTGCGGTACTCCCCGCAGCCTTCGCGGACCCATGGGCTCTTGAGTTGACCGATCGTTATGAGTCTTATTCGTTGCATAGATGGAGTATTCGAATATTCGAATACTAGAGTACTGGAATACGAAGCCCTAATATTCCATTATTCGAATATTCTAGTATTCCTTCTTCCAAGAGAAATTCCAGTGAGTCCCCAAACCGTATACGCAACAGCAGAATCCTCCCACGCATGGAGAAAGAGGGCAGCAATGGAAACACCGATGAACATCAGAAAAGCGGCAAGCGGCAAGCGATGAGCGGTAAGCATATTCACTGTTTCTAATCGCTCATCGCTCATCGCTAATCGCCTCGCAACAATAACAATAAGAGAAGCAAACAAGACAAATCCAATGATCCCCAACTCGATCCCCACCTGTACGTACCAGTTCTCGGGAAGCAGCGCGCATCGACATGCTTTTTGATCGATGGAAGGCTGAATCTGAGCATTACCGACGAAGAGGCAGAGATCAGACCGATCTTTTGCCCAGCTGATATCCGAACCTTCATCGAAGTACACGCATGCATCACTCGTTCTGTTACTCGCGGGCCCTGCACTCCCGAGTCCGAGACCGAGTGGATGATCGATCATCGTGATGATTCCATCACGCACGCGTTCAAAGTGATGGCGATTGGAAATGCTGCGATTAATGAGCGATGGAGCAGCCACCATCGTCACCACACCCGCGAGCACCACGACAGAGAAAAGCGCCGCAAGAATGTTCACCCTCTGTTTTCCTTTCACACTCATCCCAATCGCAACAATGGTGATGATAAATGCCGCGATCCATGCGGAACGGGAGAAGGTCAAAAACAAGGCAAAAGGCAAAAGGCAAAAGGCAAAAATACGAAAAATCTTTTGTCTTTTCTCCTGTTCTTTTCCCTTTTGCGCTTTCACTTTTGACTTCAAAAATTCCACGAGTGCTATGCTCCACGGTATCAATAACCAGAGCCCCATTTGATTCGGTCCCGAAAACGTCGATTGAATCCTCCGGATGCCTGTACCCGAGATCTGCTGGAATGCGCTCAGTGATGATCCCGGCGCATACAGAGAATGAGCATCGCTGTAGCCGAGAAGAGTGAAAAACCCCTGCGGAAGGAAGAATGTGATGATGCCGTAGAGCGAGATAATGCCGCCAACGATGAGGAGTGCGGGGAAAAGTTTTTTCTCGGGGAAATTTTCTTCCCACGGGAGAGTCGCAAGGACAGCAAAGAAGATGAGGGGGACGAAGAGGTATTTGAAACCGTAAACGAAGCTTATAGCTGATAGCTTATAGCTGATAGAAAAGGCAATGATGAGAAGAGCGAGAATGATTCCCCTTTCCAGACTGATTCTCCACTTCCATCGTTCGCCGTGCATGAGACCCATGATGATCTTCCGATCCTTCTGAAACAATTCAAGGATGGCAATGAGGAAGATGAGGGCCATCAGAACTTCTTTCCAGAGAGCGAGGAGAGAATGTGGTGGGTGACCGG
>DATDWC010000028.1:0-21010 GCA_035289805.1 Candidatus Peribacterales bacterium | reverse complement strand
CACACGAACGAGCGTTTAGAGTTTATGGCAGATCCCTCTGTTGATTATTTAGCGGAGGAAGGCATACCCTTGCTCGAAGGTTCTGATCAAAAATATTGCCTCAGTCCCAACTTGATTGCAACAAAGTTACACGAACTTTCGCAGCGTGGAGGAAAATTTGCAGCTCTCGATCCCACTCCATTCATAGAAAAAATACATCGAGCAAGGCAAGAAGCTGAAAAAAGAGAGCGCGCAGGAGCTCGGAACACAGAATTCAAACTGGGTGATCTTCCTGGGGGAATAGAATTTATGAAAGTATGTAACATTCTCCCACTCGAAGATGATCTTGTGCGCTTTGTGGAATCAGGAGAGTTGATTCAACTTATGGAAAATCCTGAGCTTTGCACTCTCCCAAATATGAACATCTCTCCAGATGATTTGATGGAGCTTTTTTCCGGCAGCAGTACAAATTAGGAAATGAATCCAAAAATGAGTGCATGAAGGCAAGGCTAAGGATATGGTGGAGAAAAGAAGCACAATGAACTCTCCTTCTTCATCTCCCATCGAACTAAACTCTCTCCACTCCGGGAGCGAGACTTTCAAGAAAACTGCTTGGAACATCTTCATTGGTTCTGTGGTCGTTATTGGAAGTATTTGGGCACTCTTCCATGTGGCACCAGGGCTGATTCCCGATGTTGGAGTACGCGGATAAGGTCGCACGGATTGCCCGTGCGAGTGAAAAAGTGAACAGAAGTCATCGGATTACACTACCTATGAGGCAATCCGTGTAGCAGTAACGGGGATTGGCATGATCCCAATTTTGATTCGCCCAAAAAAACACTATTCATTATTCAGATACGGCCAATCACTTCGAACTCTCACACTTTCCAACGCCATTTCCACTCGCGGAAACCAGCAGCATCGGGATTCTTCCACACGTATTCGACCGCATGCTCAAACTTTTCCTCATCTCTGATGAGATGATCAAAATACTCCGGCTGCCAAAAGGTACCGGAACGTCGAAGGAGTTTATTTGCCTTCTGTGCGCTCACACGCTTCCACGTCTGCACAATTTGATGGAGAGGTTTTGTGAGAGGTTGAAACACAACGTGTATGTGATTGGGCATGATGCACCATGCGAAGAGCCGATACCAATCCCCATCAAATTTCTGAAGAAGTCTTGCAATAGCCGCTGCAATTGCTTCTTGTTTTAACCAACACGCTCCATAACCTGCATCAAGATACTGTTCAATCTTCTCTGAGAAGAGGTACTGCACTCTCTCCATCTCCTCTTTTGTGAGGCTGTCTATTCCCTTTTGCATCAGGAGTTTTCTTTCTTCTTCCCATTCCTTCCGTTTTGCTGTGGGAATAGAATCTGCCAATCGAAAATGGATGGAATATATTGCCCCGTCCTTAGTCCAGTGCGGCAAGTACGCTCCGCGCCGGATCTGGATGGCAGGATCAAAAGGCATAGGGAAACATGGTAACACAGAGGGTCGCACGGATTGCCCGTGCGAGTGAGAAAGTGAACAGAAGTCATCGGATTACACTACCTATGAGGCAATCCGTGCAGGAGTAACAGGGATTGGCGTGACATCAATGTTGGTTCGCAAAAAAACACCATTCGTCATTCAGGTACGGCCAATCCCGGGTCATAGCCCAGAATCCTCAATTCTTTCTTGCACGAATCAAAAAATATCCATACCCTTCCCTTTGTCTGTCACTTTTCACTGATCACGTGGTCCTGACGCAATGCAGCGTTCCTCCACAATGTGAAATGAGGTGAAAAGGAAATAAGGATCTCCCCCACTCCCCACCATGACTATCCCTTCTGAATCAGAGCTCCTGGCTGCTGCGTGCCACATCGGACACAAGTGCGAAAAATGGAATCCCAAGATGAAGCCGTACCTCTACAGCGTTCAGAAAGGGGTCCACATCTTTGATCTCATGCAGACCAGGAAAAAGCTGGAGCAGGCCTGCAACGAAATTATGGAGCTCCATAGGAAAGGGAAATCCATCTTGTTTGTCTCCACAAAGCTTTTTAGTACCGCAGCTCTCGAGGATTTAGGGAAGACGACAGGTCACCCCACTGTGACGAAGAAGTGGATCCCCGGGCTCCTCACAAACTGGAAAACAATCAGCCGCAGAATCCGCTACTACCTGGATCTGGAGCGACAATTTAAAACCGGGGAAGTGGAAAAGTACACGAAGAAGGAACAACTCAATCTCCGAAAAAAACTCCTGAAGTTGGAGCGCGCGCTCTCTGGAGTTGCAGGCATGACGGGCCTCCCTGATGCACTCTTTGTGGTGGATGCGGTGCGCGATGTGATCTCCGTGCGGGAAGCAAACATCGCCGGGATTCCCGTGTTTGGCATCTGCGATAGCAATGCTGATCCTGATCTCTTTAAAGTCGCGATCCCCGCAAACGATGATGCAGCGGGTTCTGTGATGCTGATCCTGCAAACCGCAAAGGAAGCACTCATGGAAACCCCACGCGAGGCTCCAGCGGCTCCGCAAGAAGTTAAAAAACCACAGCACAACCCCGATGAGCCAATGATCCTCGTTGGTGTCTGATCCGTTTCCGTTCGTCTCTTCCCCCTTCTCCCATGCCAATCACAGCAGAACAGGTTTCCTCTCTCCGCAAGCGCACAGGCGTTGGATTGATGGCAGTAAAGAGCGCACTGGAGGAAGCAAATGGGAATGAGGAGAAGGCAATCGAGATTCTAAGGAAGCGTGGCCAGGCACAAGCTGTAAAGAAGGCGGAGCGAGATCAGAGTGAGGGCAGCATCTTCATCGAGAGCAAAGGCGGAAAGGCAGCTATCGTGCACCTCGCATGCGAAACGGACTTTGTGGCACGTGGGGATGATTTCCAGAATGCGGGGAAGGCTCTCGCCGTGATGGCACTCGAAAAGGGTCCTGATGCCGCAAAAAAGCACGCAGAGAGCATCATGCCGGATCTCGTGAATAAGTTGGGAGAGAACGTCACACTCTACGATCTTAAGGTGATCGAAGGAGGAACGCTCGGCACCTACGTGCATAGTAATAGCAAGATTGGCGTCGTGATCGCCCTTGAGGGTGGTGACGAAATAAAAGCAAAAGATGTTGCGATGCATGCAGCTGCTATGGCGCCTTCTGTGATGAGTCCGGAAGAAGTTTCGGCAGAATCCGTGGAGAAGGAGAAGGAGATCTGGCGCGAGCAACTCAAAAAAGAAGGCAAGCCCGAAGCCATGCACGATAAGATCATGATCGGGAAGGAGAAGAAGTTTAGGGAGGAATCAGCACTTGTGAAGCAGCCCTTTGCCAAGGATCAATCGATGAGCGTGGAGAAGTACCTCGGGGGAGCAAAAGTGAAGACCTACGTGCGTTTTTCGGTGGCGTAAGCTTGCTTTCTGTCCACTCACCGGTACTATCGAGGGCATGAATGGTGCCTACGTCCTCTTCTGTGCCCCAAAGATGTCCTGCAGCAGGGCGCGGGGTTCTAGGATGTAGATAGGCTTCTACGCTGTCCTTTCCACCCCGCTCTACAAAAAGAGCGGTTTTTTGTATTTCCTTTATCACCTCACCCATGACATTCCACATCCCACTCCACGAACTCCCCAATGTCCGTGATGCCGCGCAAGCGTGCAAACAAGCCTTGGATGAGCTTGGCATTGAAGGAAACATCATTGAGGATCACCGACACGGTGGTATGGATCTTTTCCTCCCTGATGCGCGCGCAGCCGATGTCCTCAGTGCCAAACTGTCAACGGAGAGCGCTATACTTTCACAACGTATTCTCCGGTGTATTACGATCGATGGGGTAATTACCGCACGGGCGGTTGAAGGGGTCAGGATTCCCCAATTACCCCGTATCACGCTTGACCAAACACGGCGAACCCCGTAGGCTAGCCTTGGAATGACCCGCCGGGCTTCCATCATCAGCATCATTATTATCTCGCGCTCCGCGTGAGAGGGATGAAGCTGATCTAAACTTTTCTCCCCCCACGCGAAAGCAAGAGGGAGTTTTTTATTTACCCATTTCCCTTTTCCCCTCATGGATTCATTCCAATTTACCCCAGAGCTCGAATTGGAAGCACGAACAAGCTTCGGCAATTGGAGAGGAGACAATGCTGATTCTATGGACATTGAACCAGTTGATCAGCTCGATCGACTCATAGATGCGCTGTTTCCCCAAGAAATCGAGCCTGTCTTTGGCAAGGCTGTTCTCCGTGGTTTAAGAGAAAGATATCGAGATACTCTTGGGAAGGCTGTTTCGGATCTTTCCCCTCTTGCCGGAGTCGACGATAGGGAGCTTGAGGATTTTGCATTCGATTGCTCCTCGAATACGGCAAATATGAAACCGGATCAGGCTCTTCAGCACGTGACGAATGAATTGCGCAAATTATGTGAAGCTACAACAACTTCAGTAGCTGCTCCCTCTCCTGTTTCGGGAGTGAAATCTGCTGAATGAATTCTCGCAGCTTTTTCTTCGTCACCGCCTCCCCCCTCGTTAACTTCTTCATTTGCTCATAGGCATCCAAAATCCCATTCTTCCGCATCACAGTTTGGATCGCCTCGGCCAAAACCTCCGGATGTGCGTCAAGTTCCTCTCGGATTCTCTCGGGATTCATTTGGAGCTTCGAGAAGCCTCTTTTAAGGGATTGGAGCGAGAGGAGATGGTGCCCGAAGGCAACACCCACATTCCTCTGCACCGTGGAATCACTGAGATCGCGCTGGAGGCGCGAAACTGGAAGTTTTTCTGCAAAGTGGAGGAAGAGTGCAGAGCTCACACCTAAATTCCCCTCTGCGTTTTCGAAGTCGATCGGGTTCACCTTGTGCGGCATGGTGGAGGATCCAACTTCACTTCCTACTTTCTTCTGCGTAAAGATCCCACGTGAGATGTAGGACCAGAGATCACGCGAGAGATCGAGGAGGATTGTATTGATGCGAGCAAAGAGATGCGAGAGTTCCGCAAGATCATCATGGGGATTAATTTGCGTGGTGTAGCGGAGTGGCACAAGGCCAAGTGATCGCACGAATTTTCGTCCGAATGCCTCCCAGTTTACTTCCGGATACGCTGCTCTGTGCGCAGAGAAGTTCCCTACAGCCCCTCCTAATTTCCCACACATCGTAAAGCCATAAAGCTCTGCAATTTGGCGGTTCAAGCGCTCGTGGAAGACGAGGAACTCCTTCCCTACAGTTGTTGGTGTTGCAGGTTGCCCATGTGTGAGGCTTAAGAGCTCTGTCTTCTTCCACCTCCTCCCCATACCGCCAAGCTCTGCAAGGATCGCTTTGAGCTCGGGCTTGAGCACTTCCTTGAGTGCCCGCATGATGAGGATGCCATAGGCCAAATTGTTCACGTCTTCGCTCGTGAGACCGAAGTGAACGAAGGCGAGTGATTTACGCAGTCCCGGCATCGATTGGAATTTTTTGCGGAGGTAGTACTCCACAGCTTTTACATCGTGATTCGTCTTCTGCTCAAAATTTGCGATCTGCGCGAGATCTTTTGCCCCAAATTGATCGATGATCTTCATGAGTTTTGCGCGATCACTTGCAGAAACCCGCTTCAATTCGCTCACCCTGCGCTCCTCTGCGAGTGCCAGGAAATAGAGGATTTCGACCTCTACACGCGCCTTCATCAGCGCTTCCTCACTAAAGTACGGCGAAAGCACCGCAACCTTCTTCTGGTAGCGGCCATCGAGGGGGGAGAGGGGGTACATCCTAGAGGATGAGTGTAGCAGAAGCCTTCATTTTGCCAAAGCCACGGGGAGCTGTTGTACTGTTACAAAATGACAGAAAATCGTTGACACAATGATGGCCAAGTAGATAATGGCGTAAACTTTTTCCCTCTTCTCCTCTATGGCTTCTATTCTCAGACGTCGTGATCTCCTCGAAGATCCGGAAGGCAGTCGTACGCTTGGTCTCTCCGATGATAGAGCAGACAGATTCGATTACGATTCACTGGAGAGTAGAATTTCAAGCGTAACAATTAATTCGGAACCGGTAGAACTGCGTATTGGACAACTGCAACGGGCAGCAGAAAGAGGATGCGCTGCTTTGCAGATGGAAGATAGAGATCTCAAAGATTCAAGTGGAGATCTTATGGATAAGATACGGTGAGCTCTTCCTTCAGCTACACCCAGAAGTCGCACCGCAATCCAGGCACACCTCGCAGGAGCCGTTTCGCTTTACCTTAAAGCTCCCGCAACCTGAGCACATGGAACCGGTGTAGCCCTGCTGACGGGCGACCTCGATTTTATTCGGTGCGCTCGCTGCATCTTGCACCGCCTCTTCCAGAGCGACACTCTTCTCCCCTGCAAGGAACTCCTCCATATTCACTGGAGCTTCTGTGCCCTCATCCATGACGGGTAAGCGCATGGCAAAGGCATCCCTACTCTTAGTACCGGTGGAATACGCGGTATCCACGAGTTCCGCATTGTGGAAGTGCTTGGCTTTCTCCTTGGTGAGGAACTTGAGCGCGAGCCAACGCCCGAGGTAATCCATCATACTGGTGACACGCGGGATCTCCTTATTCGTGGTCACTCCCATCGGTTCAAAACGGGCACCCACGAGCTTCTGGCAGAGGACTTCGAGCGGCACCCCGTACTGCAGGTTCATGCTGAGGGAGAGCGCGAGTGCATCCATCACGCCGGAGAGCGTGGTCCCCTCTTTACTCATCTTGATGAAGATTTCGCCCGGAGCACTATCCTCGTACATCCCGACGTGAATGTACCCCTCGTGCCCTGCTACGGTGAACTTGTGCGTCACACTGTGGCGCTCATCGGGGAGTTTGCGCCGCCGCGGGACCTCCTTGATGACGATGCGCTCCTTAATTTCCACTTTTACTTCCTTCTTACTCTCCGAGGATTCTTTTGAGTCACTCTTCGTAGAGAGCGGCTGACTCAATTTACATCCATCGCGGTAGAGCGCGTTCGCCTTGAGTCCGAGCTTCCAGCTAAGGAGATAGCAATTTTTGATATCTTCGACCGTGGCATCGTTTGGCAGGTTGATCGTCTTACTGATTGCACCGGAGATGAAAGGCTGCGTCGCCGCCATCATGCGAATATGCCCCTCAGGTTCGATGTAGCGCTTTCCAGTTTTTCCGCATGTGTTAGCGCAATCGAAGACAGGGAGGTGCTCCTCGCGGAGGTACGGTGCACCCTCGATCGTCATGCGACCACAGACATGCTCATTTGCAGATTCGATCTCCTTCTGCGTGAACGAGAGAGCCCGGAGCATGTTGAACTCAGGATCATCGTATTGCTCAGGAGTAAATCCAAGGCGCCGGAGGGCATCCTCGCCAAGAGTCCAGCGGTTGAATGCAAAGGAGAGCTCAAAGACCTGTGGGAGTTGTGATTCGATTTTCCGGATATCCTCCGGAGTGAATCCTTTGTCCTTGAGAGCTTCGTGATTGAGGTGTGGTGCATCAGCAAGGGAGAGTGATCCAAGAATGTAGCGCATGATTTCCTTCACTTGCTCCTCCGTGTAGCCGAGCGCGAGGAGTGCCGGGCGCACAGACTGGTTTGCAATCTTCATGTAGCCGCCACCAGCGAGCTTCTTAAATTTAACGAGAGCGAAATCCGGTTCCACACCCGTGGTATCGCAATCCATAAGGAGTCCGATGGTTCCGGTGGGCGCAATGACTGTGGTCTGGGCATTGCGGTAGCCAAACTTCTCGCCAAGCTCCACGGCCTCATCCCAGGATTCGTGTGCAGCTTTGAGGAGGTTCGCTGGGCAGGCCTTCTGATCGATCCCCACAGGGATCACATGGAGCCCTTCGTACTCGTGAGGTGGGGCATCAAACGCAGCGCGCCTGTGGTTACGGATCACGCGGAGCATGTGGCTGCGGTTCCGCTCGAACCCCGGGAAAGCTCCAAGCACCTCGGCCATGCGGGCCGATTGAATGTAGGAATCCCCGGTGAGGATTGCAGTGATGGCTCCTGCCATTGCACGAGCCTTTGGTGAATCGTAGGGAATCCCCATCTGCATGAGCATGGCGCCAATGTTGGCGTAGCCAAGACCGAGGGTGCGGAACATGTAGCTAAGTCTCGCAATTTCCTCACTTGGGAACTGCGCCATGAGGACGGAAACTTCGAGCACGATGGTCCAGAGGCGTACCGCATGGCGGAACCCTTCGATATCAAACTCCATCGGTGCCTTACCGGAGCTCCCGATTCTCCCGGGACGGGGGGAAGAGCAGAATGTGAGGAGGTTGAGCGAGGCTAAATTACATGCCGTGTTATCGAGGAACATGTATTCACTGCACGGGTTACTGGCACGGATGGAGCCATCCTCCGGGCAGGTGTGCCAATCGTTGATCGTCGTATCGTACTGGACCCCAGGATCCGCACAGATCCATGCGGCATAGCCAATCTGCTCCCAAAGAGTTCTCGCCTTGAGAGTTTTGGAGGGGGCAGGATTTCGGCCTTCTGCCTTTGCCTTGCGTCGCTCGGTGCGGAAGTAGAGATCCCAATCGCTATCCTGTTCGAGTGCCTGGAAGAATGCGTGCGGCACGCGCACAGAGTTATTGGAGTTCTGACCGGAGACCGTTTGATATGCTTCACCGTTAAAATCGGTGGAGTATCCAGAATCCCTCATCGCGGCGACTTTCTTTTCTTCCTTCACCTTCCAGTTGATGAACTCCTCGATATCCGGATGATCGAGATCCAGGCACACCATCTTCGCTGCACGTCTCGTCGTGCCACCAGATTTGACCGCCCCCGCCGCACGATCACCAATTTTGAGGAATGACATGAGCCCGGAGCTTTTCCCCCCGCCAGAGAGGGATTCTCCCGATCCACGGAGCTCCGAGAAGTTGGTGCCGGTACCAGATCCATACTTAAAGAGGCGTGCCTCCCGCACCCACAAATCCATGATACCGCCCGGGTTCACCATATCGTCCTGCACTGACTGAATGAAGCAGGCATGGGGCTGAGGATGCGTGTAGGCATCGGTGCTCTGCTTTACGACTCCCGTCACGGGATCAGCGTAGTAGTGCCCCTGCGCCGGCCCGGTGATGCCATAGGCATGGTGAAGACCGGTATTGAACCACTGAGGACTATTTGGGGCAGCCATCTGGTGCACGAGCATGTACTTAAGCTCATCCTCGAACGCCTGCGCATCCTGCACGGTATCAAAGTAGTCGTACTTCTCGCCCCAGAACCTCCAGCACCCGGCGAGCCGTCGGATCACCTGCTTTGCAGAGCGCTCGGGGCCAGTGATCACATTCCCCTTTTCATCTTTGAGAATGTTTCCCCGCTCATCCTCCTGTGGCACTTCTGCTTTTCGAAAGTACTTGCTCACCATGATGTCCGTTGCAACCTGTGACCAATTCGCGGGGATCTCTGCCCCCTCCATCTCGAACACAACGGAGCCATTCGTATTCACAATCTTGCTCGTACGCTTCTCGTAGCGAACTTCCTCTAAGGGATCACTCCCGGGAGTGGTGAAGACACGGGGAATTCGAAGACCTCGGCTCGCCTGCCACGTATCTCCCTCGATTCCCTGGTGCCCTTTTTTCCCTGCTGGAGCATTCACCATAGGGATATCACTTGGAACACTCTTCGAAGGGAAAGCGGCGGGGTTCATGGGAAGGAAAAGGAGAGAGAAAACGGTGATTCTTTAGGGCTTCACCGAGAGAAAAACTTTCTATCCACACAATATCTTGTGTCTCGTAGAAAGCAACCAATACAAGATATGCTCTTTTTTTCGGGAAAGCCACAACTTTCCCTTTACGCAACCTCTCCATTCGTTCGAAGAGTATTTCTGTTCAAAGAGACAAACATTTTTGAGTTTCCGGCGGAATTCTGCACGCCAAATTTCATGATTTTTTCTCTCCTCGCGATATGTGAGCAGTATCGGACGCAAAGAGTCTTGCCAAAATCACTGTACTCACAAAAACACCAATTGGCAGGATATGGATCATTCCCCTCCCGAATCCCGTATGCTGAATTGCCTCCACAGAGAGCGGCGTGAGCCAGTAAATGCAGAACTCTCCCACGAGCACAATGAGAAAGAAGCATGTGAGGAGTGTTACCGCTTTTGATCGCAGAGGACGGAGACCAATAGCGAGCAGGAGGAGGAAGAGCGGGAAGAAGAGGAGGTAGCTCCCGGTGTAGAGGAGATCCCCCTCCACCGCACGAATAACCTCGGGATTCGGCGTGAGGGTAAGTCTTGAGACCTCGGTCGCATTCCCAAAGGTGAGCCCATGGGTAATCTTAAAGAGGGTCCAGGGGAGGAGGACAAGAGAGACGCATCCAACCCATAGCCAAAGATCGCGGTTCTGGAGAGCTGCAGCAATACGCAGGCTGAGAGTAGAAAAGAATCCTGCTCTCCCCGTTGTACGCTTCTTCCAGGGGAGAAGAGCAATGAAAAAGAGGAGGGCAATGGGAGGGAGAAAAATGAGAAGTGCTTCGTTCTTCACAAAGAGCATGGCGGCGGTCATCACAGCAAAAATCTTGAGCCATTCAGAGCGCTCAGATTGATCCTCCGTAATCATCCATCGGTAGAACGCATAGAGCACGGCAAAGAGGTGCGCCGCCATCAGCACATCCGTGTACGCATTCACTCCATGGATCAGGAGGAGTGGGATGCTCACAATTGTGAAGGTGCCAATCACTGCCCACATCTGCCCAAGCTCCCTCCGCAGCGCCACAAAGAAGATTGCAAGGAGCGAGAAGAACCAGAGAAGGTGGATGCTATCAACTGCTCCTTCGTGCCACGATCCTACGGCTTGCGCGATCCAGACCTTCGCAAAGTACACGGTGAGCGGGTAGCTCGGTACGCGGCCACCGAAGAAGAACTCGTCTGAAACAGGGCGATTGAGAAGCAGGGATTCATTCGTGTAGAAGACCTTCGCACGCATGTTCCAGTTTGCGTGGATATCGTTGTAGAAGGCAGGAGTGACGAAGAGATCGTATCCTCCCGCAACAATCTTTACGGCAGTCCACACGATGAGCCATGCCAGAATAAAGGAGAGGAAACGCGAAGGGCGGCGAGACTCAGAGGGCTCTAAAGGAAGGAACGTTGAGCGAGGGAAAATATCCTTTATGCCAAATCTCATGAACGAAAAAATGAGGAGAAGGAGAATGAGAACGAAATGTCCTATAGCAAATCCTACAAACGTGAGAGGTAAACCAAAGAGCATCGCCCAAAAGAGGAGAAACGCGCTTAAAGCCCCGCCGAGGAGAAATCCATAGGCAATATGCTCGAGCAGAGAGAGGATTGATTTCTTCTTCATCACGAGCCGCAGTGCGAGCATCCCTTCTAAGGGGAAGACAAGGAGCGCGAGGAGGGTAGAGAGGATCATCATTTGGCGTATTGACCGCGGAAGATGAATGAGGAGACATCAAAGCGCGCAAGCACTGTGCCTGGTAGAGTGATTGGATTACCCGAGAGTGTGAGTCTGTTCTCTGTATCCACCCCCATATCTCTGCGATTGAAGATGACCCAGATATCGGCAAGTGGCTCGCCGGGATTTGGTTTGGCGGGGTACGTTTCGTAACGCATCATGCCAAAAAATGGCCAGCGCTCCGCGGTGAAGAATTCATAGAGCGGAACATCCTTGAGGTAGGGCTTTGCAAACGCGATGAACTCGGGGAACTTCCCCACATCGCGGAATTCCTTCTCTCTTTCTTCTGCAATGACAAAGGAGAAGTGATCATGCGCAACGTTTTGGAGAAATTCCATACCCATCCGAAGATCGTAGAAGAGCCAGAGTGCGAACACCGTACCAAGGAAAACACGGAGAGAGGAGAGGCGAACATTCTCCCAGGATTCACGCTTCATCCGAACGCGGTAGAGTGCAATAAAGAGCATCGCCAAGCCAAAAAGTGCAATGCCCACCAGGAAGTACGCATTCGCCGATAGCGCCATCACTCGCTGATCTTCTCGGAGCGAAAATGGCCCTCGATCCTTCACAATCACAGGTCCATGGAGAATGTTGATCGTGAAGGGTTGGAAAGATTGCATGTTCCAGAAACTCTTCCATGCCCCGATCAGCTTTTCGAAGAGGGAGTAGTGGATGAATCGAATCCCATCGAAGGTTACATCCTGCGCAGAACCTTCGTACACCATCGCAAGTACCTCCGTCTTTTCCACCTCCCTCCGGTAGAACTCAAGTGGAATGTACTGGTGCACTGGACCATCTGCCATATCCAGAAAACTCATGCGGAAGCGCCTCACAATCTTTCCCTCGTCATCGAATGTGAGGAAGAGGAGTGCAACCTCTTTGAGCGTCATCGCATCGAACGAGAGTTCGATTGCATCAACATGTTGGTGGAACCCTTCCGGGAGCGCCCGGAACATCGTCGCATTTGCCTGAATATCAAACTGGAGACCCTCATCTGTGAGTGCTGCCTCCTCCATACCCTTGTAGCTCCAGGCACGGATATCCTCCTCATCCCGGAACGTCCAATCCTCATAGATTTCCCCAGCTTTTGCCCAGGTCTTTTGAGGAAAAAAGAGAGAAGTTAAGGTAAAAATCCCAAGTACTAAGCACCAAGCACTAAAAAAACCAAAAATCCTAAATCCTAAAATATATTGGGTTCTATTCATGTTTCTGAATAATAGAGCAAAGAAGAGATTAGTCCTTGGATCATGGAGAGCAAGAATATCACCTTTTAGGGCTTAGTGCTTCTTTAGGATTTGGTGCTTAGGATTTAGTGCTTTCCCTGGCTACTTCAATCTCTTTCGGTCCTCCAGCTACCACCGCTTTGATACGGCGCACTCCGGAGGAAGAGCTCTCCTCTTTTTGAATTTTGAATGATCCGATCATACCCGTGCGTGCAACATGCGGACCGCCGCAGATCTCTTTACTAAAACTCCCATCACCCACTTGATAGACCTTCACCTCGGATCCACCTGTGCTGAGTGCCATCGAAGCATAGCGATCATCAAAGACTCCGATCGCCCCTTCCTTCTTTGCGCCTTCCACTGTCGTAAGGTGGTACATAACCGGGAAATCCGCTTTGATCGCTTCGTTCACAAGGCGCTCTGCCTCTTTGATCTGCTCCCCTGTCATCTTTTCCGGATGATTAAAATCAAAGCGAAGCCGCTCCTGCGTGATGTTTGAGCCTTTCTGCTGAATGTGGGTACCAAGCACCCGGCGGAGAGCCGCATTGAGGAGGTGTGTTGCGGTGTGGAGCTTCGTAGTCTCTGCAGAGTGATCTGCAAGACCGCCTGCAAATTTCCCCGTAGCTCCTTCTCTACTCTTCTCCTGATGCATTTCCCTGGCACTCGTAAACCCCTCGGGGTTTGTGATTGGGATACCATTTTCTTTTGCAAGTTCCTCCGTGAGCTCGAGTGGAAATCCATAGGTCTCGAAGAAGTAGAAGGCCTTTGCACCATCGAGTGTTTTCTCTTTTTTGAGATAATCCCCAAGCTCTCTTTCTCCACGCACTAAGGTTTTTTGGAACTGTTCCTCTTCCTCCGTAAGAATTGCTGAGATCTCCTGCTTTTTTTTCTGGAGCTCCGGGTACGCATCGCCGTAGCTCTTGATGACAGCTTCCGAAACTTGGGCACAGAATTTTTCGGTAATACCGAGGATTCCCGCAAAGCGGATAGAGCGCCGAATCATCCTCCGTGTGAAGTACCCCTGATCGCGGTTACTTGGGGGAGCGCCATCCGCAATCAGGAACGTAGCACCGCGCAGGTGATCGAGGATGACACGAAATGCACGGAGATCCTGCTCACTCTTGCCATACGTTTTCCCCGAGAGCTCTTGGAGGAGCTCACGCATGGGGGTGAAGAGATCGATTTTAAAAACATCCGGATCATCGATGAGCGCTGCTGCCATGCGTTCGAGCCCTCCGCCAAAATCGACGTTTCGCTGCTTCAATTTTTCGAATCCTTTTGCGGTGTGAATGTACTCCATGAAGACGTTATTACCGATCTCCAGGAACCTCCCGCAATCGCAGTTCACATGGCAGGGACGATCCTTCCACGCAGAGCGCTCATGAATCTTTCTCTCTTCGCCAAAATCGAAGAACATCTCGGAATCCGGACCCCCTGGTTCCCCGATTGGCATCGTGGCTGGCGCTCCCGTGCGGCTCCACCAGTTTTTGGTCTCATCGTAGTAGAAGATTCGTCCTCCCTGCAGCCCAGCATCTTCCGCTAAATCCACAGAGCTCGCTTCGATGCCTGCCTTCTTAAATACTTCCTCCCATACTTGGACCGAAACATCATCACGCGGAATGATGCTATTGCCACGGAATACTGTTACGAAGATGCGCTTCGGATCGAGTCCCAACTTTTCCGTGAGGAACTCAAACATCCAGGGGATTTGCTCCTCCTTAAAATAATCTCCGAGTGACCAGTTCCCGAGCATCTCGAAGAATGTGGTGTGTCTGTTATCCCCTACTTCCTCAATATCCTGACTCCGGAATGATTTCTGACTATCTGCGATCCTCACGCCAAGCGGATGTTTTTCGCCGAGCAAATAAGGGAGCATCGGCTGCATGCCGGAACCCGTGAAGAGCGTAGTGGGATCGTTCTCCGGGAGGAGTGATGCACTCTTGATCACAGCATGCCCCTTCTTCTCAAAGAATTGGAGGTACGCACTGCGGATATCATTCGTCGAAAGAGAGTCCATACGCGGGAGATTCTACCCAAAGTTCCGGTATGCTGCTTTCGGAAGCCCATGAGAACAATTCTTGCCATCTTCACGGCACTCACTCTCATTTCAGCCCATTCGCTTCTTCGTGTCGCTGCTCAGGATGCGCCACCCGATCAGACTCAGATTCTCTTTATCGAGAACATCGCGGCTCCCGCAATGAAGACCATTATCCGCTCGCTCGAATCCCAGGGTGCTCCGGTGCCAGTTGAGCTCACCGATCTCCTGGCACTCCAGGGAAAACCTGACGAGTTCTATGCGCACGCAGCAAGCTACTTTGGATTAGGATGGCAGGAACGCCTCACACGTGATGCCTCATCTGTAAGAACACCAGAGGATGCGCTCATGGTGCGAACCCGGATTTACCTCACTTCCCTTGCAGCAAATGCGGATCGCATTGCACGCACGAGCCCTGTAAAGGCAGAGGAGATCCGCGGTATCGTGCAGAACCTCTTGCGGCAATCGCAGGCAGCGGAGACAGAGGAAGAGCGGAAAACTTTCTTCCGCGCACTCAAGGAGGCAGAGGAGAGAATTTTCCCCGTGGAAGGCGGACTCACGATCGAGGTGTACCTCTGGAGTGCTCAAAAATTCCTGGAGGAATTAAAAGATGCGATCGATATTCTTGTGGATGGGTTCTCTGCAAATAGCCTGCGGAAAGAGCTCACAGATCTAGAATTACGTGCTCGTTCAATCTCCGGGAATCAGGAGCTCACTGCATGGTTTGCGACGTTCGATGCATTTGCAGAAAAGCTGCTCTCTCATGCAAAGCCGGTCGATCACGAGGTTATCCTCGTAAATGCAAAGGAACTCCTGAGGAAGCTCCATGCGTACCTCCAGGACCTAGAGCAGAATGGTATCGCGACCCACGGATTCACAGAGGAGAGCGCGGCACTCCTTACAAAGGCCAATGAGCCGATGAATGCCGAGGAGTTTGAAGTGTTCATCGCATCGCTCGAGGATCTCTTGATGCGTATTTCCGAAAGCTTCCCCACATCATGAAGAAGCCGATTGCCTTCACCGGGGTTGCCCTGCTCCTCATGGGAGTGTTCTCCACTCTCTTTCTGTTTGCGAACCGCTCAACGAATCTCTTTGGAGAAGCAGAGGAGGGAACGCCAGAGCTTAAAACAGAGCAACTTACGTCGTACTTCCTGCTCCGCAATATTGATCGCCTCCGCGATCAAGCGGTGTACATTCAGCATCAGGAAGAAGGAAAAAAGCTTTTGACGCTTGGAGGAGTCGATGATGAAGAGGAAGGAGAAGAATCGGAGAGTAATGAGTAGCCATCGTTTATCTCGCACGATATCCTGTGTTCGATGCGATACGCTCTCTTCATCCTCTTTTTTCTCCCCGCAACTGCGCTTGCGGCAACGCTCTGCTACTCCCCGAGTGATTGCGCGAGCCCAAAAATCTGTTCCTCACTCATCGATGCAATCTACCCAGGGCAGTGCGTGGATAAACCCTCAGGCGGAGCGCCGCTCATCCCCTATCAGGATGCACCGATGGAGAGTGCATCTAGCGCAAGCTCGAACTTGGAGGGAGGGTACTGGAGTGTCCCCTCTTCCGCCTCCAGTGCGTCCTCAGGTTCACCTAATATCCCGAAAAGTACGCAGGGTGGAACTGTACAAAGTTCAGAACCTGGCCTTGCTGAGGTTGAGATCATTTCTTCCTCTTCGTCGCAATCGAGTGAAGAGCCGGATACAGCAGAGGAAAACGAAAAGAGTACATTGAAGCAGATCATGCAGGCCTTCGTCTATGCCCTCAAAAACATGTTCTGTTTTTCCTGCTAAACTAAAAGCACTCTTCCTTTTCCCTCTATGAAAATTCTCACCATTGTTTTGCG
This sequence comes from Candidatus Peribacterales bacterium, assembly GCA_035289805.1. Taxonomy (GTDB): domain Bacteria; phylum Patescibacteriota; class Gracilibacteria; order Peribacterales; family Peribacteraceae; genus DATDWC01. Next base: position 4,601 of record DATDWC010000028.1, on the reverse strand, counting down.
AATTCTCTTGGTGCTCCTTCTCCTCATGCCTGTTGTAGGTGCACTCGGTCTCCTGCCTGCTCCCACAGAAGACATGTACACCCCCGAGGGATGGGCATTCATCTCGGCACTCATGAATAGTGGATACATGATGCCCCTCATCACACTCGATTGTTTGATCTCTGCAGTGCTCGTTATCATGAACCGCACGGCTCTTGCTGCGGTGCTGCTTGCACCATTTACCGTGAATGTCATCGCCTTCCACTGGTTCCTGGATGCATCGCCAATCAGCGCTGCTGCTATCCCCGCATACGCGCTCCTCTTTTTAAACCTTTACTTTCTTTGGGATAACAGGAAGGAGTATAAGAACTTGTGGTGAAAAATCCCATAACTGAGAACGGTGGAAATGCCGTAACTATTACTACCTAGAGAAGCCTTTTATTTCGAAAAGCAAAACCTGAGGAGCTCTTCAGATATTTCTCAAAATCTCGCGCTTTCTTCTCTGATCGAAAGGCTGCATAAAAGTCGATCGATTTCATAGGCATTCTATCCGTCGTCGTACATGCATTGCCTGATGCATGCCGTGCAATTCGATTATCTAGATTCGTCGTATAGCCGACATAGTGCTGTCCGTTCTGAAGCTCAAGAATATAAACGTAATGCATGGCTGATCATATTATCGCAAATAGCCCCACTTCGCTCTGCGAATTAGTAAGAGCGAATTGGGGATTAATGCATATTTTCATTGAATTTAGGCAGAGCTACGCGGGGCACACTTCGCTTGGAAGTAATTGGCTTGCCACGCGAAGCTTTTCGCGTAGCGAAAAGCGAAGTGTGGTGGAGATGCCGGGAATCGAACCCGGGTGCAACGTGTAGCTCTGGAGCTTCTACCATCGTAGCTCCCCTCATACTCAGCATCCATAAGAGGAGAACAGAGAGTGGAGCTGAGGGTGTCGTCTAAAGTACTCGTTCTGCGGCAACGTCCGACCGCAGGTGAGCCTCGCTAATGGCGTCTCATCCCCTTAGCGAGAATCGAAGGAGAGACGTGTGCTCTTAAGAGAACACTTATGCATAGACAGGGACGAGGGCAGGAAGGCGAACCTTGCCTGCGATCTCGCGTGCCTTTGCAAGAATAGATGAGTTGGCATCTATAGGTTGCATCAAGTGGGTAACGGGAACCAATGCGATCCCGGATGGCAGCAAACAGAACCAGTATCACGCTGTCAAAAGCCTTGCATCCCCATGGTGTAAAAGAAGCAGACAGGAAGTATAGCACGAATATTGTTCCTCTGCTCTAAGATTTCGCAGTTTTGCTTAGATTCTTACCATTATACTATTCAGTTGAATAGTTTAATACTAAAAAGGGAGCGCTGTGCACTCCCTTTCTTCTTTCTGATGATTACGCACCAATATCGAGCTTCGCCTCTTCAGGCTTTTCTGCACTCTTCTTTGCATCCTCTTTTGCTCTACTTATCGTCGCATACGTTTGCTCATGCGAGAGCACATCGACGTTGAGAGGCTCAAAAATATTATGGAGTTTCTGATGTTGAGATGAGTGAACATCAATAATTTCGATTGTTCCTTTTTTTGATGCATCAGCGTTCTTACGCCTTGCCTCATGTTCGAGCGCATCGATGGTCTCGTCAGTGAGCTTCTCGCCCCCTGCAGTAAATGAGGCAGTATTATTGCTAAGCACCTGCCCCACCTTATCAACGTATTCCCTGTTTTGGGGTAAATCAGATAACTCTCCTGAGTCTGTATGAATGATTGCCTTATTTTCACCACTTGCAAAATTTCTTGCAACACCACTCAGTTCTTCTGCCTTACCAGATGATACTGCCCCGAAGAATGTTCGCTCTTTTGGAGTTTCGTTCTTGGATGTTTCAGGGGTTTCGAGATTCTTCATAAAAATAAGTGGGAATAAGATGAGTTCATTGTAGGAAATCCTAGCGGGAAGTCAATGATAATAGACACCATCAAAATGGGGAAAAAGGCTCAAAGAAGCCATTTATTCCTGCCCTTCGAATTGCGCCATGCACTTGCCTGCTTCACACGCGACTCCCGTCGTTGCAAGGCAGGAGTACGCACAGTTCGATTCGAATGCATCGAGCTTCACCTTCATGCGATCTGCTTCGCTCGTGTGCACATAAATGTAGCAATCAAACGGACACACGCTCCCGATGAGAACGCAATCCGAAGCAGCCGTGCAATGATTTGCGGCGTCGAGGTCGGCTCGTAATGTTTCCTCCTCATTTCCCGTACACGCGGAAAGAAGCACAAGGACTCCGAGCGAAAAGAAAACCAGATGCTTCATAGTGGAAAACGTACCAGAAGAAACCATAGATGGCACCCACCATGAGATTTCTCTACGGTGGGTGCTCATAGGAGCAGACGTTTCTCCTTCTTCCCTCTTACAAAAAACACCCCCGGTTTCCCGAGGGTGCATCATTCAAGGAAACTATGGATTAGTAACCGGAGTCACTTTCTACTCCTTCCTCGACTGGCTTCACCTCTTCCGTTGGAACGGGAGCATCTTCCACTCCACGTACTGCTGGCCCTTCCATATAAGGAATCATCGGTGGGTAGTTCTGCTCTTTGAGCAAATCCTTTGCGAGCGGAACGACCACACTTTGGCGGTAGAAGTAGTACTCGGCCGGAGCATCGACCTTTTCGACCGGGAAGATGAGCGATGGAACAAGGAGCTCCTGGCTCGTCATACCATCATAGGTATAGTGAACGGCAAAGCCGAGAGTCGGCGTGCCAAGGGTCACGGTACCCTTCTCGATCTTCATATCCTGCGGAAAAGAATCTGCAGGATACTTATCGAGCTTAGCGAGGAAGTTCTGGATCTCTGCGGGATTGGAGATGCCTTCGTAATCTGATTTCTCGTAGGACTGTCCCGTGATGCCGTAGACATTCATAACACGCTTGTGCTTCACGTGGATGCCCATGCTGATGCCGTAGAGTGCACCGGATTGATCGGTGACTTTTTTAGAATCGAGGAGGAGCGGGAACACAACGCGCTGCGTCTCTGGAACGTAGGCGAATTCCTTATTTTCGGCGCGATCGTAATCGCGGCGCCAGAGGTTATCGACTTCGGGCTCGCCGTAACCGGAGAGAGCGATGCCGTGCTCTTCTGCAAATGCCTTAGCAATATCGATGAGGACTTGATCTTCTGGAATATCCGCGAGCGTGATTCGCTCTCTGCGGTAGCACTCCTCGGTCTGACACTGTGAGATCGGCCACTTATCCCATTTGGCATCGATCGAGATCGTGGCATCGCGCAGGTTCACGTAGATCTGGTAGCCGAATTCACGATCCTGCTGGAACGTGATCGATTCGGTGGAGGCACCTGCAAAGGATTCCAGATTCACCGTGCCAAGGTTCAGATTCGATCCAATCGAAGAAAGCGGGAGAGAGGCAGCTCTGGGATTACGACGGTAGACTCCCACACTCTGTTGAAGCTCTGGGAATTCTCCGGAGTAGACGTAATCAAACTGGACCATGGGGTACGGCATGATCATCTTTTCATCTCTTGCAACGCTGAGTGCGCTCGGGGAGCTCCCAAGGCCACCGCCACCACCCTGACTGCGACCCATTGCGGCTTCGGCTCCGGGAGTCACAGGCACCTCTGCAGGCGTGAGCGATCCGAATGCGCGAGGGGGAGTAGAAGTAATAGATTCACCAAAGAGCGGTTCACCGGGAGCCACAGGAAACGTTCCCGGCTTCATGAGGAAGAACGCAAACACGGGCACAATGACGAGCACCGCGAGTGCGCCAGAGAGGTAAGGGAAGTACTTTTGCATGACGGAGAAGGGGGAAAGGGAAGAATGGTTTTGGAGTGCTGCTGCGTGATCACGCAGACGCACCCGAAGATCCTGGAGAAATTTTTCATCTGGCTCCCGTGCAGGATCTTGAGCGAGGAGTGCTTTGATGATGGGGAGCAGAGTCGCCTCGTGATCTCTGAAACTCCGATCAATGAGGATGAGCTCTTGGTAGATGCTTTCGGGAGTGCGAGTCATGAGTGGAAGTGCGGGAAGAAGAGGAGGAGGAAGGAGAGTGGAGGGAGAACATTGCGGAGTTCTTTGATCGTGCGGGAGAAGAGTACTTTGGTTGCACCTTCGGATTTCCCCGTAATCTGTGCGATCTCGCTGTAGGGGAGATCCTCGTAGATACGGAGGAGCACAACCTCTCGAGCCGAGGGCTTGAGCGCCCGGAGTGCCTTTACCAAGGCTCTATCACGGAGCATCGATTCAACAGGTTCTTCCGCAGTGCTTTCCGCCGGGAGATCCCAAGCGGTCTCTATATCTTCGGTCCGCCGGAGCGCATGCGATCTATAGTGATCGATGAGAACATTGCGGGCGATCCTGTAGAGCCAGGTGCGGAAGCTCCCCTTACGGGGTGTAAAAGAACGGATGTTTTCGAGAGCCTTGAGAAAGACGGTACTCGTAAGATCCTCTGCGATGGCGCGATCGGAGGTACGCCTGCTTATAAAGGCGTAGATCGGCCGTGAGTAGCGTAGGTAGAGGTGATCGAATTCCTGGAGTGAGCTCTCGCTACAGGCGATTGCGATCTCCTCATCAGTTCGTTCCATGGAAAAAGGAGAAGCGTAGAAATCCTAC
>DATDWC010000027.1:0-11086 GCA_035289805.1 Candidatus Peribacterales bacterium | reverse complement strand
ACTTACAATGATGCCATCGGCGGTCTTGAGTTGCTTCCAGAGTGCCTTGTCGTTTTTCTCTAACTTCTCAGAGTCGATCCAGATGATCTTTGCACGGCGCTTCTCGAAAACGGCAGCTGTTTTAATAGCTTCGATTTGGCTCAGGTAGGCATCATCCAGGCCCGTGTACTTGCCGACGAGTGCGATTTTCACCTCTTCTTTTGCGGCACTGTGTCGTTTCCCCCCTGCCTCCCATTCCTTCATATCCGGTCGCACAGATCCAAGCTCCAGTTTTTCCGCAATAATTTCCGCCATTCCATAGCTCTGGAAACTCACGGGAACGTCGTAGATGGAGCGCACGGTGGGAGCAGGGATGACGGCGCGCCGCTCAACGCCACAGAAGTGGCTGATCTTATCCAAGAGATCCTCCGGTATTTTTGCATCCGCGCGAGCGAGGATCATATCCGGCTGCAATCCGATGCGTCGGAGCTCACGAACGGAGAGTTGTGTTGGCTTGGTCTTGAGTTCTTTGCTTGCTGCAAGGTATGGGAGCAGCGTGAGATGCACATGGAAGACTCTTCCATTGCCGAGTTCCGATCGCATCTGACGGACAGCTTCCAGAAATGGTTCGCCTTCGATATCTCCCACTGTGCCGCCGATTTCGATGAGCATGATCTTTGCACCGCTCTTCTCTGCAGCTTCCTTCATACGTTTTTTGATGGCATCCGTGATGTGGGGAACAACCTGGATCGTCTTCCCTAAGAATTCTCCCTGGCGTTCTTTGCTCAGCACACTCTGATAAATCTGTCCCGTTGTGACAGTAGAGAGCTTGCTCATGGGTTCATCGATGAATCGCTCGTAGTGGCCAAGATCCAAATCCGTCTCCGCGCCGTCATCCGTCACGTACACCTCCCCGTGCTGAAAAGGGCTCATCGTACCCGGATCCACATTCAAATAGGGATCGAGCTTCTGGACGAATACTTTCAATCCGCATGCCTTCATAATCGCGCCAATAGAGGCGGTAGCTATCCCTTTTCCAAGTGAGGAGCAGACGCCCCCAGTGACGATGATGAATCGTGTTGACTGCTTCTGCTGTGATTTCCTCTTTGTAGCCATAAGGGAAAATGGGAAGTCCATGTGGCCTGTCGGCCGTAGCCTTGGCGAAGGCGGGGGGACTTCAGGCTCTTCTTTTTTCTCAGGAGCCCGCCGTTCATTCTACCGAACTCCAATTTCGATGCAAGTGACTCACTTTCCTTCATTGATACCCTTTTCTTCGAGGCAGAATACACATTCTGTTCTCATTCCCGCTCTCAGCTAAGCAAACCACCTTCCGAGTACCACCCTGTGGTGAGTATGCTTATGATGATCAGGGACTGGAGGAGGGTACCGATGATGTGGTGAGGGGAATTCCGGAGAGAAAGAGTACCCCCACTCATCATGGTACTTATTGCAAGGGGGACACCCGTGATGATTGCACCAGTGAGAAATCCAGTGAGTACAGGAGAGCCAAAGATGAAACCAACGAGGAGAGGAATAAGGAGGACGAACACGGCAGAAATCGCATGATCCCTCCCTCCTTTTGTGAGAGAGGAGAAGAGGAAAGGCAGCGTTCCTCCAAGAATCAATCCAATGAGAATCATGGGTTCCGAGAGCGCGATTCCCGAGGCATCTCTCCTCATAAAAATAAAGAGGAGTGCGCATGCGGTCAGGGTGAGAATTCCGCTCAGGCTCACCCTACTTCCCTTCTGTAGGTTTTTTCCTGTGACTGCAAGCTCGATCAAGTGCATGGAGGCCTGTGCACTTTGGTGATGAGCTTTTGCGTATCTCTCTGCCTCGATCGCCATTCCCTCGTACACATGGAGCGAGAGGGAAAGACTGAGTGGGGTAAGCACACTGAGAGCTGCAAGTGCAATGCCATATGTTCCCGCAGCAATATCGGCAATGCCGATTGTGAATGCAATAATGAGGATGGGAGCAGCAGTCGAGAGGTGCCCAAAGGCGATGCTCCGAGCGTTCGCTTCCGCAGGGCTCAACCGCCCCGGTGGATGTTCCAGAGAGGAGTAGTACTGCGTGATGATCGTGAGGAGCAGGGAGGCAATCGGGCCCATGACGAAGGCAATAGTTACCCCATTTGCCATCGCATCCGGAAAAAATCTCTGTGCGATGATATATCCGGCAGCAATGGTGAAGAGGGTGCTGAGGAGGATGCCCCGCATGATTATTTTCGAGGAATGCGCACGCTTCCCCATGCGCACGAAGAAGCCAGCGATAATGCAGGAGAGGATGCTGAAGCCTGTGATCACGAGGGGGAAGAAGAGCGCTGCCTCGGTTCCGATGGTGGACCACCCGAGAAGCATTGCAGCGAAGAGCGAGGAGACGAAACTCAAAAGGAGCACCGAAGTTTCTTCCGTTGGAGCGCTCTCCGTGTTCCGGAGTATGAGGAGTGCCCCGGCAATTCCTCCGCACAATCCAATCAATGGTTCGATCGAAGCATCCCAGGTTTTCCCCGCATACACATACTCTACGTAGAGAATTGCTGTGAGTGAAAGGAGCGCGCCTCCTGTGAGGAGGAGGCCAAGGGCAGTTGAGGAAAGTAACGCAATGCGATCAGCCTTTTTAGCGCTCTCCCGCGCAGCCTCGGCGATGCGGGAGCTTGCGACCGCAATCGTCACCGTAGTGATGATGAGGAGTGTAAAGAAGAGCAGCGCACCTACGAAGAACGTTGCAGCAATAGTAATGTTGAAGAAAGCAATCAGCACTGTGAGAGCCCCCATCGTGAGTATCGATACACCATGCTCTCGCTTCATCATTGTGAATGTCCCTCGCCCGAGAGATCGAATACTCTCGGTCCTCTTGCCGCTCGGGAGGCGAACAATGCGGAATCCAAACGAAAGAGCAGTGAGAATACCAACCGCTGCAGAAATCATGACAATGATAAGAAACGAGGCGGCATCCATAGAGCTGATTGTAGGTGATACTCCTTCCTCTTTAAAACATCATCGCTGTGCCTTCCTCTCCTCTCTTTCTTAGATAACTCTTTTGTGGTATAATATTTTGATGACATTCAATCGAAAACAGCGGCTCCTCCTTGCGGTGATTTCGGGGATTTTCGTATTTGCAACACTCTTCGTCCTCTCGCGCACACCCGCAAATCTTCTGGGACGGCTCCTCGAGGGTGATGAGCTCCTGCGTGTACAAGTGGAATCTGATTTCGATCGCGATGGCGATATCGACTTCCTGGATTTTACCGTGTTCTCGGCGTTCTACGAGGAGGCGTAAAACAAAAAACAGAGCCTAAAAGGCTCTGTTTTAAAACTCATGAGAAATTCTTATTCATCCGCCTGCGTGCAGGCAGCCTTGGTTGAGGGATTTCCTTCATCGGTGTTGATGCGGTTTTCTGGGCAGTTATCCGGTAAGCGCCATGTACCGATGGTGCGTCTGGTTGGGCGATCGAAAGCCGTGAAGTCTCGGCCATCATCCGCACCAGTTACTGCCAAGGTGGCAGGCATACCCTGCAGAACCTGTGCTACGACAGCGCGGTAGCGCTCCCTGCGGTAGGCAAGGTTCCAGCGATTCCAGTACGAAGCGAGCGTAGCCCTCTTCTGGAGGCGCTGCGAAATGCGGGAAGGAGACCATGTAGTGCGATTCTCCCGGCCTGTCTGTGCAAGCGCAGCTGGAGCAACGCTAAGGAAAATGGCGGAGGAAACGACGAGAGCGAGCATGCGCTTCATAACGTGGGGGGTGGAAAGAAATCCGTAGATCGCGCCCATGGTACGAGTTTCTTCCTAGGAGCGCAAGCCCTTTTTACCCCTTTCCCGTTTCTTTGCTATCAGTTGTTTTTCCCTTGGTATCGCCTTTTTCATTCTCCTTCTTTGTAGGTACAGACTCCGATATAGGAGTCTCCGGAGAGAGTTTACGAGAAGCAGAGGAAGCATCAGTTTTATAGAAACCTCCACCCTTAAAGATAATAGGGGGCGGCGAGAGGAGCTTTTCGGTGCCTCCTTTACACAGGGGGCATATGGGATTCTCTACCCCGCGGGGGTGTTCTCTTTCAAAAATATGTGCACAAGCAAGGCACTGGAAATCATAGAGTGGCATTGGCTTCATTCTAGCGTCCTCCTCCTCTAATTCATCAAGAAGCTTTTCCAGTGAGTTTTTGGAGAAGGGGAGGAGGCTTTCCTGCAACGATCATGTACATGCCGGCAGCGAATACTCCACCAAGGAGCGCGATATTGAATGCTGCCATCCCCGTGAGCGCTACTTTCTCTGCTGCGATACCTACAGTTTGCGAGGGCAGCGCGATCGAATTCTTCAAACCTTCCAAGAGTCCATGAGTCTTTGCCGTGACTGCCGCGGATTCCGCTGCATGGGGAGAGATCTCTGCCGCACCTTCCATTTGGTATGCAAAGCGATTTTCGCTCCAGAAATTATTTTGATGTTGATGCATCAAGACATTATACCATATTTTCCCCTCTCAGTTATGACTGAGGAGTGGCTTTAATTGTATGTCCCTGCATCAAATCCCGGACGATCGCATCAGGGAAGATTTCTGCGAGGAGTGTGTAGATAGCAGAGAGGAATTTCCTGTTCTTGAGCTCGGTAATCGTATTTCCCACAGCGTTGCTCACTCCATTAATAAGACCATCTCTCTCCTGCACAGCAAATTCCTGCTTCCGTCCAAGAGCACCTGCAACCGAATGCCAAATCACAGGTCCAACTTCCAATACTCCCTGTACGAGGGTTCTCCCAGAATTCACGACTCCCTGGATCCCATCGCTCACGGCATCCTTTCCTTCGATGTTGCGGGTGAACTCCATTTTGAGGAGTTCTAATGCAGCTCCGAACCGTGATTTTGCCCCCCCGTTGAATGATGCTGTCTCTACTCCCATAGTAAGAGGGGATTCTACTCTTTTAGTGTATTTTGTCGAGCGAATGCCGAACTTGTTACACTGCTTCCCAAATGCTCGAGAAAGCCTACGATCCAAAGGCCGTTGAAGATCAGATCTATGCGATGTGGGAGAACTCCGATGCGTTCAAAGCAAACCGTGACTCGAAAAAGGAGACATTTACTATCAGCATGCCGCCACCAAATGCCACGGGGCAGCTGCACCTCGGGCATGCAGTGATGCTTGCGCTCGAGGATATCTTCATCCGTTTCCAAAGGATGCGCGGGAAGGAAGCGCTCTGGGTCCCGGGCACGGATCACGCGGCGATTGCGACGGAGAACGTCGTTATCAAACAACTCAAAGAACAGGGGATCAAAGATCCACGCAAAGAACTTGGGAGAGAAAAGCTCGTCGCGGAGATCGCAAAGTTTGTGGAGCAGAGTAAAAACACGATCCGCTCCCAAATCAGAAAAATGGGATCAAGTTGCGACTGGAGCCGCGAGCGTTACACGTTCGAGCCCGCGCTCAACCGCTGCGTGAATGAGGTCTTTAAGAAGATGTACGAAGACGGGCTCATTTACCGTGGTCACAGGATTGTGAACTGGGATCCAAAGCTCCAAACCACGGTCTCAGACGATGAAGTTGTCTATAAGGAAGAGGCTTCTCCTTTCTATACCTTCACATACGGCCCGTTCGAAATTGCGACTGCGCGACCAGAAACCAAGTTCGGCGATAAGTACGTGGTGATGCATCCAAATGATGAGCGCTACAAGAAGTACAAACACGGCGATAAGTTCGAAGCGGAATGGATCAATGGAAAAGTGCGTGCAACGGTTATCAAAGATGAAGCGATTGATCCTGCATTTGGTACAGGAGTGATGACGATTACGCCGTGGCATGATCACACGGATTTTGAGATCGCAGAGCGCCATAAGCTCGATAGAGAGCAGATCATCGGCTTCGATGGAAAGTTACTCCCCATTGCGGGGGAATTTGCAGGGCTTCCGATCGAGGAGGCGCGTCCACTCATCGTCGAAAAATTGAAGTCGAAGGGTCTCCTCGTCAAAACAGACGAGAATTACATTCACAACAAAGCGACGAGCCAACGCGGCGGCGGCGCGATTGAGCCGCAGATCAAACTGCAGTGGTTCATCGATGTGAACAAAAAGGCGGTGCCGTGGAAGGCATTATTCCTCGGTATCTCGTGGAAAAAGAAGATGAGTTTAAAAGAGGTGATGCAGACTGTGGTGCATGATGGATCAATCGAGATCATTCCGGAGCGGTTCGAGAAGACGTATTTCCATTGGATCGATAACCTCCGTGATTGGTGTATATCAAGACAGATATGGTGGGGACACCGCATTCCTGTTTGGTACAGAGGAGAAGAAACATACTTCGGCGTGATTCCACCGAAAGAATCAGGATGGGAACAAGACCCAGATACTCTCGATACGTGGTTCAGCTCCGCACTCTGGACGTGGAGCACACTGGTAGATCCCAAGCTCACAGAAGATTTTAGTATTTCACTCGAGGAGATCTTAAAACGAAGTCCCGATTACCAGCACTTCCATCCGACACAGGTGATGGAGACCGGTTACGACATCCTCTTCTTTTGGGTCGCCCGCATGATTTTGATGACGACCTATGCAACTGGGGAGATTCCATTCGAAACCGTGTACCTCCACGGCCTCATCCGCACTCGCGATGGAAGGAAGATGAGTAAATCGGATCCAAGTACGATGATCGATCCCCTGGATATGATTGCAAAATACGGAGCTGATGCGCTCAGGCTCAGCATGATTGTGGGGCAAAGCCCCGGGAATGATTCCAAGCTCTACGAGGAGAAAATCGCGGGGTACAGGAACTTTGTGAATAAATTATGGAACGCATCGCGGTTTGTGCTCATGACTTGCGAGAGCGCAGGTATCGATCCAAAGAGCATCACGGAACTTTCACCGAAGGAAAAACTCTCACTCGCGGATCGGGCGCTTCTCCACCTCCTTGATGTGGAACTTGTGGCAGATGTGACGGATGCATTGGAGCAGTATCGTTTGAGTGAGGTAGGGGAGCGGCTCTATAGCTTCGTGTGGGGAACATTCTGCGATTGGTATCTGGAGCTGAGTAAAGGGAACGCAAACCATGCTGTCCTCGTGCATGCGATGCGACGCGTGCTTAGGCTCCTCCACCCGTACTGCCCGTTTATTACTGAGGAATTATGGGCGTCGTTCAAACCGCAGAATGCAGGAATGCTGATTGCAGAGGAGTGGCCAACGGTTCATCCGGAGCGGAGGGATAAGGAAGCCTTCGAAGCGTTCCAGATCTTGATCGATGTCATCACCGCGATTCGAAGTATCAGGAACGAACACGGAGTGGAGGTAGGTAAGGAAATCACAGCTTTTCTTGTGACGGAAGAGGCGACACAAGTACTGGAGGAGCATGCCGCGGATATTCGGCGCCTAGCGAAAGTGAAAAGTCTCATGGTTCAGAACGAGAAGTACCACGGAGTGAATGCCGCGAGCGCCTTTACAAAGCACGTAGAAATTCATGTGCCACTCGAAGGGATTATCGATCTCTCAAAAGAGAAGGAACGTCTCACGAAGGAAAAAGATCAGCTCACGAAGTTCCTGAAAGGCCTTCAGGTGAAGCTCAAGAATGCGGATTTTACGAAGAACGCTCCCAAAGAAGTACTGGAAAAGGAAAAACAGAAGGAGGAGGAGGCGATGGGGAAGCTTAAAAAAATTGAGGAGAAACTCACAGTGCTGTAACAGACCTACTCCTCATCTTCCTCACGAAGCTCCTCGCTAATCTGTTTTTTTAATGGCACGTATTTCCTCTCTCCTTCCTGCTTTTGTATTCGCCACTAATCTTCGCACGGCTGCTAATCTTTCACCTTCATTTCCTTCGCCTCTCTTCATGAGAGAGTAAATCTCGTTTGCCAAGTTAGGAACTCCACTCCGCTCTGCATAGTAATGAGCCCATGCGCGGTTAAACCCATTATCTTCCCACGTGCTAAAGAGTGCTGTGCGGCCCAAGGGATGGGATTCTATTTGCTTTGGAGGTGAAATTTTTTGTTGCCCCACTGTTTCAGGTTCTTGTTTTACTTTTTCCGGTGGAGCGACTCGTTTTCTTTTACCTGTGACTGGAGGTTTATCCCTATTTTGTACCCATTGGATGTAGGGATGTTCTTGGTGCCCGTCTTTTCCTTGTCGCTTTTTATCTGCATCAAACATATCATCACTCAGGAGGGCATGTCCTGGTACCCAGAAGTAGGTTCCAGGCTCCCGCTTCATATGGAATTTATGCTCGAGGAGGGAGAAGAGTGTTTCCTGAAAGTGCTCTGCGCTACTATCTGCAAACATTTGATGTTTGAAGAGAGTTCGAAATCCTTTCCCTTCGGAGTTATGGAGGATGGAATGGAGAAGTCGTTCCAGGAGGAAAAGGAGATTCTTTTTTCGTATGGGTGCGCCTACGGTAACCACCCCAAGCTCCTGCCAGTCGTAGGAGTGCGAGAGTATGCGTGGGGTTGCTACGATATCGGTGGGACCGCAGTCTGGATCCGACATACATGCAAGCACCCGGAGGAAGCGGTGTGCATCCTGATAGTTGGGTGAATGTGCAGAGAGTGGGATCACCCTCGTATCGATATTTTTTTCTTTATATTTCTCTCGTAGCAGCTCTGTTCCGAGCTCGATTTGCTCTTCCTCCAAAAGAAAGAGCTTACGGCGCATTTTGTACGCTTGAGGAGATTTGCGCGCTGTGAGGAATGGGAGATCAGAAAAATGTGCATCGACGAGCTGTTGCGTGGCTTCCTTGGTATTTGCGGGATAGTGCAGCTCTTTGGCATGAGGAAAAATTACCGGTGCAATCGGCGGGCCGATTTTGTCGTTCACATACTGTTCGATGCCGTACACCGGCGTGTAATGCATATGGAATTTGCGATCATCGTTATGCGCAGCCTTGGCGCCGAAGACGAGCGGCGCATTCCTCTCCGCTTGTGATTCTTGAGGGTAGCGAGCACGTGCCTGCATAATGATTTCCTGAATCCAATTTCCCGCATGAAAATCTTCATCGAGAATAGCGACCTCTACAGAGGCAAGAACGCGTTCGTACTTCTTCCGCGCATTCTCTCGTTCGAGGATCGTAATCGGCAGAACGATGAACCGAAAACGCTTCTCCCTCTCTGGATCCTCGTATCCTGGGTAGTACGGCTCAACACCCATGGACCACCCTTCGGGGGTGCAAACGCGATCTTCATCGATGTAGCTTTGGTGGATGGCGCGACCCATGTGGAACGGAGATTGCGTATTTCCTGTTCTCTCCTTTGGATTTGGAAGCTCGAGGAGTTCCCACTTTCTCTCTTCCCCCGCAGAAGCAAGGACACTCAGGCGGCCTACCAGGAACCCTTGGAATTCCTGCAGGATCTGTTTCGCATTTGGTAGGGATTCAAAAATCTGTGTGAGTGGGGTGCCATCTTCGTTGGTTCTCCCTTGGAGGGCAGAAAGGATGCGTTGTTCTGCTTCTTCCTCACTCTGTGCTGGCGATACAAAGAGTGCATTCCCAATTTTTGGAGGAAAGAGGATATGTCCTTTATGCCCCATCTTCTCGTAGAGGTAGATGAGGAACTCATTTGCATGGTTTACGGATTGCCTCTCGCCGAACGGTGGTACCGAAAGGAGTTGCTGTAGGCGTCTTCGCGGCTCCCACAGTTGCTGCCCCATGAGTCCTTTTCGGTACGTGGCAAATAGAACACTTCCCTGCATTTTGTTCATACGTTGCAATCTTGTGGCTGCCTCTCCAAAGACCGCGAGAGGGAATAGTTTCCCAGATCCCGCTGCAGCTTCCATGAGGAAAGAGCTTTTATATGCTCCTTCACTTTTTTCGCACACGGCTCGTGCGATGTCCCAGATTGCGGCTTTTTGAATCGAGCGCCAGGTGTGTTCGTCATCAATCAATCCACCTGTTCTCTGAATCTCGTTCCAGATCGTGAAGATTGCTCTGCTTATATTCTGGTGGAGAATGGGTGCCTGCTGGAAGCGAGCATGGACATAGTCACTCGCGGCCTCGGGTCCAAATTTTGCTTCGGGGTGATGAGCACGAAATACTTCTTCGCATGCTCTCCTTCCTTGCTCATAGATTTTTGTGAATGCTGGTGAAGGAATTGGAATCAGCGGAGGAAGTGTTTCCGAGCCGATGGCTAGCTTTTCCTTAAGGGGCATGGGAAGGGTGTCATTCTCATAGCTGAGGTTCGTCTCTGCAAGGAAACCCTGGGAAAATGTTGCATGGTTTCCTTGTTTAGAGGAACCATGGAGGCATGACTACTGTCAGTCATCGTCCTATCGATATGACCGATCCAATGGAGGTTCCCTCGGAGGAACGTCTGGCGGCAAAACTTCCTGACCCATTGGGGAATTCTGTTGAGTCATTAGTGGAATGCTGTACTGTTTTTACAGCTGATACCCGTTTCCGTATTGGGCATACCTTACTGAGGGAACAATCTCCATGTGTCAAAGATCTCATGATAAAATTATCTCAGCCGCAACCAACGGTTTCCTACCATCTCAAGGCACTTTCGAAAAATGGTTTTGTGATGGACGAAAGAAAAGGAAAGCAGCATTTTTTTCATCCTTCAGATAGACTTCGTCAGTTTCTCTTCCCACTCTTCGCGAATAACGAGGAGCTCTCAACTGTCTTACCTGCAGAGTTTGAATTTCCAGATCTTACACAACAGGAAATGCAGAAACACGTTGCAACACTCAGGCTCATTGCTGATGAACAGCGCTTACGCATTGGTCTTAAACTTGGTCAAACTGGAGAAGTATGTGTCGGTGATATTTGTTGTTTGCTTCGATCCAAACAGCCGGGAGTGAGCCATCATATTTCTTTGTTACATCATAACGAATTTGTCTTTGCGCGTCGGGATGGAAGGCGTACCCATTACCGAATGACGAGAAAGTTTTTTGCACTCCTCACGGCATTGTGCGGGAAGGGCGAAGGAGACGAATACGACGATGCATAGAGCTGTTATTTTGCCTTGAAATGGCGTATGATGGTAATCAATGACAAACATCCAATTCCTGGAAGTTGATTCCGAAGATCAGTCACTCGTGCAGAAGAATTTTCCTGGTGCTCTGATCATCGATCACCCGCTCGAAGGCGATGCATTGGTTGCAGCCTGCAAGGACGCCGAAGTGCTCTCCCTATTCATCTACAGCAAACTGACA
>DATDWC010000026.1:0-4783 GCA_035289805.1 Candidatus Peribacterales bacterium | reverse complement strand
GATCGTCGATGAAGGAACAAAGGCACCGCTGCGAGACCTCACCCTCCTCGTCGCTGCTGATGGCACCGTGAAAACCAAGGAGAATCTCGGTGGCATCAATGCTGCAAGTTACTCACTCACGCTTCGACCTCGTGGCTACCTTGCTCGCACCCTCACCAATATCACGGATCCCTTCTCCTCCACCTGCCATGACTTTGGAATGACTCTTGCAGGAGACTTGGACGAAGATGGAGATATCACCATCATTGATCTCATCATCGCTGTCCGTCACTACTTGCGAGATGATAATGCCATTCTGAAGGAAGTCTTCCCCGCTGGATTCACGCTCTCCGATCTCGTCTCTCTCATTCGGAACTTTGTGACTGCTCGATGATGTATCAGATCTACGAAATTACGCGCGTTCTTTCGATCATGACGATGATTGGCCAGGTCATCGCCATGGTGACTGTGATAGGTTTTCTTTTTTTTCGCCGATCATCTTTTTTTTGGGATCGCATCTCGAAGCATGCATTCTTCCTTGCATTCGTTGTTGCAGCGGTTTCTACACTCGGAAGTTTGTTCTTCTCGGAGATTGCTGAGTATACCCCATGCAAGCTCTGTTGGTTTCAGCGCGTATTTATGTACCCGCTTTCGCTCTTCTACCTTCTCGCATTCCTCAGGTACAAGCAGAGTAAGCTAGCGGAATGGTATGGCATGGTGATGTGCTCATTCGGTGGAGTCATCGCCACTTACCACTACTTCATTCAGATGACGACTCCTCAGGATATAGCGGCTCTTACGCCGTGCACTGTGGGGGGGGTTTCGTGCACACAGTACGAAATTTTGCACTTCGGCTACATCACGATTCCACTTATGGCGCTCACAGGATTCGTGCTCATTTTCCTCCTCATGGTCATCCGAAAGCGTTTCCCATCATCCGCATCATGATAACCACCATTGGTATCTCGGCCTATGCCTCACTTGTCCTTCTCGGGCAGGTTATTGGTGTAGTGACGCTCCTCTATTTCCTGTGGAAACGAGATACTCCAGAGCTTCGCTGGATCGCACGGCATAGCGTACTCCTCTCCTTCATCGTTACCTTAACCGCAGTCTCCGGCACGCTCTTCTTTTCGGAGATTGCGCACTTTGGCCCATGTAAAATCTGTTGGTTCCAGCGAACCGCGATGTATCCGCTCTTATTCCTCTTTGGAACTGCGCTCGTTCTTCGTAGTTCCGAAAAGATCATCACTCCATTTGCCTTGATTACTGCGTCTCTTGGGTCGTTTGCATCACTGTATCACTATGCCCTGGAACGGGTGGTATTGCCGGGGGGTCCGTGCACTCCAGGCGGCGGTGATTTTGCTTTTTGCGCTACGCCCTACTTTTTACAATTCGGATATATCACGATTCCGATGATGGCGCTCAGTGGATTTCTCCTCGTCATACTCCTCACAGGCCTCCGCTCACTTCTTCTTAAGGATGAAGATGTTATAAATGGAAATTTATAAGAACAAACACCCACAATGCTTCCAATATTCCAATTCCGTTCTCAGCCGAAGAAATCTCTCGCAGCTATTGCTATTGGCTGTCTCGTGCTCTTTATTATTTCGGGAGTGAGTACAACACGCCTGCTTGCAATTTCACCAGATCCCGAAGCCGTAATCCGCGTTGTACCGGGGGAAATGCGTGAAGATGAATTTGATGTCGATTTCCGGCTCGATACGGGTGGCACTGCTATTTCTGGTATTCACGTTCATGTAACACACTCTCCAAATTTGGAACTTAAACAAGGCTCCGCTGAGGGCAGCATGTTTTCGCAAAGTGTTCTTGAACCAGAAGAAACAAAAAGCGACGGCTCGTTTGAATTTGTAAGGCTACGATTCGATGAAGGATTTGCGGGTGAGGACGGGCAACTTTTACATGTAACATTTCGGATTTTGACAGGTGGTGAAACGTTTATTTCGGTTGATGCGGAGAAATCGATGGTTGTTGCATTCGAAAACGTGGAAAATATTCTGAAGAGAACAGAGGGAGTTCAAGCGATACTTCCTGATCCATCATCCTCGCAGCCGGCATCACCTCTCATAGAAGGTTCGGATGGGTCTCCTCCTCCTGATACGGCGTGGAACGAAGTCACAGAGGAGCGGCCTGCCGCAAACGAGGAATTGGTACAGGAAGAGGATGAGGAGAGTGTAGTTCCCTCCACGAACGGAGAAAGTACTGCTCCGGAGGAGCAACGTTTGCCAATTATTCTCATTGTAGCGCTCACGGGAGGAGTAGCATTTTTCATGGTCATTGCTGCGCTCTTTGCTGGAATGGTATGGGGCTTGCGAAATTCATCTTCTCCTCCACCTCAAACATGACAGTCCGCCATCGCGTTTCCCGGGCGTACCACACATCATCTTTTCCTCTGGTGTATGGAATGTCTCTCTCTGCTGTTCTCGGCTTAAGTATCGGTGCCACCCTCTGGTGGGGGGGTGGAGTTCGCCTATCATCCGAGGTCAGCTCTGCAGCGCCATCTGCGACATTGCGCATAGTGCCAGCAGCAGGGACACACATACTTCCAACACCGTTCACAGTGGAGGTTCTTCTTGATTCTTCGGTCGAAAAATCTACCGCAATCGATATCACTATTCCATATAGCGCAACACTAGAGTTTGTCTCCTCGGATACGACCGGCTCGATTTTTCCACAGGAAATTACACCACTCGAACAAGGAGATCACGCTCTTCACATTCAGCGTATAGATTTTTCAGGAGGATTTAAGGGGATCGATGGTCGGGTGATTCGCCTGACATTCAATCCGCTTCTTACAGGAAATGCGACAATCTCGGTGGACGCTCAGGCTTCTGCTGTCTATGCGCTGTCTGATGGCAGCAATATTCTTCAGAACGTGAGCGGTGGCAACTATCTTCTCGAGGAGGCAGGTGATGGAAATGAGAGTAGTAGCCAAGCTACTAATAATGAGGGGGGTGGAGGTGGAGGTGGTGGGGGGAGAGACAATGAAGATTCTGCTGTACCAAGCGATGGGGGAACGCTGCCACAGGAAGAAGAGGCATGTCTCTATGCACAGAAGGAAGACATGGTCATTCCTCAAAAGCAGGGGAAGCTCCAGATGACAGTAGATGGGAAAAATATTGTGTATCGCGATGTTTCTACAAAGTCCTGGTTCGCCCCCTTCGTGATGCTCCTCTTAGAGCAGAACGTCGTTTCGGGGTATCGCAGTCCCGATGGCGAGCTCCTTGGACTCTATGGACCCTCTGATCCTGTGACGTACGGGGAGATTGCAAAGATGGCTCTCGAACTTGTGGGAGAAGATGTTTCCTCAGTCACAAAATCACCTATGAATCTTACTGCAGTGAGGCATTGGTCAAAGCAGTATATTGCTCGCGCAGAAGAGTTGAAGTTTTCTGTGTATAGTAGTACTTCTTCTCTTGATGTGAATGCCCCAGCACCGCGTGGCGCCGTCATTCAGACAATTTTAGAGGCAGCACGGATACCAGCCTTTTCTATTCCTAAAAATCCTTATACTGATTTCGATAAAAAAACCCCCTATGCCAATGCTATTCTTACAGCGACAGCCTTGAAGATCATACAGGGTGATACCGATGATGCGGGGAATCCTGTTGGCACGTTCCGTGGCAACACTGCAATCAATCGTGCGGAAGTTGCAAAAATCATTGTAAAAGTAGGAGAACTTCTCTGCGCACGCTAATCAATGTGTCCGATCCATCCTGGAGGAGTAGCACCATCGTTCTCGTACCAAATCCTTAAACCGCCATCGGTCCAGATTTCGATATCAATATTTTCATCATTATCAACATCCTTTGCGTAGATCGAAGCAATCTCCCGTGTTTCACCCGCAATCACATGTCTTGTGCCCTGTGCATTTCCGGGAATCCTCTCATACCAGACAATCTGATCATTCTCCGATTCAACCTTTATTGTATCCTTGTCGCCATCGCCATCGAGATCAGCCGATGTGGAGAGAATCTTTCTCTGTGGAGGTGGCGATGATTCGATTTCATCTCTCAACGTAAGGGCGCTTCGTGGGGGTTCTGCGGATTTCTCCACTACCACTTCTTTCTCCTCTGGTTCCTCTTGCTCGTTTGGTGATGGTGGTTTGTATTCAAATGCAGTGGAGACTGTTTTCCATACAAGGGTACTTTGTTTTTTTACTGTGCCCCCGATTTTTTTTGTTGTCTTCCAGAGAGCAATAGCCTGTTCCTGTCCTTTCTCGGTGATCGTTATCCACTGCTGTTTCGCATTCTGTAGGAAGCCCTTTTTTTCAGTTTCCTCCTCTTGCACATTTGCTATTCCTTCTTCTTGGGAGAAGTAGGGGGTGATCACATGCGCAATTCCATACATCATCAAGCCGGTACCCATCGCAAAAAAGAGAATAAGCACAATGCTCTTCCATCGAGTTCTCCATTTTTTCTGTGGCTGTATCCAGGGTGCGATTGTCATGCGTAGGTCACATTCTCCCACAGATGAGCTTTTTGCAAAATGAGCCGTGGAAAGACGCAAATGCTCAATGTTGTCCTTTCCTCCAAAAAGGAGTATAATACTTATATTGTTTACCAAAATACACATGCACAAAATCCCCACACTTCTCCTTCTTCTTGGAGTTCTCCTCTTCTCCGGATGTTCCGCATCCACGGAACCCAGAGAGACTGAAATGAACGAGATCGAAACCAAAATGGAGGAGTATTCTGATTCTCAGACCCCCCCCGTTGCTGTTGATGATTCAAAACTCTGCGGTAACCCAAACAATCACAATAGCGAAAACGGTCAGCTCACTGTG
>DATDWC010000025.1:0-9976 GCA_035289805.1 Candidatus Peribacterales bacterium | reverse complement strand
TCTTCGGTGCCGAGGTATCGAATATGGGACTGGAACGCCGCCCAGGAGAACGATGACGAAGCTTTGGCGTGGCTCCCTTTCATAGCGTCCGAGTATACCATGATTGACAGGAGAAAGGGGAGAGGTTTGGAGGTTTGGAGGTTTGGAGGTTGGGAGGAAACTTCCTCAAAACTTCCAAACCTCCAAACTCATCGCTATGGCATGATAAACGCATGACCCCCTCTAAGAACTCTGTGGCAGTGATGGGCATCCTCAATGTCACCCCTGATTCCTTCTACGATGGAGGCAAATACGATGCAGTGGATCGCGCATTCAAAAGGGCAGAAGAAATAATCGAGGAGGGAGCAGAGATTGTTGATATTGGCGGAGAATCCACCGGGCCAGGATCGGAGAATGTAAGCATGGAGGAAGAGTTGAAGAGGGTGATACCAGTCATACGAGCGATAAGCGATCCGTCTCGGCGCGGCCGAGCCGCGACGGATAAGCAACTGGCGGTAATCATCAGCGTGGATACCTACAAGGCCAATGTTGCGGAGGCGGCGCTCGATGCAGGAGCAAGCATAATCAATGATGTGACTGCTGGTCGCGGAGATCCTGCAATGCTTTCACTCGTTGCAGAGCGTGAGTGCGACTACATCATGATGCGGAGTAAAAATGATTCCGCGCGTACAACAATCGAAGAGGTTTTGTACGAGGATGTACTCAAAACGATTCATGAATTTTTTGAGGAGCGAATCAATTCTGCGTTGAGTGCAGGAATGAATCGCGATCAATTGATGCTGGATCCTGGTCTAGGGCATTTTGTCTCGAGCGATCCCACGTACTCCTGGCATATCCTGGAGAATCTTGAATTCTTGAGTGATTTTGGATGCAGAGTTCTTGTGAGTCCCTCGCGAAAATCCTTCACAGCAGAATATCCCGGGCAACTCGCAGCGGAGAGACTCCCACTCACACTGAAGGCGACAGAAATCGCACTCAAGCATGGTGCTTCGATTATTCGAGCCCACGATGTAGCGGAGACAAAGGAAGTCGTATGGAAGTTACGCGCATGAGCCTTGTTTTTTTACGTGAGACCCAGAATCACAAAGTTCACTAGCACGAATGCCATCACAATGAGGACAATACCAATCACCGTATTCAAAATGATTGTTTTTGCTTTCGTCACAAGTTCCTCATTCCCAAAATTCGTGAGCATCAAAATTCCCGCGTAGATAATAACCGCAAGGGCAACAATCCCGATGAAACCGAGAACGAGGCGCACGAGCCCAAAGACTTCCACGATGAAGATCGTGGCATCCGGTGCACCGGGGAACGCTGCAAGTTGGTTGTAGCCAAAGATTGCCGCAATGGAACGATCGAAAACGAGCAGAAGAAGCCCCAGAGCTGTAGAGGTGACTGCCTTGTACGCTTTCTGGATCGTCTGTTCGCTCCCAAAGCTCATGAGTACCGAAACACCCTGTACGACAAGGAGACCGATTGCGACGATCGCCACAAGAGTTTCGCCCCAACGGACGATACCGAGAACTTCTTCGCTAATAATGAATGCTCCCACCGAAACATTGCCGGGCGAACTGAAGACCTCTCCCGGGGCAATCGCCCCTCCGCCGTAGAGCGCATCCACAAATCGCTCCGATGTAAAAACGAGGAAGAGTCCAAGGACAACACCCTGCACCGTACGACGCGCGGAGGTCATCGCTTCCTCCGATTGTCGAATCACGAGATTGAACGCCGCAATCATAATCGTGATGAATGCCAAAATTCCAATGAGGAGCCATCCCTGACGCACCGCATACACGAAGAGCGAAGCAATGTAACACGCACCCACTCCTCCCCCCAGGACAACGGAACAGTTTATAGAGGGGGTTGGGAGGTTAGAGGAAAGCCACGGCACGCGGCTGATGACGTCAATTACAATATTCGGGAGTGCACCCACCTGCGCGGATACGAGTTCCGGGAGAGCGAGAAATGCGACTCCCACCCCAATGAGGGAAGCAAGAACATGCATCGGTTTAGATCGTGGAAGGTGGAGCGGTAGGCGGAAGCAATACTGCGACAAGCAGATGCGAGAGAATCACAATCACAAGAACGATCACTGTGGAGGTGAGAATGCGCCTCGCGCGCTGGCGGAGCCCATCGTTATGGAGCGATACAACGAAGAGTACACCGCTTACAATGATGGAAGTAACGGCAAGCCCCGCAATGATTTCGAGGAGGAACCGGATCATGCCTCCGATCTCATCCACGAGTAACACAGGGCTTCCTGTCGGCAGGATGGCAAGCACAATCACGCGTGCAGTGAAGAGCAGCGCAATACCAATCAAACCATTGAAGAAGTTTTTCTTCTGCTTCTCTATCTCGCCTTCATCCCCCTGCAGAACAATGAGGCGGAATCCAGCAAAGCTGATCACAAAGATGAGGAAAGCGCCCGTGACGATGGTAAGAAAATCAGCAACCAAATTGAGTGCATTAACGAACGGACCTGGATTCACGAGTGCCACACCCGCAGCGCTTGGAGCAAAGGTGTTCACAATGAACGAAGCGATTCCTGCAAATGCCATACCGCGTGCTGCATCGCCAAAGGCTTCACGCTGCTCGGTGATCGCGGATTCATCTCCTCCGGAGAGGATCATCGTGAGCGCATAGCGGGAGACGTAAATCACCGCAACTCCCACGAAGATCACCTTCACTGCAGGAACGATGATATAGGTGAGGTAATCGGCAATGCTTGCAACGCCCGTTGCCGGGCTCATGGCACAGAGACCAGTAAGAGCACAGAGTGGACCAAACGAGGTCGATGGAATGGTCACCGAAGGAACAGCCTGCGCGGCAGTGAGCATGGGCAACACACAGCCCGCGGCGAGCATCAGGATCCTTAGAGGCCATCGCAACACATTTCGGAGAGAGAGCCTTACGAAAGTGAGTGCGCGAGGATGCAGAAATGCATCCATCAGCCGATTCTCCGGGAATTTCTTGCAGAACATAATCTAGATATTCTACCATAAAAGCATGCAATATTCTATTCCCGGATCACAGCCAATCACCCTCACAAAGACCGGCGAAATGCAGGTGTTCATGCTCTTCGCATTCGCCATGGGACTCACTGCGGTGGGTGTGTTCGCAGGCAATATCTATGCGCCGATCCTCTTCCGAGGCGGCACTGCGCTTCTCCTCGTGATTGCAGAATTTGCGATCTTACTTACGGCACCGCTCTGGAAAGATCGGAGTCCCCTGAATCTCATCCTCTTTGCGCTCTTTCCACTCCTCTCTGGCATTACGATCAGTCCATACCTTTGGGCAGTCTCGCAAGGATACGCGAATGGGAATGCAATTCTCTTCAATGCACTCGTGGCCACGACCTTCATGAGTGCTGCTGCAGCCCTCTTTGCTCGTACAACTTCGATCAATCTTGGGGTATTTGGACGCTCCCTTTTCTTCGCTCTCCTTGGGATCGTCGGTTTAACGCTCCTCCAGATTTTTGTTCCAGCGCTCAGGCAAAGCATTGGATTCGAGATGGGATTGAGCGCCGCGGGAGTCGTACTCTTTGCGCTCTTTACCGCCTACGACTTCCAGCGTGTGCAAGTGATGAGCAGGCAGGGGGCAAATCCGTTTCTCCTCGCGCTCAACCTCTACCTCGATATCTTCAACCTATTCCTGTACGTGGTACGGTTTATGACGGCAATTTCTGGGAATAGACGATAAGGTTTTTAGGTGGGTTAAGTTTATGAAGGAGGTTGGGTTACGAACCCAATAAACCCCCCATTCTTCATTGACCTCCTCAATTCCTCCCCCTACATTGCTCCCAACATGGCAAAGCGTCCCACCCCTAAAAAACGGCTGAGTAATGATCGGAGCGGCAATCGCTACGGTGCCTACCTCCGTAGCCAATGGAAAAAGCTCCGCGGTCGCATGAATTCTCCGTATGCCGGGTACTACACAAAGGAGAAGAGCGGTGAGAAAGCACTTGAGAAGATTACGAAGATTAAGGCGTGATCTACGGCAGACGAAAAGGGCGGGAACGTGCAGTTCAGGCTCTCTACGAAGTAGAGTTTGATACTGGTACTCGTCCAGAACAAATTCGAAATAGACACCTCGGTAAGTTGCAAGAAGACATACGAGAATTTGCGATGAGGCTCTTCAATGGCGTTATGCGTAACCGTGATGAACTGGAATCAATCATTACCATAGGAGCAGAAAGACCATGGAGCCGCATTCTCCCATCCACACGTGCTCCACTTAAAGTTGGCACATATGAAATTCTGTTTGATGATGGAATACCCGATCTCGTCGCTATCGACGAAGCAATCGAAATTGCAAAAAGATTTGGAGGACCATCCAATGGAAAAATTGTGAACGGTGTCCTTGACCGGATACTCCATCAAAAAAAGGGGTTGGAACATGCACGGATGGAGAATAAATGACACGTTCAGATCTTGTTCAAAGGAGCAAGGACAGATAACGTTCGCGCATATGGCCTCCCGACGACGCCTCGCACGGATTGCTGTCATGCAGACTCTCTTCGAAGAGGATTTTCATGATGGTCACCCATCGGAAACTTTGGATGAAGAAGCAGGAACTATCCTCACGAGGAATCTGGAGGAAGTCGTGAGTGATGTCGATCGCGATTTTGCAGCTAATTTGCTCGCGGGCATCCACGAGCATGATGGAGACATCCGCGATGCAATGCGCTCCCATGCCCCACAGTGGCCAATCGATAGAATGGATCGGATGACGCGGTGCATTCTGATGATCGGAACCTACGAACTCCTCCATGGGAGCGATGCTCCTCCGGCAGTCGTCATGAACGAAGCGATCGAACTCGCCAAAGAATTTGGAGGAGAGGAGAGCGGAAAATTCGTGAATGGGGTGTTGAATGCCATTGCCCATGATTGAATCCGCTATCATTACTCTGGAATGACCAACTCCCCCACCCTCGCCACACTGGAGAAGACCATGGGTACCAAGTTCCGTAATAAGGAGCTCCTCTTACAGGCACTCACGCACCGTTCTGCCGTACGAGGTGAGGATCGTAAGAAGAGCTACGAGCGCCTGGAGTTTTTAGGGGATGCAGTGCTGGAGCTTGCTGTTACCGAGTTCCTGTATGCAATTAGCAGCAAACCCGAAGGGGAACTCACTAATTGGCGTTCGGCGCTCGTGAAAGGTGAAACACTCGCGGGCATTGCAAAGGAGATTCAGGTGGGGAAATACCTCTTGATGAGCAGGGGGGAAGATGCGAGCGGCGGTCGGGAGAAAGATTCCACACTCGCCGATGTGATCGAAGCGTTGATTGGAGCTCTGTACCTCGATCAGGGATTCGATGCGACGAGAATTTTCATAGATACATTCATCCTGAGTAAGCTCCGCGAGCTCCTGGCCAAAGGCGAGGATCGCGATTCTAAGAGCGTCTTCCAGGAACGCGCGCAGGAAGAACTCGGTGTCACCCCAACGTATCGTGTGATGGAGGAAATAGGACCGGATCACGATAAAATGTTCACAGTGGGTGTATTCCTCGGTGATCAGAAAGTGGCAGAAGGGAAAGGCGCAAGTAAGCAGAAAGCGGAGCAGAGTGCAGCGGAGGCTGGGCTACGCAAGAAGAAATGGCTCCGGAAGTAATGCGAAGCCCCGAACCCGAGCCACTCGCGTAAGAATACATGCTCTGGAGCGAGTGGTTCGGGGTGGAGCAGGATGCCGCAGAGAAGGGGCTGAAGAAAAAGAAGTGGGAGCGGAAGTAAGGACTGAATATTGCTACTTGCAGTATTCTTAGTACACTGGAGTTAATCGGTTCTTAAACGCAAGACTCCTCCTCTCTCCCACTCCAATGCATCACAATGTAGCTGTAAAGGCACGACATGCATTAGGGGAGAGGAGCCCGTCTCGATGCGGGTTTACCCTTGTTGAGCTCCTGCTGTCGATCGGAATCATCAGTGTTATTTCGGGTGTTGTCATCACAGCCGTTAATGTCCCCGGTATGTTTACAAAGTCGTACGACACGCAACGAAAGAGCGATGCAAAGGCAGTGCAAAACGCCCTCTATTCACAACTGATAGAACAGTGGGAGTTACAAAACAATATTGAAGATGGCTCGGAGAACGCTAACCCCATCTGCAAGTTAGGCGTGCCTTCCGGTCTCGATCCAAGTTGTATTGCTTTGGATTCCCTCGTACCGGATTTCATCTCCTGTCTCCCTTACGATACCGCCGAAACAGAGGAAACTCGCACAGGTTTCGAAGTCTATAGCAATGCAGGCCGTCCCGTTATCATTGCAGCTTACCTCGGTTCGCAGGCTCCACTCACGAGCAGCTGTGATCAAGACGCTGCTCTTGAATGCTTTGGATTGTGTCGCACTGGAGAATACCTCATCACAAGCAACACCGCGCGATCTATCACGTATCACAATGGATATCTCTTCGCTGGAGGAAAAGGCGGTTACGTGGGAAAAATGCAAGTCTCGGATATGGGTCTGATACAAACCAGCACCGTTGCTGCCGGGATAAACAATCATCTGCCTATTGCGGTGAACGATGGCACATACGCATACTTTGGTGAGGATTCCTGGCCAGGGAGAGTCCACCGGGTAGATATGAATGATCTATCGAGTAGCACAACCCTGCCACTGAATGGAGGAGAAAACGAAATTACGACGATATGCATGTACGGCGGCAACCTCTTCCTAGGTCTCAATCAATCACCGGCGAAGATCGTCAAAGTAAGTTTGTCACCATTTCAGAGGCAAGATGTCCTCGTGCTGCCCGCGGGCGAAAGCAGCCTCACTTCCTGTGCCGTAGATAGCGTGAATGGCTTCGCATACTTTGGCACTGGTACAAGTCCCGGCAAGGTCATAAAGATTGATCTCAATGCATTTACCCGCGTCGGTGCGCTCACTCTCAACGCTGGAGAGAACCGCCTTGAACAAGCTGGTGTCATTGATGTTGCTAGTGACTACGCCTACTTTGGGGCAAGAACTGTGCCAGGAAGGGTAGTCCGGATCCGCCTTTCTGATTTTACGCATGCCGGAACGCTCGTGTTTGGTACGGGGGAAGATAGTGTGATCTCCGGAGTAATTGATCTCGCATCACAAATTGCTTTCTTTGGTCTCAATCCCAATCCTGGCGGAGCCGTACAGGTGAACCTTTCGGATTTCAGCAAGGGACAAACTCTTTTTGCTGACGCAGGTGAGCATGCTGATCGGTTCTACTCGGCAGCAATTGACTCAAGTTCCCGGCAGGTCTTCTTCGGTACCCAACAATCGCTCGGGGTAGACACAAAAGTGCTGAAATTCTCTTACTAGAAACCTCACTCGGGAGCCTGTATGTGATGAAGTGCTGCAACCAGCAGGGCAGGACGAAGACCTCCGTCCTGTACAATAATTACATGATCTGGGCTGACCGCATCAGGGACGAAATTAAGGAGTGCTTTGCTCATGAGATTAAAGCGAAGAAGCCCCTCACGATCCGCGATGAGAAAACTCTCTCTGGCCGCGTGCACGTGGGCTCACTTCGTGGAATTCTGATCCATGGATTGATCGCACAAGTTCTTGAAGAGGAAGATATCGAATCGAAATTTCTTTTTGAGCTCAATGATTTTGATCCGATGGACGGACTCCCCGTGTACGTGGATGAGAAAACCTATCGGCCACACATGGGAAAGCCGCTCTACACCGTGCCCGCGTCAGAACCCGGCCACGAAAATTATGCGATGGTCTTTGGTGATGAGCTGAAGGAGGTAGTGGATCGCCTCAAGCTCCCGATTGAGTTCTATACTCTCCGTCCGCTCTACATCGATGGGAAGTTCAATGGAGTCATTCGCGAGGCACTGGATCATGCAGCGGAAATTCGTGCGATCTACAAAGATGTGAGTGGCGGTGGCAAACCCGATGATTGGTATCCCCTCTCCGTGATCTGTGAGGAGTGTGGCAAGATCGGCACAACGCAAGTGACAGGATGGGACGGAGAAAAAGTGACGTACGAGTGCAAGAAGCAGTACGTCGCCTGGGCAGAGGGCTGTGGACATAAAGGGACAGTGAGCCCTTTTGATGGGCTCGCAAAGCTCCCGTGGAAGGTGGAGTGGCCGGCCAAGTGGAAAGTGATGAATGTAAATATCGAAGGCGCCGGCAAAGATCACTCGGCTGCAGGTGGATCGCGTGCAATTGGTGCAAGGATCAGTGAGGAGGTCTTCCACTATCCGAATCCATTCGATATTCCCTACGAATTCTTCAATATTGGAGGCAAGAAAATGAGTGCAAGCAAGGGGCTCGGGGCTTCCGCGAAGGAAGTGAGTGATCTGCTCCCTCCCATGCTCCTCAAGCTCCTCATGATCCGTACGATCCCAAATCGCCCAATCGATTTTGATCCGGAGGGGAAGACGATTCCGAATCTCTTCGATGAGTACGATCGGCTGGCAGATCACTACTTTAAGAGACACAAAGAACCAGATGAAGATTTTGCACGCACCTTTCAACTCACTCATCTTGATCCAAAAAAGAAACCAGAGGATCTGTGGCAGATGCGATTCTCAATTCTGGCATTCATTATTCAGATGCCACACCTCGATCTCTTCTTGGAGGCTGAGAAGTTAAAGGGATCTCCACTCAATGCTGCGGAAAAGGAGGCACTCAGGGAACGTGCGCTCTATGTGAAACAGTGGATTGAGACACTGGCACCAG
The DNA here is from genome assembly GCA_035289805.1 of Candidatus Peribacterales bacterium. Lineage (GTDB taxonomy): Bacteria > Patescibacteriota > Gracilibacteria > Peribacterales > Peribacteraceae > DATDWC01. The sequence goes on along the minus strand of DATDWC010000025.1, from coordinate 1,317 downwards.
CAGAAGAGAAATTTACGATTCTTACAGAGGTACCAAAAGATCTGATTCTCGATCAAGAGCAGAAAACAGCACTCACAAAACTTTCGGAGGCATTGAGTGATTCTTCTCTCCCCTGGGGAGGCAAAGCCGTGCACGAAAAAATTCATGCGGTGAAGGAGGAAACCGGTATCAACCCGAAAAAGCTCTTTGAACCTCTCTACCAGATTTTCCTCGGGCGGAAGTCGGGGCCACAGGTGGGGTGGTTTCTCTCCACGTTCAACCGGGAGGAAGTATGCAAGAGGCTTATCCTTGTTTTGAAGTAAATGCGGCTTCTCTCATGATTTCTTGATTCCAGGCTGTAAATAATGCTTTTCGGGCTAAGGTACGTGCACGATGTACGCGCATTTTTACAGCACTTATACCGATTTCGAGCATTTCCGCAATCTCCGCCATCGTCATCCCTTGTGCGCTTAGTATAAGCGCATTCTTCTGATCTATCGAAAGTCCCGAGAGCATCCTGATGAGGTGTACATAGCTATCGCCCTGCATGACAATTTCCGCTGGGTTTTCTTCCATTGAACTTATCGGTTTTCCATCTCGTTGATTTGCATATCTTTCAATATATTTTCGATAGCGCTCCCTCGTCCGACGAAACATAAGCGCTTGGCGCAATGCTATACCACAGAGCCACGTACGAAAGAGAGAACTTCCATTAAATCGATTGAGATTTTGAAACGCAGCTGAAAAAACTTCCTGCATACTCTCTACAGCATCATCCCGATTCCCTACGTATCTCAGTATGAAACGAAAAATAATTGGCTCATATGCACGAACCAACGTACCAAAAGCTTCTCTGTCTCCGTTTTGTGCGCGTGCCACAAGGTACATATCGCCATCTTCTTTTCTTTCGGTGAGAACAACCGGCTCAGCACATCGTTCTTGCATAGAACGAAGATCCTCCTTCGGAATAACGCTGTCAAAAGAGAGAGTGTTTTCTATCGTGAGCCCATTAATATGGCTTTTGTAAGCCATAAAAGCTATAAGAGGGGAAATAGAAATTCTCAGAAAACGAGAAAAATAATCGGACAAATTCTTTCTATTCGAAGTCGCATGAGGGGGATCTCCATGAACTGATCTGCTACTATGAAAACCATGATTCTCTTGCAACACGCCGATTACGGCCATCTTCTTCCTGCGGCACACAGTCTGCTCGCGCAGCATGCAGATAAGACGAAGGCCCATTTGATCGCAACCGGCGCCGCGATGGCAGCGCTCGCAAAGAAGTTTGGCGGCGATGAGAAGACGTGGAGAGTGGCCGGCATGCTGCATGACTTAGAT
>DATDWC010000024.1:0-5134 GCA_035289805.1 Candidatus Peribacterales bacterium | reverse complement strand
GAAATCGAGGAGGAATCGAATGATGGCGTTGGGATTCGGGCTCATCATCGGCGGTGCACTCGGGAACATAGTTGATCGCTTCGACGATGGTCACGTGACGGATTTTATCCAGATTGGATGGTGGCCGCTCTTCAATATCGCGGATAGCTGTATCAGTATCGGGGTCATGTTGTTGTTACTTTTGGAATGGAAGAGAAATTCCAAATCACAAATTCCAAATACCAAAAAAATTTCAAATTCCAAAACTCATTCTGAGTCTGTCGAAGGATTTTGAGTGTCCTGAGGGATTCTCTTTGGAATTTGGTGCTTGGAATTTTCTTGGAATTTGGTGCTTGGAATTTGAGGCTTCCGGTATACTCCCCTCTAATGCCCCAGGATATCCGGTACCGCATCGAAGGTATCACGCCACTTCGGGGCGAGGTGACTGTGGGTGGTGCCAAAAATGCGACGCTCCCGTGTATGTGTGCAGCGCTCCTTACCCGTGAGGAGGTCACCCTTCACAATGTGCCGGAGATTGCAGATATCTACACCCTGCTCGAAATTTTTACGTTCCTCGGTGTGGAACATTCGTTCCAGAACCACACACTCAAGATCAAGGCGGATCATCTGGAGTGTAAAAAAATCCCGCACGATCTTGTGAAAAAATTCCGCGGATCGATTCTGCTCCTCGGGCCGATCCTTGCGCGGTGCGGCGAAGTCATTCTTTCGTATCCTGGAGGATGCGTGCTTGGGAAACGCCCTGTGGATGCGCACATCGATGCGCTCGTGCAGCTTGGTGCGGAGGATCATTCCGATAGCGAAACACTGCACCTTAAAGGGTCGATTCGGGGTGGCACGATCGTGCTCCCTGAGTTCTCCGTCACTGCGACAGAGAACGTGCTCCTTGCAGCGGCAGGTGCACGAGGGCAAACCACCATTCACATTGCTGCGGCGGAACCGCATGTGCAGGATCTCTGCATTCTTCTCCAGGAAATGGGTGCCAAGATCTCTGGCATCGGATCCCACGATCTCACGATACATGGATCAGCACTGCGGGAGGCAGAGCACATCGTGACGACGGATTACCTGGAGGCAGGATTCTTCGCACTCGCGGGAGTGCTCACAGGAGGGGATATTCGTATCCAGGGAGTGCGGCCAGAACAGCTCCTCTCGTTCTTCAAGGTGATGGATACGCTCGGTGCTCCCTATGTCTTCGAAGCGGACGGCACTCTCCGGGTTCATGGAGGAGCAACGCTCCAGGCACTCCGCGTTAAAACGAATATCTTCCCGGGATTCCCAACGGATTTGCAGGCTGCGATGGGGGTCGTGATGACTCAGGCCAAAGGCGTGAGCCGGATCTTCGAGCGACTCTACGAAGGGAGATTCGGGTACCTCTTCGAGCTCGAAAAAATGGGAGCGAATGTGGAAATGCTCACGGCGCACGAGGCGCTTATCATTGGTCCAACACCCTTGAGCGGTCGCACAGTGACGAGTAACGATATCCGTGCGGGGGCGGGCATGGTTCTCGCAGCTCTCTGTGCACGAGGGGAAACCCTCATTACAGACGTTCAGTACATAGAACGGGGCTACGAGCGGCTCCCAGAGAAGCTCCGAATGCTCGGTGCTTCGATTCACCGTGAGGAGAATCGAACGGTTGAAAGAATCGCTTCGACTCCTGTAGAATCAGGGTCTACTTCCGTTCCCCTCTTAACCAGTGAAGATTCAACTCCAGGGCGAAACAGGCATCCTGTGCGAGACCCAGAACGGGTCACTGCTCCTGTTTCCTGATGCGAAGGCAAAGGTGAAGGAGGGCGTACGGCTCCTCCATGCTCTTCCGAAAGATGGTAATTCCAATGACGAAGTCTCCTGGCCCGGGGAATATGATTTTGGCGGCGTCACCATCCGTGCTCTTGGAAAAGGCGAAACCGATCAAGTGAATTACATCATAAGTACAGAGGAGATGCGATGTGGTTTTTTAAGCTCCCCACTCTTCGAACTTACGGAACAGGATACGGAGGTGATCGGGGATCTGGATGTTCTCGTGATCCCTGCAGAGGATGTAAAAGCTGTGCAGCACTTTGTGGATGAGGTGGATCCGCGCGTTGTGATCCCGATCAAAATGAAGGATGAGAAAACCTACCGCGAAGTTGTGGCAGCATGCGGGGGGAAGGATGTAGAGGAAGTGAAGGAGGTGAAACTGAAAAAAGGATCACTCCCAACGGAGACGAGGGAGGTGTATGTGTTAAAGGCGTAGGTGGTGCTCTCGGTGGGAATTGAACCCACCTTCGCTCCTGCGGGAGCTTCGGCGGGCAGGCCTACATTTACCCCTCCCGCCTTCGCCCCTTCACAATGGTGTCCTTGGCAGGAATTGAACCTGCATTTACCCCTTAGGAGAGGGTCGTTCTATCCGTTGAACTACAAGGACATGTGGTGGGGGGCTTCCCTCTTCGCCTCTGGGCTACGAGGGACAGGTCGGTGGGCAGGTAGGAGAGGGTCGTTCTACCTGCCCGTCCGTAGCTCCGCACTTCGACGGCGCTCAGTGCAGGCCGCGGAGCGAAGGAGGGTCCGTTGAATAATAAGAACACATCCCTATAGTACCGCGATTCTGCTTGGCATTTCTTCCTGTTCTATGGTTCACTGTGGCGTCCTTATGTCCAACTACTCTACCAATCATCGACCGAAGGGGAAAAATCTCCCCGTGCGTCGTCCAAAGAGCAAACTGGCAAAGCGCCGAAACAAGGCGAAGGCGCGTGCCCGCCGCGAGGCACGAAGAGCGAAGAAGTAGAGATGCCCTTTTCATGGTCCATTTACTTGCTTGAGCAATATTGCTGGAGAGAGGTTAAATCGACTTCAGCATCAGTATTTTCAAATACTTGCGTACCAATGTTCATTGGTACTTTGCATTGATGATCGAGAGTGCCATCCCAATCTGGATTTTCTATTTCTCCACCATATTCCATGATGCAGTTTTGCCCCTCCTTTCCGATTATAGAAATTACTATGGAACCAAGACCTAAGTATATTTGTTCTTTGGCGGTTTCACAGACAGTAAAATTTATTGATGTATGAAACATGCTGGCGAGTATCGATGGTGAATAGATCATGCTCATGGGAGCATCAAAGCATCCAAACTCATTTGCAGTGTGTCGAACCATACGTCTATTTGCCCTTTCTAAAACTTTTGGATTATTAGAAAAACGTACAAGTATTTTTTTGCACATTTCTTGTACGGGCACATCTCGTACGACGGCATGGACAGGTTGTGTTACTGTCATGCTCAGTATGAATATACTTGCGACTAATTGTAGAGATGGAGCGTAAGGATTATGGCGCATAAAAAGACGTCGATAATGATTATTGCATCATAGTCGGTTCTATCAAAGCAGAATGTTCTATAACTCTAGCTTATGCTCCATCTTCGTCACATCCCACACAATTTTGCCGTCCCATTCCTTGCTCTCCGCGGTCACAAACTCTGGTCCAAAGATATGTGTCTCGATCCATGCAAGTTTTTGAGCAATGGCCTCATTCTCTTCTGCGCGCTCGCGGAATGATTCTTCCCGGAGAGCGTAGTAGGTAACACCCTCTGCAAGATCTTCCCATGGATTTTGCATCGCGTAACCGGAGACAAAGTCACTTTTCGTTGCTCCGCCCCTTCTTTTGAGCGAGCTCTCCCACGAAATTTGGTAGAACGAAATGCTTGGATCATCGTTATAGGTGGGAACATCTCCATCGGGAAATACGCTCTTCCCTGCAGAAACTCTGCCGCGGTACGCACCAAGATCCATGATGTGGCCGCACTCATGAATCAGCACTGCGATTTTTTCGTGCTCGGGCAAATCTCCGCGGAGAAGAATAGTGCTGGATGTTGCCTGGCCACGTTCGATAGAATTATCCCCGGAATCCTCCGGATACCGTACGATCAGGTGATCCAGAGAATTCCTGCAGAGCGGTGGCATCCATTTGAGCACCTTATCGAGGAGGAGCTTATCCTTCGGCTTGATATCTTCCTGATCAACCACAGAGAGGAGACTCGATGCCGCATGCACTTCCCCCTCCGAAAGTACTGTTACTTTTGCTACCTGATGAACGATCGGACGGATGAAGATTGTCTTGTTTGCCTCAAAATCCTGATTGCTGGCTGCAGGCATCCCTGCTAGGCTGCCTATGGAGACAAGGCCAAGCGCGAAGAGTAGGGTGCCTTTTCTCGAAGTGGATGAAGTCAAAAGTGATACTTTATATAATATTTCACTTTAAATGTCAAATACCGATTCTGCGGGCGTTAAGCCCGGGCAAGAGATCGAGCTCGTCATCGAGAAGATTGCGTCTGGCGGGCATGGCCTTGCCCATGTCGAGGAGCTCCCAATCTTCGTACATGGAGCGATTCCTGGTCAAAAGCTGCTCGTACGCATCACGAGCAGAAAGGATCGCTTTGCAGAGGGGAAGCTCATCAAAGTTCTCAGGTCTTCGATCGACGAAGTCAAACCGCGATGCAAACACTTCTGGGATTGCGGAGGATGCGTCTGGCAGCACCTCCCGTATCAGAAGCAGATTCTCTACAAGGAGCAACTTGTGAAGGAAACCCTGGAGCATGTAACACCCGTGGACGAGAAGGTGCGCAAAAGCCTTCCCGGCCGCGTGCTCTCAATCATTCCGAGTCCGCAGGTTTTCTACTACCGGAATAAATTGGAGCTCTCGTTTGGCTATGGCTCGATGCGGAGCGAAGAACAGGAGGATCCATCGGAGATCGGCAAAACGAAGCGGATTTACTTTGATGAAAGCCCGAGCATCGGATTCCATCAGCCGGGGCAGTGGTCCACGATTCTCCCGCTCGATGAATGTCACCTCTACGATGAACAGATCGGTGCTCTCCTCGCAGACGTAAAGAAGTTCATGCAGCAGACGAATCTCCCCGTCTACAATCCAAAGACTCACAAGGGAATGCTGCGGAATCTGCTGCTGCGTCGGGGGGTACACACAGGTGATCAGATGCTCTGCTTCATCGTGCAGGCCAGGAAGAAGCAACTCGAACCCTTGTTCCAGCACTTTGTGCGCTTCGGCCAGAACCCGAATGTCACATCACTCCTCGTCGTTGAGCACTTTGGGCTGAACGATAAGGTGGAGAATCCAAAGATCCATGTCCTCAAAGGGGAGC
>DATDWC010000023.1:0-3421 GCA_035289805.1 Candidatus Peribacterales bacterium | reverse complement strand
CACAGTGCTGCCGCGGGCTGCACACTCAGAGCTGGCGCATGGGATGCATTTTCTGATGCAATGATAAAAGATATTGAAGAATGTTGTAGCAGCGAGGATTTTGGCCCGACGCTCGCTATTGATTGCGAATTGAGTGAAGCCAATCTCACGGTGAATTTTATACAATCGCTCTCCCTTCTCGAGCCATTTGGCGCGGGGAATCCTGAACCAAAATTTCTCCTTCGCAATCAGGAGCTCACACTCCTCAAGAAAGTCGGGGAAGACGGCAGACATCTCCAATGCAGGATCGGCTATGCAAAAGCAATCGGCTTTGGGCTTGGGGAACTTGCGGAGAGGATTCCTGATCGATGTGATGTGGTCGGGCGCCTTGGCGTTGATACGTGGAATGGTGTTGAGAGGGTGCAGATATTCATCGAGGATATGGCTCCTGCGGATCAAGTACTGAATGCCACTCGAAAGCAGAAGTTGAAGCAAGACCTGCGTGCGGGAGCTATGGAATACAAGGAAACCTCTGGCTAAAGGGGGATAAATCCCCCTTGAATAGTTGGCACGTTAACCCCGCCCTTAAGGGCGGGGTTAACGCACAAATTTCATGCGGCTTCAGCCGCCTTGCGGGTTTATGAGAGCTTCCTATTTGTTTTACCAGAACGAATTTATCTGTACAGTGCTCCTGCGGTTGAGCGCTACCTGATGGTCTTTGGTTCCTCGAATCCGCGTAGTACGAAAATCTTTGATCTTTGGAGGGATGGCCGAGCGGCCTAAGGCGCACGCTTGGAAAGCGTGTAAGGGTTTACCCCCTTCCAGGGTTCGAATCCCTGTCCCTCCGCCAGTTAGGAAATGAAGCAGTTGGCTTGATCCAATGTGTAAACGGCCGTAAAGATGGTCAAAGCATTGAGCGTGCATGGGTTCACATACATATTGCACTCCCGCATCTGGACTACAATGAAAGAATTTTCCTTCCAAGACCGGGTTCACTCGATTGTTCAAAAGATCCCCCATGGAGAAGTTCTCACCTATAAAGAAGTCGCCCGCAGAGCAGGAAATTCCAAAGCCTCCCGTGCCGTCGGCAGTATCCTCAATAAAAATCATGACCCAAAAATCCCCTGCCACCGCGTCATCCGGTCGGACGGGAAAACCGGCGGCTACAACAGAGGGGCACAGCAAAAAATTGCACTTCTTAAAAAGGAGGGTGCACTAAACGGCGGCAGGTGAAACTTTTTTCCTGGGCTGCACCGCGGAAGCCATATCCTTCGCGCGCTTTGCCTCCATGAGCGACTCATTCACCCGTTCCACGTTCCAGATTAAGCCGCATGCTTCCATTCCGCGTATGAGGAGACCGGAGAGATCGAACTGCCACCAGCGAAGCCCGTGGAACGCGCTTGTAGGAAATGCATGGTGGTTGTTGTGCCAGCCTTCGCCGAAGGCGAGGAGCCCTACAGGAGCCCCGTCCATCCGCCGATCAATGTGGGGAAAAGAGGATGAGTGCCTTCATGGGTTTTGATGTCTCAAAACTCCGGTGCGTCAGCATCCGGTGGTATCCGATCGTAATGCCAAGCCCTGTGAGGAGAGAGAAAGCAAAGGAGAATACTAGACGCTCTTTCCCTGCTGCAACCTCTTCGCCCACCTCCGCGCGGAGCCTGTGCTGAGCGCCGCCGAAGCGCGCTACGGCGGGCAGACCAACTACACAGATTTTCCTTCCTGAAGTCTTTTTGCAAGGGTTCTGATATAGGCCGTACTCACGTACATCCTCTGGTATGTTTTGGTAACGGGGTCGAAAATGCGCTTCCTCTGGAGGTTCGGCTTAAAACGCCTCTTCGTTGCGCGCATGGAATGGCTTCGGTTGTTGCCAACGGAAGGGATCTTACCGGTTTTTTCGCACCGTCTGGACATAGCAAGGCGCATCATAGGGAAAAGCAGGTATGATGTGCAAACAAAATGTCCTACATTACGCCGCCCTTCATCATCTCCATGCTCGTCGCTCTTACAGTCCACGAGTGCTCGCACGGTTTAGTGGCGTGGTGGCTTGGGGACCCCACGGCGAAGAATGAGGGGAGGCTTACCCTCAATCCACTCGCACATCTCGACCTTTTTGGAACATTGATGTTCTTTTTTGTCGGATTCGGGTGGGCGAAGCCGGTACCGGTGGATCCGCGCTACAGCAGACATCCGAAACAGTTTATGACACTCACGGCGCTTGCGGGACCTGCGAGCAACTTACTCCTCGCAATCGTAACAGTCCTCATCGCAAAACTTATTTTGATATTGGGCATAAGCGCAGGCACCGGCAATGAATTTTTCATTGAACTTTTTTCCAGCATGCTCTTCCTTAATCTCGGCCTCATGGCATTCAACCTCCTGCCCATTGCTCCGCTCGATGGCAGCAAGATTGTTGCGATGTTTATTCCGGCACATCTCGAACCGCAGTATGAAGATTATCTGGAGAAGGGACCAATTATTCTTCTCTTCCTTCTCATCGGAGAAAGAATGCTGAATATTCCCCTGATTGTGGGCTGGATTTCGTTTATTTTGAGACCAATTCTCTTCGCGCTGGAAAGTATTTTGTAAGAATCAGACAGTGGTGAGTTGAGCAAGGTACTCTTTCACTCTCTTTCCGTACGCTTTTTGCCCAAGCCTCTGATCGAGGATAAGAATATCTCCATCCTCTTTTCGGTGTTTCGAATACGTGCGAAGCAATCGAAACAGGCGGTGAAGGAGGCGCGGTACGAAGTAGAGATCAAATTCCTTCCCCGCATAGCGGTCTGCACGGCGTGCAAGGACAGCATGCGAGGGATGATCAAAAGGCATAGAAGCGATCCAGAGGTGATCTACGCTCTCCCGCGGGAGCTCCACCCCCTCGTACGTCCACGGCGTAATCATCCAGATCACTCTGTCCCCTGCGAGCTGGAACTCGGCCTGCATGCGTCCCTGCCCTCCTGAGAGTCCCTGACCAATAAGCGTGATCCCCTGCTCCTCAAGAATCTCCGCGTACTGCACAAATATCCGTTCGATCTCACGCTTGCTCGAAACGAGGCAAATGACTTTTCCATCCACGCGCGGGAGCAGGCGATCCAAAGGGAACTCCGGATCGGCGTACCTGAGTGGCGCTTTGGCGGTGAGCTCTGCGGTAGAGGCCTCAACTGTGGCTCCGATGGGAATAATAGAAATAAAGGAGGCAGGATCCCCAAGAGGAAGAAGAAGGGTGGTTTTGTATTTCTTGTAGAGGAGTTCGTTGAGCGTTCCTGCGATGTCCCACGGAACAGACTGGAGCACTTGCCCGCCATCGCGGAATTGTTCGATGTAGGTGATGCGATTGGGAAGATTTTTGGGGTCGAGAATATTCCGGAGATCGGTGAGACGCTCCACTACCAATGGTAGAGACGCCATCGATGGCGTCTCTATAAGATTTTCGAGGCGCTCTTTC
>DATDWC010000022.1:0-4500 GCA_035289805.1 Candidatus Peribacterales bacterium | reverse complement strand
ATCGCGCCGCAGAGCATCCTTTTCGCGCGTGGAGAATTTGATGGACTCGGGATGTCTCCCATCGCTTGCCTCATCATCCTCGCGGAATGTCGTCACTTCGAAGGTCTGACCCTCCAGAGTTACCCGCATGCTGCCGAGAGTTGCCGAAGCATCATCATGCTTCGGGAAAATCTTTTTGATCTCCTCAGGCGTGGCATTGGTTCCTATATCAATATCTTCCGGAATGATTCCAAGGAGTATGTCGCGCACCCCTCCACCAACCCACCATGCATCAAAACCGGCATCGGTCAGTTTTTCAATAACGTGATAAGCCTCCGTGCCGAGTGGAGTACTGAGGGTGCGATCAACGATGTCTTTTGCAATAGGCATTAGCTTATAGCTTATAGCTTTTAGGATTTTTCTATAAGCTATTCGCTAAAAGCTATAAGCTGCTCATGTGAATCCTTCTTTAGGAAAACCACTGCTACAGTTTGCCTCCCCTGGCACCCCTGCATCCACGCCAGCTTCTGCCGGAACGCTTAAGGGGCTTGAGCGCTGCAAAGAACTTGGCATTTCTGCCATGGAACTCGAGTGGGTGCAAATGGTGCCGAAGAATGTTGAGCACATCGAAGCAATCGGTCAAAAGGCAAAAAATCTTGGCATCGTTCTCACCATCCATGCACCGTACTACGTGAATCTGAATGCAAAGGATCGCGCAATCCTCGCCGCAAGCAAAAAACGCATTCTTGATTTTTCTGGAATCGCCTATGGTGAGAAGGGCGAGAAGCACCATCTCACTCTTCGGGAGAGCGATGCGAAATGGAAAGAGTTCTTAACAGTTCTGAAAAAAAGGAAGATCGGAGGAGTTCTTGTGGTGGAGAGTCCGGTGCAGGAAGAGGATGTACTGCTCCTGCAAAAAGCCTTTGCGAAGCTTAAAAGTTGACTTCCGAAGGTTTTGTGATGGCAGATTTTTGACAGACCAATTTTGAGGGCGTAGGAATGTGCTATGCAGCAGAGAGAGCATCCAGATCAGCAATTTACAGGGATGTCTCGGAGACATTTTCTCGGGAGTGCTGCTGCCGGGGTTGGTCTTACTGTCGGAGCCATTCCACTTTTAGAGGCAAGTGAGAAAAGAAAAAAAATAGAAGGTACGATGCCTCGAGTGCAGAAGGAGATGCAAAAAGTTGCAGACGCGGTTCTTATGCTTTGGCTGGAAGGAGGACCTGGAAATGATGATCTTTGGAATCCTTCGAAGGCTGGGGCAGATTTTCGCGGTCCTTTTGAACCAATTCAAACGAGTATTCCGGGGTATCAAATGACGGAATTGTTTCCGAAGACAGCGCAAAATATGGATAAAATTGCAGTCGTAAACAGTTTGTATGTTTCAACATCGGACCATTTTCGCTCGTCAGAGGAAATACTCAGACCGGATGGAAAGACAACTCTTGCAACAGAAATTGGTCAAAAGAAGATGGCCGGGGGAATTCCCGACCCGTTTTTCTGGCTTAAGGGGCAGTATCAACCCGATGATGCCCATAAGGTCGATCAACAATTCCGATTTAATGATGACGGAAATGGAAAATTTGAAAGACCACCGCTACCCACTGCAGATGTTGAACGTTTAAGAGATAGATCTGAACTATTGAAAAATATTGAAAAGAGTTCCCGATTTTCAATTAATACCCAGCACCTCACGCCAAATGAGATTCAGTACGCAGAGAGTAGAAGCAGTGGGATCAATCTGTTTCTCAGTGGAGGGGAGTTAATGAGTTCGCTCAATATTCCTAAGGATATGGAAGAAGACTTTGGGAAGAATCCTCTTGGGCGTGCCACTGCATCAGCACTCCGTTTTCTGGAATCGGGCTCAGGCTTTGCCACCGTTCATCACAGTATGGAGAATGGTTGGGATCGTCATGATAATGTTGCAAGATTTAAACCTCTGGCGGAACCTCTGGACCATATTATTGCAACGACTATCCGATACATGCGTGAGGGCAGATTTAAGCGTAATATTGTCGTTGTATGCATGGGTGAATTTGCGCGCACTCCAAAAACTAATAGTACGGGGGGCAGAGATCATTGGGCTCAGGGCTTTGGAGCACTTTTTTTTGGGCACGGAGTTAAAGGGAAGCAAGTTATTGGGGCAGCCCAAAAGGGGGCGATAAGCGACAGACCCATTGCTGCCGAATGGACAGTGGGAAATACCATTCGTAAAATTGTGGGAATGCCGATTCCGGAGGCGGCTCCCAAAAGATTTATTGAAGAAGTGGTTGATGTTTGATCGCCATTTTTCCCGGTATGGGTTCGTGCTACAGTTTGAATATGAATCTCGCTATTAACGGCTTCGGCCGCATCGGCCGACAGGCGCTCAGAATCATCCAGACAAAGTATCCGGAGATCAATGTCGTTCTTATCAACGATTTAACAGACGGGCATACGCTTGCGCATCTCTTCGAATTTGATTCCACGTATGGTCACTTTGATTGTGGTTCGACTTCGCTCACCACAGGCTCTGATTCCTGCTACAAAGATGGTGTCTTCTCCACGAAACACGGCGCGATCCGCGTGACCGCCTGTAAAGATCCCGCTACACTCCCCCACCGCGAGCTGAAGGTTGATGTCGTTCTCGAATGCACAGGGGCGTTCACGAAGCGCGAGGATGCGGCGAAGCATATTGAAGCGGGAGCCAAGAAAGTGATCCTCTCCGCCCCTGCGAAAGGTGACGTGGATGGCACGTTTTGTATCGGAGTGAATGAGAAGGCATACGACCCGAAGACGATGCATGTCGTTTCAAATGCCTCCTGCACCACAAACTGCCTCGCGCCGATGGCGAAGGTGCTCCACGAGAACTTCGGAATCAAGCAGGGATTCATGACAACGATCCATAGCTATACCAATGATCAGAACCTGCTCGATCTCCCGCACAAGGATCTGCGCCGCGCTCGCGCTGCTGCAGAGAACTTGGTACCGACGACGACGGGAGCTGCCAAGGCTGTAGGGCTTGTTCTCCCTGCGCTCAAAGGCAAGATTGATGGTCTCTCGATCCGTGTCCCCACTCCCACGGGATCTATCACGGATCTCACGGTCATTGTGGAGAAGGAAACGACGGCGGAGGAGGTGAATGCGGCTTTTAAAAAAGCATCGGAGCATTCCATGAAGGATATTTTGGGGTACGAGGAGCGTCCTCTCGTTCTCAAAGATTTCGTCGGTGATCCGCGGAGCTGCATCATTGATGCGTCACTTACATCGGTTCGAACTGAGGATGGTCAAACACTCGTGAAAGTCCTCGGCTGGTACGACAATGAGTGGGGATATGCGAATAGGCTGGTGGAGCTTGCGGAATTGGTCGGATTGAAGCTGTAAACAAAAACAAAACATCCCCTTCTCCCGTAGGGAGAGGGAGTGTATGTTGTTTGCTTTTTTACAGGATGAATCCCGTCAGGTTACTGCGATCTAATAGCTGCAGGCTTTCCTGCCCCTCGTAGTCCGCCCAAGGCGGACGAAGTGGGAAGCTCGCCCTCGGCAGGTTTTAACCTGCCGGGACTATAAAACAACGCAGATCGAAGATCTGCTCTGCGTGTGTCATTATTTCCAAACGAAGAGCGCCTCTTCGAGGCGCGGTTGTTATTGAGATGCCATTATTATTGTTGCTATTGTTCCAACAACTGTTGCTGCTGTTAAAATCACATTCAGCCAAAAGATCTTATTTCCAAGTTTGTCTTGAGACTTACTTGCTTCGTCTAGAGAATCAACTAGCACACATGTGCACTCCGACATTATTTTGCATTTTTCTTCCGCGTGGTGATCGTATATTTGAGTACCTAACGAGCCTTTTGATGTACTCTTGAATGTAGATAGTAAATCATTTACCAACTTCCTTAATTCGTGAGTTCTGGGGTTCATTGTGATTATTTTGAATCATGTTTATCATCCACCACCTCCGCATCCACAACATCCCCTTTCCCCTCTCCCTTATCCCCTTTCCCTTCTTCCGCTGCCGCCTTATAGATCACCTCCCCGATCTTCTGCGCGTGCGTGGAGAGCGTTTCTGTCGCCTTCTTGATCTCCTCCGGCGTTGATTTCTCGTTCTTCAAGAGATCCCTGAGCGTGTTCATATCCGTATTCACCTCTTTCTTTATGTCATCCGGAATCTTGGCATCGTACTCGCGCATCTGCTTCTCCAGATTGAAGAGGAGAGCATCTGCCTGATTGCGCACATCCACCGCTTCGCGCTTTTTCTTGTCCTCTTCTGCGTGGAGCTCTGCGTCTTTCTTCATCTTCTCTACTTCATCCGCAGAAAGCCCCGTGGAGCCCTGAATCATAATGTGCTGCTCCTTGCCCGTGCCCTTATCCTTCGCCTTCACGTTCAGAATGCCGTTTGCATCGATATCGAATGTGACTTCGACCTGCGGAATGCCGCGTGGGGCGGGTGGGATTCCATCGAGAATAAACCGGCCGAGCGATTTATTATCCTTCGCCATTTCACGCTCGCCCTGCGTGATGTGCACTTCCACCGAGGGC
>DATDWC010000021.1:0-6120 GCA_035289805.1 Candidatus Peribacterales bacterium | reverse complement strand
AAACAGAAGAACTACCCTTCTTTTTGAGATGGTGGAGAATAGCTAGGCGTGGTCCGCCGCCGAGTGTCTTGAGGAGATACTGGAGATCTGCATGATCCATGACATATATTGTACAGTATTTATAGATTTATATAAATCTATAAATATTACAAAACAGATTCATCCTCTCAGAAGGAGGTCATGCAAACTGCCCATGGCATTTCTTGTATTTTTTCCCGCTTCCACACGGGCAGGGGTCGTTCCGGCCTACTTTTTTCTCTGTTGAGGTGGCGGAAATCCTTTGAGGACCTGCTTCTCGACTCGCTCTGCGGGGCTCGCTCCCGACTTCGCCAAGGCTTCGCCGGGCAGGCGAAGAGAACGAGGGTTTTAGTGATGAAGCGACTCCCGTTTCCGTGAGCTCACCCTCGATTTCGGCTATGTTGGTTTCGAGCCCCCGTTGCTCCGCCTCTGCCTGCTCAAGAAAGACCTGTGGAGCAAATTGACGGAAATCAATCTGGAAGAGCGTGTGAACAATCGTGGATTCGATGCGCGCGATGAGTGCCTGGAACAGGCGGAAGCCGCGATCTTTGTATTCGATCAATGGATCGCGCTGTGCAAAACCGGAGAAAGCCACTTGTTCCCTTAGGTGAGCCATTTCGTCAATATGATCCATCCAGTGTGTATCGATCGCACGGAGCGTGACAATGCGTTCGGCATCGGTCGTGATGTGAGGATCATGCTCCTGACATTTTTCTTCATAGAGTTTCTGTGCGAGAGAGACGATGCCCTGCTGTAGCTCCTGTCGTGTTTGGAATTTCTGGAGGACACTCATCGAAGCTTCCTTACCGAGAGCTGGCGAGATTGCAGCGAGAATGGTATTGAGCTCTGTCAGGTTCCACTCCTCCGGATCAACCGAAGTCGTATGCAATGCGACGAGATTCAAAACCTCTTTTTCGATGTATGTCAGAATCTCTTCGTGAAGAGAGAGTTCGGATGGGGATTCGGATAAAGCCCCGCCTGATCCTCCATTTGCTATTTTGAGAAGAAGGCGTTGCCTTCGTTTGTAAATGATCTCCCTGTGCTTGTTCATCACATCGTCGTACTGCACTACGTGTTTCCGAATATCGAAGTTGTGACCTTCTACCTTCTTCTGTGCGTTTTCGATCGCGCGCGAGACCATGCGATTTTCGAGTGCGACCTCGTCTGGCACATTCATCTTCTCCATCATCGATTTGAGTCGATCGCCGCCGAAGAGTCGCATTAAATCATCCTCCATACTCACGAAGAACTGTGATTCCCCGGGATCCCCCTGGCGTCCGGAGCGTCCGCGAAGCTGGTTATCGATGCGTCGTGCTTCGTGGCGTTCGGAACCGATGATGCTTAAACCCCCAAGATCTGTAACACCTGCACCAAGTTTGATATCCGTTCCGCGCCCTGCCATGTTCGTGGCGATCGTTACAGCTCCTCTTTGGCCAGCGTTTGCTATAATTTCTGCTTCGCGCTCGTGCTGCTTGGCATTCAAAACTTCGTGCGGGACCCCGCGCTCCGTGAGGAGTGCGGAGAGAACTTCTGATTTTTCGATCGAGGTAGTGCCGACGAGCACGGGCTGCTCTTTTGCGTGTTTCTCCTCCACAGCTTTTGCTACTGCTTTAAATTTTGCACTGACCGTTCTGTAGATTGCATCAGAAACATCCTGACGAATGAGAGTTTTGTTCGTGGGGATGACGAAGGTACGAAGTCTGTAGATCTGCTCGAATTCCTCCTCCTCCGTTTTTGCTGTTCCTGTCATTCCTGCGAGTTTTGCGTAGAGACGGAAGTAGTTCTGGAATGTGATCGTGGCGAGAGTCTTACTCTCCCGTTGTATCTCTACATTCTCTTTCGCTTCGATTGCCTGATGGAGTCCGTGACCGTATCGGCGCCCTGGCATCAGTCGCCCTGTGAATTCATCCACGATGATGATTTCATTATCCTTTACAACGTAATCCACATCCTTCTGGTACACAGCTTGCGAGCGTAGTGCCTGTTCGATATGGTGCACCTCCTCAAAACCCCGCTCCGTGTAAATATTCTCGACCCCGAGGAGCGATTCCATCTTCTTGATACCTTCCTCTGTGAGGATTGCTGCACGCTGCTTTTCATCCACGGTGTAGTGCTGCTCCTTTACAAGCTGTCGCACGAGACCGGCATAGAGTCGGTACTTCTCAGTGCTTTCTGCCGCTGGCTGCGAGATGATGAGTGGAGTCCTTGCTTCATCGATCAAGATCGAATCCACCTCATCCACGATTGCGTAGTGGAGTCCCCGTTGCACCTGCGCCCGGAGCGAGGGCGCCATGTTATCGCGGAGGTAATCAAATCCGAATTCGTTGTTTGTGCCATACGTCACATCGCTCCCGTATGCGATGCGTCTTTCTTCCGTACTCTTCTCATGGACGATCACGCCCACCGAAAGTCCGAGAGCCTCGTAGAGTGGTCCCATCCACTCCGCATCGCGCTTTGCCAGGTAATCATTCACCGTCACAACGTGCACACCTTTTCCGGCAAGTGCATTGAGGTACACCGGGAGGGTGCACACGAGCGTCTTTCCTTCCCCCGTTTTCATTTCTGCAATGTTGCCCCGATGGAGCACAGCTCCTCCCAGGATCTGCACATCGAAGGGAACCATATTCCACTTCTCCGTGCGCTTTCCCACTGTGACTTCGGTCCCGACCAGGAGCTCACATGCACGGATCACGAGTGCAAAAGCTTCTGGCAAAATATCATCCAGACTTTCCCCGGAAGCAATCCGTGCGCGGGATTCCTCCGTTTTCTTGGGGAGATCATCCTTCGTGAGTGCCTGCATGAGCGCCATTTCCTTGCGAACAGAGGGAATCAAAGGCTGGAGCTTTTTCAGCTCTTTGGCTGCAGGATCGCCAAGGAAACGGTTGAGCGAATCAACGAAAGACATTACGCTGAAGGATACCATGCCGCTCTACACGCGCCTTGGAGATTCCGGCGAAACTCAACTCTACGGTGGAGAGAAAACATCCAAAACAAACCCACGCATTCATGCGTATGGCACGGTGGATGAGCTGGATGCGCTCCTCGGTGTGATCCGCGTAGAAGAAGGATGTTCCCTCGAGCTCCGGGAAATTCTCCTTTCGATTCAGCGGACACTCTACAAACTCAAGGCAGATCTTGCGACTCCGGGTCAGTACGTCGGCAGGGCTGTGCGGATTGTGGATGCCGATGTAGAAGTGATGGAGAAATTGATTGATGTAGCGGAATCAAAGGTGACACCTCTTAGACATTTTGTTTTGCCTGGAGGCACTCCCATTGCAGCAAATCTTCACTTTGCACGAACCGTGTGCAGGAGAGCCGAGCGGTGGGTGGTGGAACTTGCGCACCATGAGCGCATCAATTTTGTGTGCTTACGGTACTTAAATCGCTTGGGGGATTATCTGTTCGCTTTGGCACGAGTAGAGAATATAGAAAAAGGGCTTCCTGAAGAGGAAATGATAGCAGATGTATAATAGGACCAATGGTGGCGCGCGATCTCACCGGCGACGAAGCACGGGAGCTCATAGATGCAGTGCTCTCGCGCGTCAAAGAAGACTTCATCATGCACTTCAGTTGGAAGCGCGGAAAAACACAGAACCAGATCGAGCAGCACCTAAGCTTCCATGGCACGTGGAATGCACCGGAGATCGTGGCGACGGGGAAAGGGAGAAATCAGCAGCTTGAGGAAATCATCATGCGGAGTATAAAGGAGGACGGGAAAAAGTAAGGAAGTATAGAAGTAAGGAAGTATCGAGGGGCGGGAGAAAAACCATTTACACACTACACACCACCCGTTGCAATCACTTCGATTTGCCCCTCACTTAAGGGGAGAGGATAGATGCGTACGTCATCAATCCATCCCTGGAAGTGATTGGTGCCTCCAGCGTTTGCCGGGGTATCACCAATCCATACCGAGGCTGCGCCTTTTCGCAAGTTGGTGCTATTCGACTGGCAGCCGAGTCGTTCCCCATCCATGAAGAGGCACATGCGGTCTCCGTTGTAGGTGCCTGCGACATGGGTCCATCGATTTGCATCTACAGATCCCCGCGAATAATCCGTTGCGCTTACTCCATCACTCACTCGCAAGCGCAGACTCCCACTCGTATCCACCCCAAGCTGCCACCACGTATTCACAGGGAGAGTTTCCGAGGATGCTTTTGCGATGATCGTCGCCTCCGCAACGGAAGACATTTTGATCCATGCAGTAATCGTGAGATCGTTGCCTGGTACATCCATACCTACGGGAATCACGATGTGATCATCACCATCGAACGTGCTACTTCGTGGATTACTGAAAGCGAATTCCGCAGAGGAAGGGACATCGGTACTCGGAGTCGGCTTATCAGCGCCCGCGTATGTCCCTGCGAAGTTGTCCATCGCATCAGCTGCAGGAGAAGCAGTATTCGATTCATCGAGTGCGTAGCGCGCAGTGGCATCCGGGAACGGCTCGCATCCGCCGCCCGCTGCCTGGTTCTCATTCTCACTTGCGGGGAAAACATTCCCCCGGCCCGCTTGCACGTAGATTTTGTATCCACTGAATTCCACATTTACTTCCGCAGCATCGAACGGCATGCAGGCGATGTAGCGTGGAATCAGGACATCGATGTTGACGCACCCACCTGGTGGGGTTTTCCCATAGCGGCAGATCGGCTTTGCGCAGGTATTTTTATCACTCTCTGTGCATTCTGGAATATTGCCATCTCCAGGAAAGCCGTTTCGATCCACGAGGTACTGGAAGATAGCTTTCTGCAATTGCTCGGCGCGGTAGGCATTCCCCACCTCCTGCAGTTTGAGGAATTGCTTGATCGGATTAATTGCGACGATCGTGATCCCAGAGAGAATGGCGATCACCGTGATTGTGAGGAGGAGCTCTATGAGAGTGAACCCACGATGGTGAGAGGATCGAGTATCCACGAACATAATCGTAGTCTCATGGTCTCACTCCGTTCCCGCAAGTCTATTTGTTGCACTAGAAAAGCCCTTCTCCGAGAGCTTGAACTTGAGCGGGTTTGAGTGGCACATCGTAGATCTTCACTTCATCGATAAAGCCACTGAAGAAACGCTCCGCTGTGCCTCCTCTCCCAAGACGAAGATCCGTATTCCAATTTGTGCGATTTTTCTGCGTACCGGTATCCGTCCCCACGGAGACTCCATCGAGGAAGAGTTCTGCGCGCGGCTGTGACCCGGCATTTTCCATCACCACCGTGAAGTTGTGCCAGTTCGCCGTGTCCGTGAATGGAGTAATGATTTCTACTGCGGGTGCCACCGCTTCGTATCCATAGAAGAAGACGAGGACATTGTCCTGATCAAACCGCCCCACGGAGAGGTGGAGCTCTTGCGCGGCGGAATTACCAGACTCTCCCCATCCGTGCGTTGTGGATTTCCCCTGCCAGAGGAGGTGATGCGGATTGAGGGTCGTCGTGGCCTTGAACCAGAGCGAGATCGTGAAGTCATCCAGGGATTTTAAATCGTTGAACGATGTCTGCACGTAATCATTCGTTCCATCGAAGATGAGGCTCCGATCATCCTCGATACTCACATTCGGCACATCGATGCTGATGCTCCCCGCCGCCATATTTTCGTGTGTGCCATCCGCGCCGCTCTCTGCTGAGTCGAGCACAGCGTTCGTCACGAGAGTTTCATCGAGCTTCCACGAGGCAAGGGGTTCTGGTAGCGGTTCGTACACGCCCCTATACCCTGCGATCACGGTGAAGTAGTCCCCCTGCTTCGTGAGTGCGAGACCGGTGCTCTTTGTATTTGCAAATACGGGATCTTCCGGAACGATGTCCATGTATCCACCGCTCACCAGGAACGAGAGATCTACTCCATTCACTGGTGCTGCAGTACAGGCTGTTCCTGTGAGACTCTGATCACAGATCCACTTCTCCTGCCCCTGGGTTGGAAAATAAGATGGTGGGTAGTTCCCATCCCATAGGTAGTCATTGATTGCCTTGTACACCTGACGCTCATAGATCTCCCGCTCGGAATCGTATGCTTCTCCTTTTCTCCGGAACGGATTCAACTCAGCATAGATGAAGGCCATCAAGAGAACGATGATGGCAATCGTCACGAGGAGCTCGACCATAGTGAATGCGGAGCGGGTGT
>DATDWC010000020.1:0-16981 GCA_035289805.1 Candidatus Peribacterales bacterium | reverse complement strand
ATCTTACAAACCGCATGACAGAGCAGCTTGATCGCTACGATCTCTCGGCTACATGCATGGAGCTCTACGAAACATTGGATGCGCTCACAAACTGGTACATCAGAAGATCCCGTCGGCGCTTTGCAGGAAAGGAGTTCTCTTCGAGCGAGCAAGGTTCTGCCGAGCAGAACCGAGCGAGTCGAGAAGCTGCCCTTTCTACCCTCTACGAAACGCTCCTCACATTCTCGAAGCTCATTGCCCCTTTCTGCCCATTTGTGGCTGATGCGATCTATTTGAATATTGTTCCAGAGGAGCACGGCTCCATTCATCTCTCGCAGTGGCCGAATGCACGTCCTCTTACAAAGGGAGATACCTCTCTCATCGAAAAAACACGACTGCTAAGAACAATCGTATCGCTTGGGATGGGCTTACGAGCAGAAGCGAATGTGAAGGTGCGACAGCCGCTATCAAAAATTGAAATCGTTTTTCCTCAAAACCTCAAAACCTCAAAACCTTCTTTTGAAGAAATAGAAATTCTCAAGCAGGAATTAAATGTAAAAGAAGTATGCCTCATTTCCGATGCTTCCCATCTCGCGGATCGCATTGTGCAGGTGGATGCGAGGAAAGTAGGGCCGAGGCTCGGTGGAAGAGTGCAAGAAATTATCAGAGCTGCGAAGGCCGGTGAATTTACAGAGAATCCAGATGGCACGATCTCCGTGCTTGGAGAGAAGCTCTCGAGAGATGAGGCCTCGATTATGTACAGAGGGAAGGCAGGGCAACCAGTTGCTTCGGAGAGGGGAGTGGTTGTGGCACTGGATACCTCAATCACTAATGAGCTAAAGCTCGAAGGGCTCGCTCGCGATATCGTTCGTGCTGTGCAGGCCCTCCGAAAGGAGAAAGATCTGAAGGTGAGTGATCGGATTGGGCTCCTCGCAGGGGAGGGGATGGAGGCTATTCCTCGGAACCTCAAAGAAATGATCGAAAAAGAAACAGCAGGATCATTCGGAGGCGAGGGTGTTGTGAAGATGAAAGTTACTCTCCATGAAGAAGAAGCTGCCGTAGAAGTCCTCTCGTAAGTATTATACTATTCAATTGAATAGTATACTATCTACATTTATACATCATACCTCTGTGCCGCAAGAAATGCGGCATCATCAAATTGTTTATCGACGACGATAGCATGCCACCATGCCGTCGCCGTGTTCCTCGGGTAGACGCCTTTGCCGGGATTGCCGATCCCGCCCATGCACATGGTGCGGATAAACCCATGCCTCTTTGCTGTTTGCCATGTGGAAATGATATCCGGGCCGGGATTCACCAATTCGGCGAGTGTCTGGTGCATGTGCAGGTACTTTGCCGCCTTCGTGCGGATTCCCGCGCCGAGTACTGTGATTGCATGCGGATGATCGGTAAATTCCCCGATGGGGTATGTTCCACCTCTCGCCTTGTCGGCATAGGCGGAGAGGGGAAAGGAAGAAACAGATTTCGATTCCTTGATCCTGCGCAGGACATCTTCGGGATAGGTGACTCCTCCATCCGCCACTTCGCCACGCAGTGCTGCGATTTGCTGTTCGTGAGAATCAAAGAAGTCCCCATGCCCGACATACACTTGATCTCCGACAGTGGCCATGCAGGAACTTGTCATAAGATCCTCCATCCAAATGGCGAATTGGCCGGGATCACTTCTCATCGTTGCCAAGACCTCTCCCATGATGAGGGCATCCTCAGGATCAATAGGCCATGTCGTTCGTTCCTGCAAATCCGTTACCTTCTTTCGATTCGATACTCTCCTCGCTGCCCCTTGTAGATTCGGTATCTTTTGACACAGCAATCTGTAGACCGCTTCTCGCAGAGCGACGATCTGCAATGCGGTGAGTGGTATCCGGTCACGGCCTGTTTGTTGTACCAGGCCCTCAGGTGTTCTCTCACTAAGCAGAGTGCCATAGGTCGTCTTCCCCAAAAAGACTTGCCGCGGTTTACGTGCTTTTTCCCTCTCATCCCACAATCTCATTTCATCCCACGGTTCACCCCGCTTTTCAGATTCGCTCATGATTTTTATTTATATACAATTGCATGATATAGTCAAGTTCCTGCACGTTTTTCTTCCTTATGAAACGCACCGTCACACTCGTAAACGATATCGGTATTCCGAAAGGCACAGCTGATTTGCAGGAAGCACATGATGGCGAAGGCATGTTGCATCAAGCAATTTCTGTCTACGTGTTCCGCAATCAACGAAGCGAGATACTCATTCAGCGACGCTCATCCGAAAAGAGGCTATGGCACGGCTTTTTAGCAAATACGTGCTGCTCTCATCCCTATGAAAAGGAGAGTCCCAGAGATGCCGGGCAACGGCGCCTTTTCGAGGAACTGGGATTCACCTGCTCCCTCCGCCCTGTTGGTACTCTGCTCTATCACGAAAGAGATCCGTTTGGACAAGGGGCAGAATACGAGCATGTCATACTCCTCATCGGGGATGTTGATGAGAATCCGGAGATCCGGCCAAACCCATCCGAAGTGAGTGAATATCGCTGGGCGGATCTAAAGGAATTGCAATGGGAGATGGCGATGGCGGATGCACACGAACGCTTTGCGCCGTGGTTTCTCCTCGGATTGCCGGCAGTGCTGAAGAATTTCTGATTTTCATACGGAGACATTCTTGAGAATGCCGGAATGATGTGTTAAGCGCTCCATGGAATTGTGCAGCGTACGCAGCGCAGATGGGAAGTTTTCTATCGTCTTTCTCTTCCCCAGCACCCAATTACAAAACATATTTTGTCGCTTCTTTGATCCCCAATGCCTAAACTTCGGGTAGAATGGTTTCGTGCGCCCGTAGCTCAGCTGGATAGAGCATCAGCTTGCGGAGCTGGGGGTCGCAGGTTCAAATCCCGCCGGGCGCACCATCTTCCTTTTGATAGAGCATCAGCTTGCGAGCTTAAAGGTCGTCCGGTTCAAATCCCGCCGGGCGCACCATTTTATCACATCTTTCAGGTTCTACTTCCTGCAACCGCAGGATACCTTTTGTTCTATCGTATTTCATCGAATGGAGGACGCATGGCATGTTCTCATTTTCGATACGAATATCGAAATTTCCACTCCTAACATCGACCACAAGATTTCCGTCATTCGTGCTTTCGAAATTCGAGAGTGATTTTGGGAGAGTGCTTTCATCAACGATCAGTTCTCCTTTCATGAGATTCGGAATATCGATGGATATGCCCACCATGCCTTCTTCCGCATCAATGCGGAAGTTGCCACTCGCGGATTGCATCCTCTCTGGACTGAAGGGGATCAGAACTTCAATCGACTTGGATGTGTAAGGAATGGGAACGGACATTGGTGTCCCACGCACTGCGTATTCGTGATTTTCTATTCGGAGGCGGAGCTCATCCACAAGGAAAAGCGTGCATTCCTTCAACACGCCATTCACCATCAATTTTTTTCTCCAGAGAATAGTTTCTTCATTGATCGGTTCCAGGTGATTTTCTGCAGAAACTTGGAGCGTTGCCGGTGTGTATTGCATGGTGGTACAGGAGGGCAGGCTCATAATGGCACCACAGGCCACCCCTACTTCACCTAATGCTTTGAGCACGCTCCCCCATGAGGGCAGAGAAGGAGCTTTGGTTATGGATGATTGCCTCTCTCTGAAGGATTCGAAGGCGATATTCCATCGTATCGCACCCCCTGCCCGTTTGTGAAGCTCATACCACTTCGCATTCTAAACACCACTTACCGCTGAGTTTTCTTTCCGCATCTCCTGGACGAATGCTTCGCGGCATTAATGTCATTTTGAATGCCAATTTGTATCATTGTATTTTCCTACAGGATTCCTTTTATAAAGGATGAGGACTCATTCAAGTTCCTCTTTTCCTTCCTCATCCTCAAGCGGTGGTAATCCGAATCGGTCATTGAGTACTTGCCATATGTCATGCATAGCCTCCCCACAACTTAAGGCAACCGGATTTCCTCTGATTGGGGATGCAGTAGTTACTTCTATGCCTGCAAACTCTCTCCACTCATTTGCAATATTTTCCCCCAGTGGGGTCGGATGGATTTTGCCAGTATCCATAAATTGCCCTCCTGCTCGTGTCACAGTGATTTGTAGATCACCAACGTCGGGAAGAGTCACAGAAGACTCGTTTTCCGATGTGATCGTTGCGAGTTCTAAGTGAGAGAGTAGTGCTCGTGCGGTGTGATCCCCGGGATAGATCCTGCGCTCAGCATCATCAGAAGCGGGTTGCCAGAATACTTCTCTTTCCAGGATTTCGATCGCTCGCACGAGTTCTGCGAAAATCCTCTCCGGTGCCATCTTCAGAGGTTTGCCTGTCTCTAGTACGCTCCGTATTTTCAATCGTTCATCATCGATGATTTCTACGAGAAACGCTGCGATGGAACGTGCAACTTCTGCCCTATGATTAGCAGAATCGAGAGCATGCTGCCTCGCTATGTCTGCGAGTTCATTTTCTAATTCCTGGCCTCTTTGTACCGAATCACTGTGGGTAGCTAGGAGGATTTTGGTGTCGACGGCCATGGAGAGAGAAGCATACCGGGGTAGTCTCGGTGCTCAGAGACTCTGCTGCAAGAGATGTTGCATCGCATCACAGCGAGGATCGTTGTGAAGTGCATAATGCTCTCCTCAGGATCGCTCTCATCCTCTAGACTATTCCTGTATGTCTCCTGATCCAACGCCACCGCTCTCCTTCCAAGGGAAACTCTTCGTAATGTGGGGTCGTCTCAAGGCGCTCTTCAATCATCTTCACAAGGACTTCCTCGCTCTTTTTTCCAATCTCCCGGAGTCGTGGCAGCGCATTCTCCGTAGGCATCCATGGAAGTTCGCGATTGGTACGTCACTCGTCCTTCTCACAGGATACGGATACTACGCATTCACGAGCGAGCCTACTCCGGAAATTATCACCGAGACAGTGCGTCGGGGGGATCTTCTACAGACTGTGGAAGGTGTAGGAGAAATCACCTCCGAGCGAGCGCTCAATCTCCAGTTCCCGGTTTCAGGTGTGGTGGAGCGGGTGCTTGTAAAGGAAGGGGATCTCATAGAAGCAAATCAGAAGCTCGCCCAGCTCCGCGCGGGGAATCTTTCGGCTGGCATGCAATCGGCATTGGCCTCTCTCCAGGCGGCGCAGGCAGATCTTGTCGAACTTCAGGAAGGGGCTCGCCCGGAGGATATCGCAGTCTCCGAGGCAGAACTTGCAAATGCAGAGGCACAACTTTCTGCTGCACGTGGAACTCTTACAGCTGCAGAAGCAAAGCTTGCGATCCTAAAGCTGGAAGCAGCGGTGAGTCTCCAGGGCAGGATTGAGTATGGAACGAGTGTTGCCCGCGCGCAGATCGTTCTTGCACGCACAGCAATTGGTGTCTTTGATGACGTGATGGCGGATCTCGGCGTGATTGATGCCTACCAGCGGAACGCACCGGGCAAAGAGAAATTGCTCAGGGCGAACCGGAACGAAGCAGAAGCGATCATCACCACATTCGAGAGAGGCGCATTTGCCTTTGCAGATCCAGTGAAAGCCCTCCAGGCGCTTCGCAAAGTCCGGGAGGCAATTGCCGGTGTGTATGCCATTCTCGAGAGTCTCTCTGCAGATATTTCCTCCTTCCCGATTTCTGGGGGCTATACAAACGCCGTGCGGGAGGCACGCAAAGCGGCTGTCGCCGGACAGAAATCAAGCATGCAGGGAGCGCTCGTCAACATCGATACCCTGCTCAAGGAATCCCAGGATGCTACGGCCGGCTACAATACGGAAATCGCGGCAGAGGAGAAAATAGTGATCAGTGCGAAAGGAGATATCCTGGATCTTGAGGCAACAATCCGTACGCAGAGAGCCAAGTTGGATCTCAAGAAGGCGGGCTCCCGTACCACCGATCTCCAGGCTGCAGCAGCCAAAGTGCGCCAGGCTCAAGCAGATTACGATCGGGCGAGGGCGAGCTTCGGGGATACGATCCTCTCTGCTCCGACTCGTGGATTCGTTACCAAGGTGAATATTAAAGAGGGCGAACTCCTCTCCACAGCCTTTGAGCAGAATGCCGCGATTACGATGCTCGGGGAATCTCCCTACCGCGTGGAAATGTACGTTTCGGAAGTGGATGTGCCGAAAATCGTGCTCACGCAGACTGGCTCGATCGAACTCGATGCATTCCCGGGTCGGCCTTTTGCACTCGTCCTTGCGGAGGCGGACCCCGCGGCCACGGATATCGATGGTGTTCCCAAGTACCGGGTGAAGCTCGATTTTCCTGTCGCGGAACCAGGATTCAAAATCGGTATGACGGGAGATGTGGATATCATCACTGGTCGGGCGATTGGCGTATTGATGGTGCCTGCGAGAGCCGTGTACGAGGATGATTTTGGCGATACGCACGTTCGGGTGCTCCTTCGGAGTGGAGCACTGGAGGAACGGCGGGTGGAGATAGGTCTCGAAGGAGAGAACGATGTGGAAATTGTGAAGGGTCTTACGGAAGGAGAGACGATAATAGTGCTGATGAAGCAGTAAATGGAAACATCCTCGCCACTCATCGAACTTCGCAATCTCAACAAATCCTACTTCTCCTCCGAAGGACTGGAGACGCCGGTGCTCTACGATGTTCACCTCACGATCAACTCGGGAGAGTTCGTGGCCATCATGGGACCTTCGGGATCAGGAAAATCAACCCTCATGCATATCCTTGGCTTCCTCGATTCGCAGACGAGTGGCGATTACCTCTACAAGGGAAATCCCATGCGCGAGGTCGATGATGATGAACTTGCACGCATCCGTGCCACGGAGGTGAGCTTCGTGTTCCAGGCGTTCAACCTCCTGCCGCGTACAACAGTGCTCGAGAACGTGATGCTCCCGCTTCTCTACCATCCGACGATCCCCGTTCCAGAACGGACGACACTTTCCATGAAAGCAATTGATGCGGTCGGCCTCCACGATCGCGCGCTCTTTATGACCAATCAACTCTCCGGAGGGCAGCAGCAGCGAGTAGCGATCGCGCGAGCACTTGTCACGAATCCAAAAATCATCTTTGCAGATGAGCCGACGGGGAACCTGGATTCTGCATCAGGAAGGCAGGTCATGAGTATCCTCCAGAAACTCCATAGCGAAGGACACACCATCATCCTCGTGACCCATGAACGCAAAACCGCGGAGCACGCAGAGCGCATCATCCATATCCTCGATGGCAAGATTGATCAGGATACGAAGGACTTCAAGCGACTCATGGCAGAGAAGGAACCTACCCTCAAGTAACTATGCACCTGCGCGATACTTTCCGTGCGGCCAGGAAAGGCGTCACCGCCAATGCCAGTCGCTCATTCCTCACAATGCTTGGGATCATCATCGGTGTTGGGTCAGTGGTACTCATGACCGGAGTAGGGAAGAGCATGGAGGGAGTGATTCTTGGCCAGATCTCCTCACTTGGCTCAACGAGCATGGTCATTTTCCCAGGGAGCGGCCCGGAGGGCGGCGAGGGCCAGGTGCAGGTCGGGTTCGATAGCCTGACCTTTGGTGATCTGGATGCACTTGCAAAGCTCGAATCAATCACAAACCTCTCACCCATTCTCTTCGTGCGGGGCGAAGTCACCTATGGTCGCGAGCAATCCGCCGCCACGATCCTCGGTACTGTTCCTCACTACTTCGAGAATGTGAGCATCGAAGCAGCGGAAGGGAGAGTACTCCTCGACAGTGATGAGCGGGGAGCGAAGAATGTTGCAGTGATCGGACCGGATGTCGTTTTTGATCTCTTTCCCGGTGGCAATGCACTCGGTAGGAATATGACGATTGCGGATCGCGAGTTCACGATCGTAGGCATCACGAAGCCGGTCGGCTCTCAGTTTTTCCAGAATGTGGATGACCGGATTTTTATCCCACTCTCCGTCGCGAAGATCATGACGGGCCAGAAGTACGTCAATATGCTCACGATGGAGGCGAGTGGCAGCTTCGAACTCGCGTTCACCGATGTGAAGGGAATACTCAGACGCCGCCATGGGATCCAGAATCCCACCGATGATCCGGATAAGGATGATTTTATCGTGCGCTCCTCTGCTCAGGCGAATCAAATTTTGGGTACGGTCTCCATTGCACTCACGCTCTTCATCACGTTCATTGCCGGGATTTCGCTCCTCGTTGGAGGCATTGGCATTATGAACATCATGCTCGTTGCAGTTACCGAGCGCACGCGTGAAATTGGGCTCCGGAAAGCTCTTGGTGCCACGAAGCGCGATGTCCTCCTCCAATTCCTCTTCGAAGCAGTGCTCCTCACGCTCATTGGGGGGATCATCGGCATGCTGCTTGGTGTTTTCCTTGCCTACTTTGGTGCGGCGATTGTCCACCGGTTCCTCGCCACGTACGTCTTTGCGCTCTCCATTCCGGCTGTCTTTGTTGCGATCACCGTTGCAGGTGCAACGGGTCTCCTCTTTGGTATCTACCCAGCCAAGAAAGCTGCAGATTTGCGTCCCATCCAGGCACTCCGCTACGAGTAACGATGCTCCTCCAAGATACCATTGCAACGGCACTCCACGGACTCTCCGGTAACCGGACGCGTTCGATACTCACCATGCTCGGAGTCATCATCGGCGTTGGCTCTGTGGTACTCATGGTCTCGATTGGTACGAGTTTCCAGAACTACATCCTCTCGCAAATTGAATCCTTCGGTGGCAATACCATTGATGTCTTCCCCACAGGGTTCGAGAAATTCGGGCAGACACTCGATTCTATTAAGGAAGAAGATTACGAGGCGATCATGCGCCTCTCCACCGTGAAGAGTGTTGCTCCTGTTCTCTTTATCGAGGAGAAAGTGGTGCGTGGAACAGAGGAAATCACCCCCATGATCTTTGGAACAACCGGCAACATCTTTGCAAACTACGGCTTTGCGATTGAGCGTGGGAGAATTCTCACCGAAAGTGATGTGCAATCTGCCAGAGCCGTGATTGTGCTGGCGCACGCAGCAGCGAATGATCTCTTCGGCACGGAGGATCCGCTCAATAAGCGTGTGACGATCGGAGCGCGGCAGTTCACGGTTGTTGGTGTTCTCCAATCTGTGGGATCACTCCTCCTCCAGGATCTGGATCAGACGGTATTTGTTCCCTACACCATTGCTAAGGCGATCACGGGACAGAAGTACCTGGATTACATCTCGCTCCAGGCTGCAGCAGATGATGATCTCACGCGGGAGGATGTTGTTTCGCTCCTGCGACAGCGACATCAGATCAAGAATCCCGAGAATGATGTGGATCAGGATGATTTTCGGGTGCGCTCAGCTGCCCAAGCTGCGGATGTCGTTTCGCAAGTGACACTCGGTATCACGCTCTTCCTCGGCATCGTTGCCGGAATTTCGCTCCTTGTGGGGGGCATCGGCATCATGAACATTATGCTCGTCGTTGTCACCGAGCGAACACGAGAGATTGGCCTACGGAAGGCAGTTGGTGCCCGTCGACGTGATGTCCTCCTGCAGTTCCTCTTGGAGGCGGTTGCGCTCACGGTGACGGGAGGATTGATTGGTATTGTGGGGAGTTCCCTCATTGCATTTGTGCTCGCGAAAATCGCGGATCGACTCCTCGGGGAATTTGGATTCGTCTTCTCGCTCCCCGCAATCCTCCTTGCGCTCCTCATGGCAATTGGAACGGGGGTGACATTCGGTCTCTACCCTGCGAAGAAAGCTGCCAATCTTTCGCCGATGGAGGCAATGCGATGGGAATAAAGAACCGCTATGATGCGCCGTGCGCCGCCTTAGCTCAGTGGTAGAGCATCGGTATCGTAAACCGAGGGTCCGGGGTTCAAATCCCCGAGGCGGCTCCATCCGACTTCGCGATAGAGTGAACGGTACATTGGTGATCCCGCTTCGCCGGGATTGATGAAGTCTCGGCGTAACCCGTAGGCGAAGCCGGACATCAAAACAACATCAATTCCCCATTCTTGCAAATCATCCTGTATCGCGCTTTCTGCTCTCCTCCTGTTAACTATTCCATAAGGTGACGAAGCGCTCTCTCTGCCTTGGCTTTACCCGGCTTCGACCCGAACTACGCCGCGGCCTGCCCTCTGTAGCTTCAGCGAAGGAGGGTTTCACCCTCGTTGAACTACTTCTCTTTGCCGGCATCATTTCCATCATGGCGGGAGCGATTATTGGCTTCTCGCTCGTGTCGAGTAATGTCGCAGTGCATAACGAGCGCGTGAGTGAGGTAGAGCAGAACGGCGATTTAATCCTGCAACGCATCATCCGCGCGGTAGAGACAAGCAGTCGTATTGCACATCCTCTCTCTGGAGTGACGGGTGGCGAACTCCTCCTCGATGGAGGACAAGCCGATGCCGAAGTATTCTTTTCGCTCCATGGCGAGCGTATGGCGATTGCAGTGGATGGGGAGCAATCGCATCTCACGACCGGGGACGTCATTGTGGATAATCTCTCATTCCTCCACTTTGGCACAACCGAAGCCGGTGAGGGGGTCAGTGTGGTGTTTCGGGTGCGAAACCGCGCGGGGGCAACTGGCGCAGGGGAAGGACAGTACACCAAGACCTTCCGGGGAACAGCAACGCTCCCGCCGGGAGGCTGCACGGTGGATACCGATTGCTCCGGGATGCCTGTGCCATTTCGCACCTGCTGCGATGGGCTCTGTCGCGCAGATTGTGATTGTGCCTCCCATAGTGATTGTCCTGCAGGACAGATCTGTTGTACCGAAGGAGGGGACGCAAGTTGCCAGACTGCGGCGGCCTGCAGCCCACCCCAGTGTCTTACCGTTGCGGATTGCCCGCAGACTGCTCCTATATGCGATTTGGCGGCCTGCAATTATAAAATACCGAGCTGCGATGCTAATCTCTGTGGCTGGATTACGATTGGAGTATGTCCGCAGTGTTCGTACTGTGGTGATGGTCGCATGGACTCCATGAGTGGAGAGCAGTGCGATGATGGCAATACGGTGAACACCGATGGATGTACTGCGACCTGTACCCTCCCATACTGCGGCGATGCTATCCTGCAGCTGCTTGGCTATGATCAACAGGTTGGGGGAGGCGATGATGAAGAGTGCGATGATGGGAACTTCCAGGATGGTGATGGCTGCGCAGTGGGATGCGTGAATGAGGATCTCTGCGGTAGCGGCAACGAAGAATGCAATGATGGGAATGCAGTGGATACCGACACCTGTGATAATTCCTGTCGTCTCACGAGATGCGGCGATGGCACTGTGCAGAACCCAAATGGTCAGGGCATTGCGGAGGAATGCGATGATGGCAATACGATTGTGGGGGATGCCTGTTCCCCTTCCTGCCTCAACGTGACTGATGTTGAGTGCGGGAACGGTCAGCTGGATCCCGGAGAAGACTGTGACGATGGCAGACGCTGTTCGGTATCAGGGAATCCCTGTGTGTTTAACCAGGATTGCGAGGGTGGTGCTGATGTTTGCAGGGGAATGAACATTGATGGGTGTACTACTCCTAACGGCTGTGTGCCCCCCGGCATCCCCGAGGTGTGCACCGACCTCATAGATAACGATTGCGATCTCTTGGTGGATTGTGCGGATGTGGCGGGCTGTCCGAATGGCACGGGTTGCGGAGCGAATGGCAGACAGTGTTCGAGTGGAGCGTGCGTGTGTCCTGGGGGCGAGGCGAACGAAATCACCTGCAACGATTCATTGGATAATGATTGTGATGGACCGATAGACTGTGCCGATACTGATTGCAATGGACTGACGTGTGGGGCTGGGCAGACATGCGTGGGAGGATCGTGCCAGGCAGGGGGTGGCTGTGGAAATGGAATACTCGATGCAGGAGAAGGGTGCGAAGCCAATGCCCACTGCTCCGGTGGTACGCCAGTGTGTGATGTCCTTGGCGGATGTGTTTGTGTCGCAAGCAACTCATGTGGTTCCTGTAATGAATGCCCAACGATCATTGATACATGGAGCATCAGTATTGATCCTATTTCCGGAACGTGCTCGACCGGTGGCACTGCATGTGTGGATTTAGACGGATCATTTACGCTGAACGAGGTGAATGTGGATTGTGACCAGCGCGATTGCGGGTACTGCTTTGCAGGAAATACCGGACTCGACTGCGAAACTGGCATCAACGCCTACCGTTGGAATATCAAATATGATACGACAGGTGACTGGGTTCTCACAAGCGATACAAGTGCAGATGATGAGGCATACATGTATGTCCTCAGCACGCCAACATTCGATTGCGATGGACCCAATATATTTAACAAGGTGCTGACACTGGAATGTAGCGGATGGCCCGATACCATCACCGCAACGCCGGTCGGCACCAACACCGTCACCTGCCCTTCTCTGTAGATTCTACTACTCCGATTCTGCCGCAGTCGTATGCCCCTCTGCAGTCTCGTATCGCTGTAGTTCCAATGATCGTGAAACATAGTCTTGAAGAATTACTGCAGAATCATTGGTGTCGGGTGCGGGAAGCTGATCCAAGTGCAACACGGTATCCATCGTCGTTCCGTAGTTGCTTCGCAGCAGCGAATGAGCGACGAAAAGCATCCTTTTTGTTTGGACTTGTTCGCCCCTCTCCAAAAACTCTCTAGCCATGTGTAACGCTTCATTAATTGAGCCAAGTTCCTTAGGTACGCCAAACTTGTCGAATGCATTTACAATGAGGAAAGTCGTAAGATCTGGATGCGTATCGCTGGTGGGATCGAGAGCCACACGCTTGAATATTTCCCCTGCCCGTCTTCCGATTTCCTCTCTCTCATCATCAGACAACCCCTTGCTATCGAGGCCGAGAAATTTAATTAAGGCATCACCTATCCACACTCTTTTCTCCGGATCGCAGGCATTCATTAATTTCATGAATTTTTGTATGGCATCTCCTGGCTTCTCTTTTTCCACAGTATCCAGGGCCTGGCGCACGGAAAGCTCCAGAGGAACAATGGAGACGGTGGGTTCGGTCTGTTCCGCTGACAGCACTGTAGTTTTCGCGGATAGGTGCATTGTATGCGCTGCTGCTGCAAGCATCAGTTCATCCTCGGGTATGAGGATATTCATGCGCCTTAACGCATTGGAACTTACGGAGCTTCGTGTGATGATGCCGACGAGCTGCGAGAGAGATGCGAAGTCAGGGGTTCCCTGTTTTTTAGCGGATTCTCGTGTTCGTGTCATCGATGTTTCTAGGATCGATTGCAGATCCCATATTTCCATGGTTTCTGCAGACATCTCCCCCCTGTTTCGTATAGAACTCGTATAGCTAACAAGCTCCTGAAAAACATCGTCGATCCCGCTATAGTCAGTGTTACTTTTCGGGGTATTTGTTTTGGGATTTGGGGCGTTAGCCGCGCGAAAAATCGTAGGCAGCGCGGCGGCCCCGGCGGCGGTGAGAAGTGTAAGAAGAAGTTTGCGGATATTCCACTGCCTCCCCCGCATTTTCGAATGATCTGCTTCAGGAGAGACTTGCGACGCGGAGTCACCCATTGATTCACGATTCTGTTCTTGCCTGTCATGGAGTACTCTTGTCATCGAGCAGAAAAACTAGTGAAGCACATTCATATATCATGAATAGTATTTTCGTCAAAGCTAAAAAACAGACCTTTGGGGTCTTTTGCTCTAGGCGAGGTGACATTGACGGCATGTGGATGAGGAAATTCAGCATTTACAGAGTGTCCGTACTCGGGAGGAGGGACAACCAGACATTCATGATCAGCCCCTTGAAAATGGTGCGATCAACATTACAGAAGAACACATTTTCCCTGTCTTGCCTGGGAGGGTAGTTGCTAATCTCTCAATGGCTGCGTGTTTTAGTGTTGGGATTCAGAATTTGTTTGTGTCTGCAAAGTTTGAAGGCGATTAGCAATGTCCTGCCGGAGAGACGGATACATATCTGCTAGTCAATGAGCATTGGTGAAGTCATCAAATGTAAGCGGTCTCTTTTGACTCTCGTTCTCCAGATGCTCAATTTCTGTTTCGATTGCGGTTATAACTATCTCGGGGAATTCCGCCTTTCCTTCTATCTGTTGGCAGCCTATCAATTGTAAAGTATATTTGTCAATCTGAAAACACTGAAATTTCTGCCGCGTCAAACCTCCTGTGTTTGCTCCCACGCATCCCCAACACGGAGTAGCCGTGCCTCCTCAAACTGTGGTCCCATCAATTGGATCCCAATCGGAAGTCCTCCTTTTGAGACTCCACATGGTACGGAGATTGCGGGAATTCCTGCCATCACCTGGGGGATTGTAAACATATCCTCGAGGTACATTGCAATGGGATCATCGCTATGAATACCAATCGTGAATGCGGGATTGGGAGTGACAGGGGAGAGGATGATATCTACTTTCTCAAATGCTTTTTCAAAGTCTTTTGCAATGAGCGTGCGCACCTTTTGCGCTTTTCGATAGTAGGCATCGTAGTAGCCAGCGGAGAGGGCGTAGGTTCCAATCATGATGCGACGCTTTACCTCATCCCCGAACCCTTCTGAACGCACAGTTTCGTAGTATTCAACCAGGTTCTTTGCATCCTTGGTGGAGTGGCCGTAGCGAATGCCATCGTAACGCGCCATATTAGAGGAGACTTCGCACGGGCAGAGAATGTAGTAAGTCGCGACGGCGTACTTTGTATGGGGGAGCGAAATCTCGGAAACAGTGGCACCGAGCTTCTTCAGTTTCTCCACTGCCTGCCGCACAGCATTTTCGACTTCTGAATCCATACCATCCACGAAGTACTCCTTCGGGAGCCCGATCTTCATCCCTTGTATATCTCCTCCGAGTGCGTTGATGTAATCAGGAACCGGTGTGCTGCTTGTGGTTGCATCGAGAGGATCCTTCCCGGCGATCGTTTGCAGCACAATTGCGGTATCCTCCACAGTTTTTGTGAGTGCACCGATCGTATCGAGCGAGCTTGCCATGCTCATCACGCCGTAGCGACTGGTGCGGCCGTAGGTCACACGCAACCCCACACAGCCGCAGTAGCTTGCAGGCATACGGATGGAGCCGCCGGTATCGGTGCCGAGTGCAAAGAGGCACATATCTGCGGCAACGGCAGCGGCGGATCCTCCGGAGGATCCGCCGGCAACGCGCGAGGTGTCATGCGGGTTCTTTGTCACTCCGTAGCAACTCGTCTCGGTACTCGATCCCATGGTGAACTCATCAGTATTTGCTTTGCCCAAACTGATTGCTCCAGCTGCACTCAGGCGTTTTGTGGTTGTGGAATCGTACGGAGGACAGTAGGTTTTTCCTGCAGGAGTAGCACGCCGCTCCGCGGCGTGTCGCACGTCACGGAGTGACGTGCCACGGAGAATATTCGAGCAGGCGGTGGTCGGAACTCCCTTTTCACAAAAGACATCCTTTGCGAGGTAGGGAATCCCTGCGAGGGGATGATCGAAGACGCCCTTTGCATCAATCTCTTTAGCTCTCTTGAGAGCTGCCTCACCATTATTGAACACCACAGCATTCAGCTCGGGGTTCCTCTTTTCGATTTGCTCAAGGCATGCGCGTACAAGTTCTTCTGCGGAGATTTCCTTCTTCTTGAGCTTCGCATGGGCTTCGGTGATCGTTAGGGTATTTAGCATGAGAATGGAATGGGTGCTTCGATACGCGCTGCTGTGTCACCCTGAGTAGCCCGAGCCGCAGCGAGGGCGTATCGAAGGGCGGGCAGCGCTACTCAGCATGACACAGCTATCCATGGGCAGAGAAGGTTTCAATCTGATCATTCACAATCGGAAGAGGGGAACACGCGAGGAGCTCCTCTGTTGTTGCTTCGCTTGGTTTGACACTATCCTCACGAAATACGTTTGTGAGTCCTGTTACCTGTGCCGTCGGTTCTATCTTTTCCGTATCGAGTTCATTGAGCATCTCCACATACTGGAGGATGGAAGAGAGCTCTTTTGCGAACTTCTTCACTTCTGCATCACTTACTTTCAGGCGAGCGAGTTTTGCAATGTGCCGAACGTCTTCATCACTGAGGTGCGCCATCATGTGCGATCATAATGCGCAAGAGGGGCTGGGGCTAGGGTTTGGGCTCGGAAATCCCATTCTCTCTCACAGTTTGAGAGCCTTCAGAATGTTTTGGTAAATCTCTTCAACCGATCCTGTTCCCTCAACCTCGCTCACTTTCCCCGCTTGCTTATACGCTTCAACCACCGGCATCGTCTTCTCCGTAAATGTAGCCATCCGCTTTCTGATCGTCTCTTCACTCGCATCATCCTTGCGGCCTTCGATCGTGGCTCGCTTGAGGATGCGCTGCACACCCTCCTCTGGATCGATGTGAATATGGAGGCAGTGGAAATCACGTCCCAACTTCTTCATGATTACATCAAAACTTTTCTTTTGATCACTATCCCTCGGGATGCCATCGAAGAGAATTTTCTGATCAGAACCCTTCGACTTCACTGCCTTTTCCAAAACCTCCATAATGATTTCAAACGGTACGAGTTTCCCCACATCAATGTAGGATTTGACGGTTTCCCCAAGCGTTGTGCCGGAAGCTGCTATTTTCCGCAGCTCTCCTCCTGCCTCAAAAATGTCGTACCCAAAATCTGCCGCGAGCCGTTTTGCCTGTGTACCTTTGCCTGAGCCTTGGATGCCAAAGAGGACGAGATCCATCGAAGATACGATACCACAATAAATAAGGGTGCCTCTCTCTCCGATAAAGGAGGGGGAGAGGCACCCAGCTACGTGACCAAGATAGCGCCCCATACCATATGCACTTGTTTTATGAGCAGTGCAGCTCTGTTTGTGTTTGTATCTTTTTTCCGTACAGTGTACGGAGTAAAGAAGAAAGAACACTGTTTGTGTTGGAGTGATTGTGTCTGCTTCACCTCGATAAAAATAACGAGGGGAGATGACAATCACTTTTTTTGTAGCTGGTCAGGCTACTTTTTGGCAGGGGGGAGGGGAGGGCGCATCGGGAGAAAATCCCAGAAAGGGTCTCTCGGCGCCAACCCCTTCCCCCGGCGTAATGAGCGATGCTGAAAATGAGCAAATCCGAATAGTATAGCAGAAATTGGCGGCTCGGGCTAGGGTGGAATTCCCTGTTCTCTTCGAGCGGTTCGGCTCATTTGTGAAAAAATACTTATGG
>DATDWC010000019.1:0-9777 GCA_035289805.1 Candidatus Peribacterales bacterium | reverse complement strand
TTTTTTGGTTCCATGAGTCCCCGCTGCCTTGTCACAACGCCCGAGCGTTCCGGGATCAGGTAGCGGGCAAAGAGGTGACACTGTGGCTCACGGTACTTGAGCCACTGCAGTTCCACAGGCTCATCGGTTGCGATTTTGAGTCCCGAGGAAACGAGATCAATATCCCAGATTTCCTTCACCCAGCGGTACAGGTAGTCGCCACCCATGCGGGAGGCGATATCGATGAGGAACGGACCCTCCGGTGCAATCTTCATCTCGATATGTCCAAGGCTCTCCTGCACACCGAGTGCAATGAGTGATGCCTCCGCAATTTTCACCGCTCTTGCACGCATGCCATCGGGGAGTCTGGCGGGTGCTAAGTCTCCCCGCTCCACAAAGTAGGGTTCTTCCATCGGGAGCTTCTCCACAATCCCGATCACGTGGGGAATACCAAATTGCACCATACACTCCACGCTGATTTCCATCCCCGGAATGTAGGATTCGTAGAGGAACTGCCCACCGTTGTAATGGAAGATGGGATTAAAATCTGGCGTGCAGTTTGCCTTTAAGTACTTAAAGACGCGCTCAGCATCATCCGCATCATCCACACGCACCACGAACTCACTATCGGCACCCCAGACGGGTTTTAAGACTGCGGGGAACCCAATATGCTCAATTGCCTCCGTGAGATCGTTCTCCGTTCGCACGAGGTGGAATGCGGGGATTGGGAGACCTGTTTCCTCGAGCCTTGTACGCATGCGAAACTTATTCCTGGTTTGTAGTGCAGCAGTCGGGGCATTCCCTGTCCACTTAAACTCACGACAGAGGCGTGCGAGGAGGGGGATATCGTCTTCCCAGAAGGTGATTGCTCCATCGATGTGGATCTTCGGGTTCTCATCCAGGAACTTTTGCACGCGATCCACACACTCGCCATGGTTATAGGTATTTGCTTCGATGAAGTGTGATGCAATCTTTTGCGCATCGTTCGTGGTATTCAAAAGGACGATGCGGTAGCCAAGCCGCCGCGCGATTTCGAGCGTGAAGCGCTTCTTCTTTCCACCAGAGTTTACAAAGAGGATCGTCTTCGCCTCATCTTTTTTCATGGCTATCATAACTGCGAAAAGTGTAGCGTGGATATTTTTTTTGTCACGATGAAATTATGAAAGGGAAATTTCTGGAATTTTTTTTATCATCAAGAGTTTTCTTCGAGCGATTTTCAAGAATGCTGTCTTCATGGTTTATCATGCACTCATGAAAACTTCTCGACTCGAGTTTGCCCCGAGATTGTTGAGGAACTCGAAGAGAACAAAAAAAATGCCTTCCTGTCACCAGGAAGGCATACCTTTACTCAATTAAATTGTAGAATTACATTCTCAAACCACGCCGCACACGAAGGTTCGCCGGGTTCCAGAAGTTCTCCTCCTTGGTGCGCTTTGTCCACATCGCTCGTGGAGAGGTGTCCACACGCGAAGCAGCCGCGCCAAGCTTTGCATCTTCCGCACGCATCATGCGCATGTTCGTTTGGATCTGCGTCATTGGCACATGGTGCTGGCGGGAGTTTGGTTCCAAAAGCTCAAAGCCGTTATACATCCTTGCTGCGCGCACACCCGTTGGGTGGAGATAGAGGTTCCTATTTATTTGCCTCTGCGTGCGGTGGGTGCTCGTCATATTTTCCATGCGCTCCTGGCGTCGCATGGTTGCTTCCGAGCGGAAGACATCGGCAAAACGGCGGGGCACGCAGCTGTTACCCACCATGAGATCGCCCTGCGCGCAGGGAGGGGAGTACTTGGCTCCGGGAGGGACACTCTCGAGACCGGTGGGGTTAGGGAGAGCCGCCACCGCGATGAGCGGGAAGCTGAATACGAGAAAGGTGATTGCAGTGAGAAGTTTTTTCATGAGAGAAAAGAGAAAGAATCAAGATTTCTCCGATCCTAGCAAACAAGGAGGAAATGCAAAGGATGATCACACGAGGAAACAGCAGAATTGTAAATGGGAAATGATCACGGCGAACTAATGCACTTTTTCTTTTGTGATGTGTGTACAATTCTGCGCATGGATCTTCCAGAGCTTAAGGCCATGGGTCTACAGAAGATTGCTGCAGCCAAAGATGCTGCAGAGCTCTTCCTGATCGAGAAGGAATTTTTTGGCAGAAAGAGTGGGCATCTCACCGATGCCATGAAGGTGCTCCAGAATCTTTCTCCGGAGGAGAAGAAGAAAAAAGGCCGAGAGCTGAATCTCATCAAGGAAGCCTTAGAGCAATCACTCGAAGAGCGTCGTCATGCGCTCACCGGTGCTGCCATAGGTTCGCTTGCAACAGAGGATGCACTCGATATCACGATGGATCTCCCGGAGCGTTCTCGTGGTCACCTCCACCCAATACCCGAGTTCATTCGGAGGATCGAAGAAGTCTTCGGCCGCATGGGGTTCGATGTCGCCTACGGTCCGGAGATTGATTCCGAGGAGTACAACTTCGATCGACTCAACTTTCCCAAGGAACACTCTGCTCGCGATAACCAGGATATCTTCTATATGAGGGAGGAAGGAACACCCGATAATCGCATGTTGCTCCGGGGTCACACCTCCACTGTGCAGATCCACTATGCAGAAACGCACAAGCCGCCATTTCGCATGATTTGCCCGGGCAAAGTGTTCCGCAAAGATTCCGATGCCACCCACTCCCCGATGTTCCATCAATTCGAGGGGATGATGGTGGATAAGAACATTTCGCTCCGTCATCTAAAGGGAGTGCTCGTGACTGCGCTCAAGGAACTGATTTCCCCCGATATCGAATTCCGCTTCCGTACAGGATTTTTCCCTTTCACGGAACCGAGCCTGGAAATGGATATGAAGTGGCGAGGTGATAAGGAAACGAGAGAGGGGAAATGGCTCGAGATGGGTGGATGCGGCATGATTCATCCGAATGTTCTGAAGAACTGTGGCATTGATCCCACAAAGTGGCAGGGATTCGCCTTCGGGTTTGGCGTGGAGCGCCCGATCATGATCAAGCATCAGATTCCAAATATCAGATTGTTCTACCAGGGGGATCTGAGGTTTTTGAAGCAGTTTTAGGATTTGTACAACTGATCGTGGGTTCCGAAATCGTGGAGAAGATAGGTATCGCTGCCAACTTCTTCGAAGATCAATCGATAATCACCGGTGATGTTGATGCTTCGTTTGCCCTTCAGCTCTCCTTTTAGGGAATGGTTGTGGAGAATGGGATTGAATGGATTCGAAATAAAAAGTTTCAATCTCTCGTGGTATGCCTGTTGCAGATTCTCATTCGCTCGCGCCTTGAAATGTTTTTTGAACCGGTGAGACCATGTGAAGCGCATCATACTCATTCCGTCAGATCTGCCATCATTTCATCAAGCGTATAAAAACGCTTATGCGGATTCTTTAAGTGTTTTTCACTCTCCTTGAACGATTTGATGAGCTCTTCGTTCGGTACTTCGGATTGTTCGTCCAATTCAATTTTCGTCGAAATATAGTAGTGGGAGAGCGCTGCGCGAATAATTTCGGCATTATTGAGGAGCGGGAAGCGCATGGCTTTGAGTTCCCGGAGGATCCTCGCGAGATCTTTGCCGACGGTGAGGCGAATAGTGGACATTGGTAGGTTAGTGAATGGTCAATCACTATCCATTATAGGGCAGTGAGTGTCTTTTTGCAAGGGGAAAATGATTGAGTCATCAAATCCCGAATATCCGGTTGTTCTATCAGGGGGATCTACGGTTTTTGAAGCAGTTCTAAAGTTCTCTGTAGAGGGAACTCGACGTAGGTTCACTTTCCCCTTGTCTACGTCTCAATGCATCGGGATTTCTTTCCTCAGAATCTTGAATGCTAATAGCTGTGCCATTGACCATTGCTTCCCTAAGGAGAGCCATCATATGACTACAATCCACTGCAGGCGCCGAAAGTCGATCATCCGGCCATTCAAAAGTCTGATCTGTGATGTTGAATATTCTTGCGATGGTACTTGCGCGTGAGCGCACGCGCCCTTCACCGCCACGCAAAAAATATCCAGTGGAACATTTTTTTAAGCGTTCGCGGCCTATTTCGTTCATTGCAGTTAAAAACATCGTCGGGTCTCTTTCTGTGGGATCATCAATCTTTACTTCTATTCCACACGCTAAGAGCGCATTGATGGTTGGTTGCCATGCTTGAATCGGATAGTCGGGAGGTTTGGAGATATTCATGATTAAAAAGGGGATATGTAGAAGTAAAATTATTCATGAGCTACTTTGCTGAGCTTTTCCATAACACGCTGTGATTCACGGAACCATTGTCTTTCCTGTGTATCACTTTCGGTCACACGCCAGATTTCCGCACCATCGGCATTTTGAGTGCGCCCCTCTTGAGGCAGTGCTGTGGTATCTCCGTTGATGTGCATAATAATTTTGTGGCGTGTTTGTCGGTGCACTGTTTCTACTGTTGTATTCGTGAGTGCACGTGTGAGTTCACTTCGGCTATCTTCATCAAGTTGCCCGATATGTTGATGCACGATGTCATCAATGGCATTCCTGGTAATGACGGTATCTTGAGTGCCAAGTAAGGAAACAATAGCTTGAGCTGCTCGTTCTGCTGCTGCGTTCATAAAGTAAAAAGAAAATGGAAATACAAAAACTCCTCCGCTTCTTGGAAGGGAGGCTTGTGCTTGAGAGAGATTTCTTTACGCACACAGCCTGCCTTCCGCCGTAAGGAGGAGAAGGAGACTGCCGAGGAGGCCTTCGACTTTGCTCAGGCCAGGAAGTCCTCGAGACTGGTGCATGTTGGGGCCAGTCTAGCTCTGTTTTTTCGCTGTGCAAGCGCAAAGACAGTCTTCAAAAACCTGCCCCATTCTTCTTTTTGAGCAAAGAGAGAGCTGTTAGAGTGTCATGAGCGTCCAGCTCGGCCCCTTACGGAACCGAGCTGGCGCAAGCTTCCCTATAGGCGCAGAAATGAGAGCAGGGTTCAAGAACACGGATGAACGTGAACGAGTAGGAGATCGCCTGCGAGGAGTCGACCGTCCTCGCAAAGGCAGACAACGGGGGAGGGGATTTGGTTCGAAAATTTTCGGAACCAACTTTCCCGGAGGCGAAGTGTGAGCGGCCACTGGGGCGCCCGGTTTCTGTGACAACGTACGTGACGGTCATAGATCCGCTTCGCCCATGTACTGATAATAATCTCGAAGATCGTTTTCATAGTTACCTTCCTTTCCTCAGTACCGAGGAGAGTAGAGGAGTGGGACATGGGTGCTTCCTTTCGAAGGAAAAAAGTACTGCTCTGTTTCTGCGTAAACAGGGAGGACTGACGACTTTTGATCGGCACTCCACCGTGTTCCTATTGGGAGCTGTGATGTAAAGGAACGAAAAAATGCCCCTTACGCTTTGCGGGGGGAGGAATGAGAGGAACGAATATTTTTTGATTCTCTATGCACTCATCATCCCCGCAATAACCTGACACGTGGAGTCGTTCGCCTTGAGGGCGACGAAGGACATGCCGCGGAAATGAAACAGGGTTTGCATGGAATGCGAAGGTATTGTGAACGAGTGAAATTTCCTTTGCAAGCGCAAAGGGAGTCTCTCCTAGAGTTCCTTCACTTTGTTGTAGATCCAGGCAATAACGAATCCCATGATGCCGCCATCCACAAATCCCCAGATCCCTCCAAAGAGTGCCCCCGGGATTGTGTTGTCGTATCCGAGGTACGCAGAGCTTAGGATGCTGATAACCGTGTTCCCAAAAGAACCATGGATCATGGAGATGACTGCAAGTAGGATCATGCCGAGAGCAAACGTGCTACCGAGGGCGAGTCCGAATGCTTTGGGGTTGAGTGGTTGCATGGGTGGTGGGGGAGTTGGAGGAAATGATAGCATAGCTTGGGATGAAACCTCTCCTCATCTTCGATGGCAACTGTGGTTTCTGCAAACGATGGATCGAACGGTTCCGTCGCTTAACAGGAGATCGTGTGAACTACGAACCCTCACAGGCCGTGCGGAATCGCTATCCACAAATCACACAAAAACAGTTTGAGGAATCCGTGTGGCTCATTGAGCAGGATGGCAGAACTTCGAGTGGAGCAGAGGCAGTATTTCGGGCACTTGCAACGTCGCCCCTCTGGAAGTGGTTCCTCATCCTCTATCGGTACTTTCCATTCTTTGCGCCAATCAGTGAATGGACGTACCGCTTTATTGCGCGACATCGTTCAACGAGCTGCTCTCTTTAAATTGCATTACTGTACTACCTTTGCTTTTGGACTCGAGATTTCGGAAACCAGGAAGAGGGGGAGCCCAGCAACAAGGATGATAGGCCACCATGTTCCAAAGAGGATACCGGCTGCAACGTGGAGCAAGACCCCGATCACGATGAAGATCATCCGAATCTGCTTCATCCAGAGGGAGAACGGCAACATGAGTACGAGAGCTTTCGTAATGTAGAGCGACCACTGGAAGAACGCAGGGGGAACATCGGAACGTGCGAGTCTTGCACCAAGCATCGTGCCCAGGGATCCAACGAGTGCAGAGCGAAGTCGCATGCCACTCATCCATAGCGGTTGCCACAGGAGGAATGCACCAATGTAGAGGTACGAGAGAGCGAGAATAATTTTGAGGAGTTGCTGCGGCAACGAGTGCACATCTTCCCATTCCCATGGTGATCCATACCGAAGATACATGGTGTAGGAGTAGGCGCGATCTGCACCGCTGAATGCAAGGACGAGGAGCACAGGAATAAAGAGTGCTGCCTGTTCTATGCTTGTTACACCATTTGTTTCGATGCCGGCTTGCATCATGAGTGCAAGCTCAAGGGCATACAGGATCGCGAGGTACACGGTGACGTAGCGGAACCAAGCGCCGATCGTGAGGAACAGCGCCATCAGAATCATACCGAGAAGCAACAGATGCTCCCCCTCACTCAGAATGGTTCCATTGAAGAGCGGCGCAAGCCAGATACTGAGGAGTATGACCCCGCATGCGATGCGGAAGAATGCGAGAGCCTGTGGCGGAG
Source organism: Candidatus Peribacterales bacterium (assembly GCA_035289805.1). GTDB lineage: Bacteria > Patescibacteriota > Gracilibacteria > Peribacterales > Peribacteraceae > DATDWC01. Next base: position 2,820 of record DATDWC010000019.1, on the reverse strand, counting down.
TACTCCGAACACTTCGTTTCGTCACGGTTTGTGTGTTTGGTGGTGTTTCGAGCATTCCAAACATTGTACCACATTTTCTTGGCTTAGTGGAGAGAGAGAGGGGGAGGCTTTTCTGCTTTCTGAAGCCAAAATACTTTTTATCCTCAAACCTTTTCGGCTGCGTCCAGAATGGCAGCGAATGAGGCGGGATCGAGGGAAGCACCTCCCACGAGCCCTCCATCTACTTCTGATTGAGAGAGGATCGTAAGCGCATTCTCTGGTTTCACCGATCCGCCATACAGGATGCGAATTGTTTCTCGGCATGATGCGGGGAGGAGTGACCGAATGAATGCATGCATGTTCTCTGCATCTTCTGGAGTAGCGGCTGGGCGGTTTGGATCCCCACGACTTATTGCCCATACAGGTTCGTAGGCGAGTGTCACCCCACCTTCACACATGAGTGAGAGGATGGGCTTCAGTTGATCTTCCACTACCTCTTTTCCTCTCCCCGTATCCCGCTCTACTTCCCTCTCTCCTATGCAAATGATGGGATGGAGGCCATGAGCGAGTGCTGCGCGGGCCTGAGCTGCCACTTCTTCATTCGATTCGTGATGGAATTGCCTCCGATCGGAGTGTCCGCAGAGCACGTATGTGCACCCTAAGTCCTTCAGCATTTTTATCGAGATGTCGCCGGTGAATGCTCCCGAATCTTCGGGTCTCCCGAACTGTCCTCCCGTCACGATTTTTGCTTTGAGGCAAGTGCTGAGATCGAGGAAGGTGGGGAAGACCACCGCTTCGACATTTTTACGAGATTCATATGTTTTAAGGCTGTTTGGAGCACTGTTCATCTTCCAGTTCGCTGCGATGAGGAGTGACCTTTTTTTCACAGGAGCAGAGTAGCAGAAATCGCAGCGGAAATTCTTGCATCTCCCCCCTTCCTTATATAGGATCACGCGCGCGATGGAACGCTACATCCACCCGTAGGGTCAGACCCCTCCCTGAGGAGGGAACATTCTGATTCTGCGGGTGGGTGTAAGCCCACCCTTTTTGTATGCGGTGGTTTGTCCATCCGGTGATCATTCACACCACCGGTACGACATCTATAAAATTATTTAACGCAATTTCATCTAAATTTTTTCGTCCATTGCAAGTAAAGTACGTGTCCACGTACTGCTTGCCATCCCACTTCGTCTCGTCCGCCTTCGGCGGACGGATTACGGGGGACAGGTCCCGCTCTTCATGGGTGGGACATGGCATATGAACAGCGTTATTTCCGAGCATTTAATTTTTGAGGAGGTACGCAAGTATCTCTTCTAAAGATCAAGAAAAGAAATGTTACTCATGCGCATCACATGGATGCCTCGACTCTGCATTCCGACGAAGGACGTAGCCAGCTGCGATAAGCTTCGGTCAGCCGCTAGGCGGGCGCTATCAGCCGAAGATTTCCGAATGGGGAAACCCCTGTGGGGGAATGCCCACAGACCTGATTCCGTTTTGGGATCAGGAGGACACCCTGTGAACTGAAACATCTCATGTAGCAGGGGAAAAGAAATCAAACGAGATTCCCTGAGTAGTGGCGAGCGAAAGGGGAACAGCCTAAACCCAACTTCGTGTTGGGTGTTGTAGGAGCCCAATATCCGATTCACATCATGGTAGACGAACGATCCTGGAACGGACGGCCAAAGAGGGTGAGAGCCCCGTAAGCGAAACCATGATGGACGGTAGGGATTTCCTGAGTAAGGTCGGACACGTGAAATCCGGCCCGAATCCGGGTGGACCACCATCCAAGGCTAAACAGATGCAGAGATCTATAGCGGATAGTACCGTGAGGGAAAGGTGAAAAGCACCCCGGATAGGGGGATGAAATAGTCTCTGAAATGTGATGCGTTCAAGGAATAGGAGCTCCGCACTTGTGCGGGGTGACTGTGTGCCTTTTGCATAATGAGCCAACGAGTTTGTTCTCAGTGGCTGGCTAAGGGAGTATTACCCGGAGCCATAGCGAAAGCGAGTCCGAATAGGGCGTTTATAGTCGCTGGGACAAGACCCGAAACCGGGTGAGCTACCCATGGGCAGGGTGAAGGTCGGAGAAATCTGGCTGGAGGCCCGAACCATTTGGTGTCGCAAGACCAAGGGATGACCTGTGGGTTGGAGTGAAAAGCTTATCGAACCCGGAGATAGCTGGTTCTCTTCGAAATGCCTTTAGGGGCAGCCTTGTCATACATGATGGGGGGTAGAGCTACTGTTTGGATGCGGGGGTCTCTTCGACCTACCAAATCCAGATAAACTCCGAATACCCATCGTTGAAGGTGACAGGAGTGAGACGGTGACGGCAAACCGCCATCGTCGAAAGGGGAACAACCCAGATCATTCGCTAAGGTCCCCAAATACCGTTGAGTGGAAAAGGAAGTGCCATTGCTTGGACAACCAGGAGGTTGGCTTAGAAGCAGCCATCCTTTAAAGAAAGCGTAACAGCTCACTGGTCAAGCAGTAGTGCGCCGAAAATGTAACGGGGCAAAACGGTATACCGAAGCGGTGAGTGTTCCATGCCTTCGGGCATGGAATGCAGTAGAAGAGCGTTCTCTGCAGCAGTGAAGTCTCGTTGTGAAGCGGGATGGAGCGCAGGGAAGTGAGAATGTTGGCATGAGTAACGACAAGGCAAGTGAAAACCTTGCCCGACGAATCCCCAAGGTTTCCCACGCAATGGCGATCAGCGTGGGGTTAGTCGGTTCCTAAGGTCAGGCCGAAAGGCGTAGCCGATGGAGAACAGGTCAATATTCCTGTACCTCTCGAGAATCGCCAGAGGGATAAGGTTGAACATTTGTCCGGCCTCTGTCCCGCACC
>DATDWC010000018.1:0-5231 GCA_035289805.1 Candidatus Peribacterales bacterium | reverse complement strand
TCGATGGAGAGAAAACACAGAGTTTCATCGTTGATTACCACGATCTCTACCCGCTCTTCAAAGGTGCTTACGGCGAACACGAAGTAACGCTTCGCCTCCATGGGAAAGGCGTGGAGGGTTATGCATATACTTTTGGATCGTAGGGTGTAAAATTTTTCACAAGTTCTCTGTATGAACGCACGCCTCCTCCTCTCCCTTCTCGCCTTGAGCCTTGCACTTAGTACACCTTCACTCATGCGTCTTCCGCAGGTTCTGCCGTTTTTAGAAGCCGATGTCCGCGCCGCTTCTCCCCTTGTACTCAAAAAATTGAGGAATGACGGGCTCTGGCTCGTCAATGTGGATATGCAGAGCGTCACGCGGGATGAACGCGGCCTCTGCTTCCACTTTGAACACCGCTATACGGGAAGAGGGAGAAATGATGCGCCGGAACTCCTTACTGCCTGCGAGCAATGAAAGCACAAGAATATCGCTTCACCCTCGGCCTCCTTGCGGCGCTTGGCGTGCTGCTCCGCATAACAGATTTGCCGTTTCCGGATTTTGCAACAGACGAGGCGCAGGCAGCATTCGCAGCGTCCGCCGCATGGACTCCGCTTGCGATGGGAATCGTGAAAGGGGCGACGACGCTCTTCGGCGAGGAAATTATTGTTGCCCGTAGCGTCTCCGCGCTCTTTGGCATTGCCTGTCTGCCGCTCATCTACCTCCTCTCGATGGAACTCACGAAGAAGAGGGATAGTGCGCTCCTCGCCCTGGTTGTTGCCTCGCTCTTCCCAAGTCATATTCTCTTCTCGCGCCTCGCATACCCCAGTATCCAGGAGTGCTTCTTCTGGCTCGCTGCCCTCTTCTTCTACCTCCGTGCAACCAGAAGCAAAGATATGCGCTGGTCCATCGCGCTCTTCTTCGCCATCGTCGCCTCCACGATGACGAAGACGCAGGATATTCTTTTCCCTGCGGCGCTCGTTCTGGGAAGAATCGCGGAACTTCGGACAAAAGTAATGAAGGATACTGTTACATGGATCATCATCCTCGCCTGCATTCCTTTTGTACTCTATGTTGCAACGCATCCCGGCATCGCCGCCACGATTTTCCTCTACGGTGGAAACATGTACGGAGTTTCGGGACCGCTCGATCGCTTCGTGACGCTCTTTGAAACATGGTGGAGGCTCCTCGCGCTCTTCCTCATCATCATTGCCGTAAGCCTCCCTGCACTTAAAAAACTCCCCTGGCCGTTCCATGCACTCCTTGGTACCGCCATCCTCACGGCATACCTCCTCGGCCCCGGCCATACGTACTATACGACGCATCTCGTTTTCTTCAGCCTACCAATAGCAATGACCATCACTGAGTGGAAACCGAACATCAGAAACCTCTGCTTAGGCTTACTCACGGCTTGTACGCTCCTCCTCCTTGGACCCCGCGCGGTGTTTCTGAATCCGTGGACAGAGGATCACTACAGAGAGCCGGGATTCTGGAACGAACATGCGGCGGAGATCAATGACGTACTCAAGGGCGAGGAAGCAGTCACCGTTCTTGGAGACGCAGGCCACCATCTTCGCTGGTATCTGGAACCCAAAGTCCTCGTGGGGAAGAACATGACTCCGCCGTTCGCTACAAAATACGTCCTCCTCTTAGGACAGGAAGAGCTTGGGAAAGTTGCAGGATCGAAGGTAGTATTTGCAGGAGAAATAGCTGCTATAGTGCAAATCAGAGATTGACAAAATTAACATATATTTTGTAAGATACCTGAGCTCTTTGGCACAATCGTGGCATTGGCAGCATGTTGCTGCCTCGCCGTTTTTTTGACACCGCGCAATCTTAAAAGGAGAAATCCATGCGCGCGAACCGCCTTTTCAGTCTACTGTTGGTTCTCGTTTCTGCCCCACTCCACGCACAATTGTTGCAAGACAACACATGGGAGATAGGGAAATCATTTGTGGGAACGGATAAGGAAAAATTCCTCATACCGGATGACCCGAAGTACGACGGACTACGCCCGACCTCTGTCGTTACTAAGAACACAATCGCCTTGGTGAATCGAGGAGTAGTGGTAACAAAAAACCCCATTCCCGATAACAAGCCGATGACCATCGTGTTCGATTGGTCATGGATCGAAGGACGCGAGACGGATCGATATCCTGATTCCCTCGTTGTAATGCTTCGAACAACAGGCGCTCAAAGACAACGTTGGTCACACGAAATGGAAGATGGGATCGCAATCAGATTTGATCCCACAGAAAAACAAGTTTCTGTCCAAGTACATCAGAAAGGAGACGATTTTAAGACACAGAAACTCGCAGCGAAGGATATGGAATTCAAAAGATTCGAATCCTACGCCGTCGTCATTTCTGACACCGATCAACGCATCAGCGTATTTGTTAACAATCAATTTGTCGTGGAGGCCAAGGTACCAGAAGGAATAACTGGCAGGAAAGTGGCTCTATATAATCGGGAGCCAGTCGCCCGCGTTCGTCATGTATCCTTGCTAACAAACATTGAACTTGGTATCGGCGCAAACTAATGCAGCCACGAATAACTAAAGAGCATGGGGGTCAGTCACTCGACTGGCTCCCGGCTTTATTTGCCCTGTAAATACATGAAAATGGAGCCACAGGTAATTCCACACTGCACAGATGAGAATCGCAATCGCGCGGGCGAGGAGGTACCAGAGTTTGAGCGGCACCGCGAGCACCCAAGTGAGGGCATTGACCAGAACAAAGCTCACGGCATAGACCGTGAGGAATTTTGCGCCCTGAGAGAGATGTTTCTTCTCGCCATTCCGGAACGTCCAGTACTTGTTCATGAAGAACACATTGGTGAGTACGATGACACTCACCGCGGGTCCAGCGGCCACAATAGGGAATGAAGCGATCTGAACAAAAAATGCAAAGAGGAGGAGATCAAGCGTGGCGTTCACGATGCCGGTCATGCCGAATTTGAGGATCTGAATGACGTGCCGGTGGAGCGATTCCGAGCGAATGCAGAGGAGCGCGAAGATGCTCTCGATAATTTCGTGGAGGCCGAGGTTAGAGGAGCCGCGCTGGCGATTTTTGAAGGTCACAGGCACTTCCATCAGGCACATGCCTGCGCGTGCAAGGAGATACGTGGTTTGGGGGATGACCGTAAATCCGCTGCCGCTCACAGGGAGATCGGGGAGAAGCGCAAGCGCCCTTGGTCCATAACAGCGAAATCCATTCGTATAATCGGTGATCGGGAGCGGGAGCACCATGCGCGCATAGAGATTTGCTGCAAAACTCAGGAAGTGGCGCCGGAGCGACCACCCGATAATGCGGCTCCCTGGGAGGTGCTTGGAAGCGATGACGACGTCCGCACCCTCCTGAAACTTTTCGAAGATCCGCGGAATGTCTTTGGGATCGTGGGAAAAATCTGCATCCATTTCGAGCGCGGTTCCGTAGCCCTGCGCACGCGCAAAGCGGAATCCCTCCATGCACGCAGAGCCACGACCCGCCTTTCCGCCGCTCCGGAGGATTAAATGAAGGCGATCCCTGCCATAGAGATTCTGCGCATTTTGCACAAGTTGCGCGGTTCCATCGGGGGAAGCGTCGTCAATCACCAATATATGGAGATTGCCGGGCAGCGAAAGAATCTCCTCCAGGAGAGACTCGATATTCTCGCGCTCATTATAGGTGGGGACGACAACAAGGACGCGCTGCATGGGTTAAGTATACAAGGTAAACTATCCCCGCATGGTGAAGCACCAGAAACTCTGCATCGTCGGCCTTGGGTTTGTAGGGCTTCCGCTCGGGGCAACATTCGCTGAGCTTGGATTCACGGTGACAGGGGTGGATGTCTCGCCAGCAATTCTCGCAAGTCTGAAGGAAGGAAAAGCTCCGTTTGAGGAGGCCGGACTTCAGGAACTCCTGGAGAAAGTCCTCGGGAAGAATCTCTCGATCGAAGAAAGCATTCCAAAAGGTGAGCACGAGATCTACATCATTGCTGTCGGTACGCCAATCGATGAGGACAGTAAGAAGCCTCTGATGAAGTACGTGGAGAGCGCAGCCGGAGCAATTGGGAAAGCGCTGAAGAAGAATGATCTCGTGATCATGCGCTCCACGGTTCCAATCGGTACCACCCGTAAGGTTCTGCTCCCAATCTTGGAAAAAGAGAGCGGACTCAAAGCGGGCGCGGATTTTGATCTTGTGTTTGCACCGGAGAGATTGGTCTCGGGTAAAGCACTCATAGAGCTAAAAGAGCTCCCGCAGATCATCGGAGGATTCGTGGGTGGCAAAGATGTTGAGCGTGCGAGTGCACTCTTCTCTACGATGACCCCGCTCATCGTGCCTGTCGAAAATCTGGAAGCGGGCGAGATGGGGAAACTCATTGATAATACATATCGCGATCTCCACTTTGCCTACGCAAACCAGATGGCGCGACTCGCAGAGAAGGTGGGTGTGGATATGACGAGGCTCGCAGCAGATGTGAATAACGGCTACAAGCGTAACCGCATCCCAACGCCAAGCCCTGGAGTTGGTGGCATTTGCTTGAAGAAGGATCCCTACCTCCTCATGTACTCAGGAAAAGAGTACGGTTTTCATCCCTCACTCACAGAATCCGCGAGGCAGATGAACGCAGAAATGCCGCATCACGTTGCAGAACGCGCAGTTGCACTCTTAAGCGCTGCAGGCAAAGAGCCGCGCGCATCGACCGTCTTCATTCTTGGGTTCGCATTTAAGGGGAAGCCCGTGACTTCCGATGCCCGTGATGCACCGACAACGACCGTCGTGCAGGCCCTCCAAAAAGCAGGATGCAAAGTAATTGGATTTGACCCTGTGGTCCCACACAATCATCTTCTTTCACTCAAGGTCGATCCTATTTCGATTGAAGAAGGATTTAAAGCTGCGGATCTCACGATCATCATGACGAATCACCCGGAATTCGAATCGCTCCCGATCGAAAAATTGATCACTTCCATGAAGAAGCCTGCTTGTTTTCTCGATGGGTGGCATTTATTTGACCCAAAGAAGCTCCGGGAGATGAAGGATGTGTACTATGCGGGGGTGGGGAATAATTAGAGCATCATTGTTTGTTTCCCCTCACCCCCGTCCCCTCCCCCCTAGGGAGAGGGGGGATGTGTGTTGTTTGTTGTATACTCTGCTAACCAATGAAACCCGTACTTTGTATTGTCGGTCTTGGCTACGTCGGCATGCCGCTCGCGCATGCCTTTGCAAAGACGAAGTATGAGGTCTACGGATTTGATGTGAGCCAATCGAGAATCG
>DATDWC010000017.1:0-6228 GCA_035289805.1 Candidatus Peribacterales bacterium | reverse complement strand
GCAATCGATGCCGATGGTGTATTCTCTTGCGGACATGTCTACCTTGCGTATCTTACAGTCTCTTTTCTCCCAGCAACGCCTCGCGGGTGGCGCTTTTGTCCTTGCGATCACGCAGTTTGGGGCATCGCTTGCAGGGCTCTTCCGGGATCGCATCCTCTCCGCCACCTTTCCTCCGGGTATTGATCAGGTAGATGTGGTTTCTGTGTACATTGCCGCGTTCCGCCCCTCGGATCTCCTCTTCCAGATGTTCATCATGTCTGCGTTCTCCGTGGCATTGGTGCCACTCCTTGCAGGGCACCTCGCACATGGAAGAAAAGAGGAGATGAATACGCTCCTCAGTAGCACTCTTACAGTCTCCAGCCTCTTTTTCGGTGTGATTGCACTCCTCCTCGCAATTTTCTTCGATTCCCTCGCGCCTTTCCTCACACAGTTCACGGGCGAGAGGCTTGCGCTCTACATCACCTTCGGACGGCTCGCCTGCCTCACTAATTTTCTCTTCGTGATCGGCAATGCATTTGGCCAGTACCTGGTGACCCGGCAGACCTATTGGATCTATGGGATCACTCCCATTTTCTATACCCTCGGCACGATTGCGGGAACGCTCTGGCTTACCTCCTCCTATGGAGTGATGGGCCCGATGCTTGGAACGCTTGCCGGTGCAGTGCTCTACACGCTCATTCGATTCGCAGCGTGTTTGCACGGAGGCTTTCGGTTTACATTCGGGAGATTTGTTCACCCAGAAATCCACGAAATGGGTTGGCTCATGCTCCCGAGGATGGCGGCGCTCGGAGCACTGCAATTTGAGCTCCTCCTCTTTGATCGTGTGGCATCGGGTCTTGATCTTGGAGCAGTTACGATCAACGCCTTTGCGCGGAACTTTCAATCCGCTGCAGTTGGTATCGTCGGGATTGCACTCGCACAATCTGCCTACTCGCTCCTCTCGCAGGCGATTGCAAAAGGAGAAGTTCAAAGATTCTGGCTCTATCTTAAAAAAGGTTCACTCCTCACCCTCGCTCTCACGATCCCCGGTGCTATTGCTCTGTATCTCCTCGCGCCTATTGCCGCAAAGATCGTACACCTCACGGATCCAGTAGTCGTAAGCACATTCATTGTTGCACTTGGGATCTACACAATCAGCATTCCCTTCGAGAGTCTCAACCATCTGCTTCTGCGTGCGTCGTATGCTACAAAGCATACCATGGTGCCCGCAGCACTCACCGTTACGAGCGGTCTCCTTGCTATCGCCATCGCATGGATCTATGCGCCAGTGTATGGGGTGTATGCGATTGCCGCAGGATTTGGTGCAGGGCAAATCTTTGAGCTCCTCGGCTTATTGATGTTTTTGAACGCTCGAACAAAGCTCATAAGTACCGGATGACAAATACTATACTATTCAACTGAATAGTATAATGAGCTTCCTTTAGAGGTGTAACACACAGTTCATCCCACCCTGCCCATCGGGGCAGCACTCCTTTGCCTTGGGATCTGTGACCCACTCAGAACCATTCACGATGAATTTATATTCGTAGCGTCCTGGCTTCAGGCTGACTGCACAGGAAAAACATCCATCAGATTTTCGCTTTTCCATGGTGTGCTTACTCGCACTCCAATCATTGAATGATCCAGCGACCGCTACTTTTTTGGCGTTCGGAGCATCGAAGACGAATGTGACTCTCTTTTTTGCTATTGGACTCATGGAGTGAGGGGGAATTTCTTTCTACTCTACGCCTCCACTACGTACAGTCATCTTGACTCTTCAGCCAGTCGATGACCTTTTTAGCGGCGAATCTCGAATGCTGTGTAGTTCTCGGGGAGCTCCAAAGTTACTTCCACATCGTCTACTTCAGCTTCATCTGGACCAACAGAGCAGAGCTCTTGGAGCTTCTCTAATTTTTCTTCCTCTCCTTCTGCAAACACTTCCACAGTCCCATCTTCACAATTCTTCACCCAGCCTGTGAGCCCCAGGAGCATGGCCTGGTGCTTCACAAATGCGCGGAAGCCAACGGCTTGTACTTGGCCCGTGATTATGAGGTGAATCGCTTTCATCGCGCGTGAGTGTACTCTTCGTTTTTAAGGCCTCACGTGATATAATAATAGGTAATGAAGAAACACACACCCCACACCCAGAAACATTTTACTTCCAGAGTCACGAGGAGCAAAAAGTTCATCCTCTGGTTTTCGGAACTTGGGATTGTCGATGTGCCGATCGTCGGCGGGAAGAATGCCTCGCTTGGAGAGATGTACAGGAAGCTCGGGAAGAAAGGGGTCCGTGTGCCGAATGGTTTTGCGATCACTGCACACGCGTACTTCTACTTCATCAAGAAAGCGAAGATCGATGATGATATTCGGAGGATTCTTAAAGGACTCAATACCCACGATGTGGAGGATCTGGCGAGACGCGGTCAAAAGGTGCGTCACACAATTCTGGAGGCTGAGCTCCCGGAGGATTTAAAGGAGGAGATTGTTGCTGCGTACAAGAAGTTCTGTCAGATCGAAAAAATGCCGCACCTCGATGTGGCAGTCCGTTCCTCTGCTACCGCAGAAGATCTCCCCGATGCATCGTTTGCGGGGCAACAGGAAACATTCCTCAATGTGCGTGGTGATGCGCATCTCCTCCAGGATGTGAAGCGCTGCTTTGCTTCGCTCTTCACGAACCGCGCAATTAGCTACCGCGAAGATAAGCACTTCAATCACTTCGATATCGGACTCTCCGTTGCAGTGCAGAAAATGGTGCGATCAGATATGAGCTCCTCTGGAGTGATGTTCTCGATCGATACCGAGAGCGGGTTTAAGGATGCGGTGCTCATCAATTCGATCTACGGTCTGGGGGAATACATCGTGCAAGGAATCACGAATCCGGATGAATTCTATGTTCATAAGCCGACACTCAAAGCTGGGTTCAAACCGATCATTAAAAAGAAACTTGGCTCTAAAAAGAAGAAGCTCGTGTATTCCTCGGAGGGCACGAGTCCGGTGCAGGAGAAATCGGTAGAGCTCCCCGATCGTAAAAAGTTCTCCATCACGGATGAGGAAGTCCTGGATCTCGCGCGGTGGGCATGCATCATCGAGGATCACTATCAAAAGCCAATGGATATGGAATGGGCGAAGGATGGGAAGAGTGGGAAGCTCTACATCGTGCAGGCGCGACCGGAGACAGTGCACTCGCAAAACAAAGGAGATGTGCTTCTGGAGTACAAGATGAAGAAGTCCGGAAAAACTCTCACGGAGGGATACGCGGTCGGTGCCAAAATAGGCGCCGGGAAGGCACGGGTGATTCAAAGTGTGAAGGACATCGCCAAGTTCCAGAAAGGGGAAGTTCTCATCACCGATATCACCGATCCCGATTGGGAACCAATCATGAAGATTGCCGCCGCGATCGTGACGAATAAAGGAGGACGCACCTCCCATGCTGCTATCGTCTCCCGGGAGCTCGGCATTCCCGCCGTTGTTGGTTGTGAGGATGCAACGAGGAATATCAAAACCGGGCAATTTGTCACTGTTTCCTGCGCCGAGGGGGAAGTCGGCAGGGTCTACGAGGGGAAACTGCCATTCATCGTAAAGAAGACGAACATCAAGCATCTCAAGCGCCCAAAGACGAGGATCATGATGAACGTAGGAACGCCGGATTCTGCATTCGGTGCTTCCCTCATTCCAAACGATGGCGTTGGCCTCGCACGTGAGGAGTTCATCATCACAGAATCCCTGGCAGTGCATCCACTCGCACTCCTCTCCTATAAGAACCAGCCTGCAGAAATCAAAGAGAAGATCGGAGAGCTCATCAATGGCTACGATTCCCCGACGGATTACTTCGTCTCGAAGCTCGCGGAAGGTATCGGCATGATCGCGGCTGCGTTCTACCCCAAAGATGTGATCCTCCGCTTCTCTGATTTTAAAAGTAATGAGTATGCAACGCTCCTCGGTGGTCAGGCCTTTGAGCCCTCGGAGGAGAACCCGATGATTGGCTGGCGGGGGGCATCACGCTACTACGATCCAAAGTTTGCCCCTGCGTTTGCCCTCGAATGCAAAGCAGTACGCAAGGTGCGCGAAGAGATGGGTCTCGTGAATTTAAAGGTGATGGTGCCGTTCTGTAGGACTGTGGAGGAGGGGAAGAAGGTGATCAAGGAAATGGAGAAGAGCGGACTCAAGCAGGGGAAGGGCGGGCTCGAGGTCTACGTGATGTGTGAGATTCCGGCAAACGTGATCCTCGCAGAGGAATTCAGCAAAGTCTTCGATGGATTCTCCATTGGCTCAAATGATCTCACGCAGCTTACGCTCGGAGTCGATCGCGATTCGAGCCTTGTTGCGCATATCTACGATGAGCGAAATGAAGCAGTGAAGAGAATGGTTTCGCAGGTTATTAAAACAGCAAAGAAGATGAAGCGGAAGATCGGGATTTGCGGGCAGGGCCCATCGGATCATCCGGATTTTGCAGCGTTCCTGGTAGAGGAGGGGATTGATTCGATTAGTTTGAATCCGGATACGGTGTTGAAGACGACGTTGATGATTCTTGAAAAAGAAAGGAAGGAGCGGCGTTCGTAGAGGCTCCCTGCAGGGCGTATAAAATTCACATCGCTTTACTTGCAATATTTCAAAAATTATATTATAAAATACTTATGGGAATCCTTGATCGCATTGGTCCGGAATTGCTTCAAGCGCCCATATCGAAAGGGATGCTGGAACGGATACAATCCGAGCTCACCCATGAAGGTGAAAGTGATCTCATCATTAGGATAAATCTTGGTCAAGACTCGACGGAATTAGCGGAGCAACTATTAAAAATTCAACAAGAAGTTGTTCGTCGTCTTTGTGCAGGTACCTATGCGACTTTCGTTTCCCTCTTGAGGGAAAGCAGGGCAGCCGAAGCAGAGATTATCCAAAAAGCGTCTGTAATAATTCCCATACAGGATTTAGAGATGCGCAATGATTCTGTGCCAATAGCAGTTTGTCAGGTTCTTGTTGATGAACTCATAGAAGTAATGAGAAATTCATACCAAGATGCATTGTTTGAGCTCATGAGGGAAATAGGCATAGATATGCGCAATCCGAATATTGATGAACTTCATCATGCTATTGATTCGTATCTTGCTGATTTTGTGTTGGGGAAAAGATCTGAAGAAAATTGATGAGTTTTTCATTGGTAGGCGCAGGCCGAAGGCCTGCGTTGCGTGTGTCAATTATTTCCACACGCAGAGCGGATCTTCGATCCGCGGTTTTGTAGATTGTTCTGTACCCCTCACCCCTGGCCCCTCTCCCCGAGGGAGAGTGGAGTGTTTTTTTTAATGCTGTATGCTGTCCGTGATGCAAGATTCTCCACCACCACAGGAACTCAAGACTCAACAGCAATATCCGCTTCCCACCGGTAAGGGGCTTGTTGAATTAATCGAGAAAATGATGGCAGAAGCGGAGCGGGAAAGAATTGATTGGGCTTTCAAGAATCCTGTACTGCGTTAGGGAGGCAATTCGGCGTTCGTAGAGACGCCCGTTCCGAACTTTGAATCACCAAGGATGACACCCGAATCGGTGCTCGCCGAATGACAGGGCGTCTCAGGCACGCGCTCAGGGGCATGATACGATGACACCATGACCCCCGAAGGTCTTTTCCGGAAAACATACCGCATCCCATCCGCACGTTTGAAGGAATGGGATTATTCATCGTCGGGACATTATTCCGTAACAATCTGCACGAAGAATAAGCAGTGTTTCTTTGGAGATATTGTAGAGATTGAGGAAGAACCCGGAGCTGCTATACAACTCTCGCCGGGAGGACGGGTCATCGAGAAATTTTGGAAGATGATTCCCCATTGGTATCCGAATGTATCGTTGGATGATTGGCAGATCATGCCCAATCATTTCCATGGAATTCTTTTTATTGCAGAACAAAAGGAAGGCGTGACGCTTGGGCTTATCATCAATCAATTCAAAGCAGAGTGTACAAAAGACATTCGAAACATGGGTCTTAAGGATTTTGCGTGGCAACCCCGTTTCCATGATCACATTGTTCGAAACGCGAAGGATCTGGAACGTGTGCAACGCTACATTCGGGAAAATCCTGCGGCATGGTTGTATGGTGAAGATGAGGATTGAAAAGGGATGGTTTGAGACGCCCTGTCTTCTGTTCCTGTCTTATTCGCTTTTTCATACATGGAGAGGCGCGTTTGGAACGGGCGTCTCTACGAATCGGCATGTGATCCGCTCCTGCGGGGAGGGGGACCGTGTGTTATACTCCCC
>DATDWC010000016.1:0-36585 GCA_035289805.1 Candidatus Peribacterales bacterium | reverse complement strand
CACTCCGCCCTCTTTCACACCGGGTGCCTCTCCTACAAATCGGAGCGGCACGTTGGTTGTGACCTCTTTTGTCATATCGAGAGCGAAGAGATCGATATGTGTGTAGTTCCCTGTCATTGGATCAAACTGCAATTCGTGGATCAGCACTGGCACTTTCTTCCCGTTAGTCTCGAGCTCTACAATCGTGCTCTCTCCTGCGGCCACGTATACCTTGTGGAATTCCTGATAGATAAATGTGAGATCCTCATTCTTCATTTTGGGTCCATACACCGTCCCCGTGATCAAGCCCTCCCTGCGGGTGACTTTTGCTTTCTTCGCGATATCGCGTGGTGATGCTTTGAGCGTGATGTGTGCCATAGGGCGAAGGAAGGGTAAGGGAGGGGAGGGGTATGGTCAAGAAAAACAGGGGTCAGATTAGGCGATTTGTGCCAATTTGATCCACTCCTCAATACTCAAGGTCTGCGGCCGCCGCATGGCATCAATGTCTGCTTTCTTCAGACGATCCATGCCATTCTCCATCTCCCCGATCGTATTCCTGAGCATTTTGCGCTTTTGGCTGAATGCCGCCTTCGTGAGTACGAAAAGCTCATCAATCGTCTTTGGATCCGCCTTGGGTTTGGGGAAGCAATCAATGTGGAGCACGGCGGAATCCACTTTGGGCGGGGGGATGAAAGCGCCCGGATGAACGATGCGGACTACTCTTGGAGTGCCGAAGAGGGAGACGAGAATGGTGAGGAGGCCATGATCTTTTTGATCACAGATCTTTTCTGCAACTTCTCTCTGAATGAGTAATGTCATCGATTTCGGCTGCATCTGAGATTCCCCGCCCGAACGATCCGATCGTTCGGATCGGGCGGGGAGAAATGCATGGCGCAGGAGCGGTGAGGTGATGTGGTAGGGAATATTCGCGACGATCTTGTAGGGAGATTCGGGAAACGAAACTTGCAGAGCATTTCCTTCCACGATCGTAAGATTCGGCGGATTTCCCGTGTACTCCTTTAAGAGATCGATCAGCCGCCGGTCGAGTTCGACGGCAGTCACCTGTTTTGCTCTTCCTGTGAGTTCCTTGGTGAGCACGCCGACTCCTGCGCCGATTTCCACGATGTGATCACTGGGATCAATCTTCGCTGCTTCAACAATCGCGCGCAGCACGCCTTCGTCCTGCAGAAAGTGCTGGCCGAGATCGGTATTGAGGCGGAGGCCTTTCTTCCGGAGAAACGCTGCAATATCGCTCATTTGGTTGGATCATAACAACATCGGTCAAAAAGTTGACATGATAAAGAACGAATCTTCCTTTTACTGTCTTGCTGAATCATCGCTATCTTCCGATCTTGCTTTTATCTGCTTTAGGCCACTGTCCAACATTCGACCGATTCTCATTTGTACGTGTGTTGCATTTTCAAGCTCATCAAAGAACGTTTCAAGTTGATCTTCTGAAATTCTTTCCACACATCCCAGTGGTAACATACTGGTTAGCTTTTCCCGCATGGCAGCACGCATCTGGTCTGTGATCTGATTACACTGTAGTTCCAATCTTTGAAATTTATTTTGC
Source organism: Candidatus Peribacterales bacterium (assembly GCA_035289805.1). Taxonomy (GTDB): domain Bacteria; phylum Patescibacteriota; class Gracilibacteria; order Peribacterales; family Peribacteraceae; genus DATDWC01. The sequence continues at coordinate 35,033 of DATDWC010000016.1, read as the reverse complement.
AATTCTTGTGCTTTCGTCACATCCATTGGGTCTGGTGAATCGTCATCGACAACCGTCTGTCCAATATCCAAAAGCAAATCGTGTAAATTCTGGTCTGTTTTCTGCAGTGTATCCTCAGTGTCTAGCACTGACCGCATGTACTGCCAATTCGCACTCTGAACCTCCCATCGCAGACTGCCGTCCTGTTTCAATGCTTCAAATGAATCTGCCGATAGTCTGATTTTGGGTTCCATATCTATAGTCATAGCTTGCCTGATAGAAACGATATTTCCCATGAGACCTATTTGACATGTACCGCTTGATGAGTACAATACGCGCGCATGTCCACGCAGACTTTTAGTTACGGTTACTGGTTCTTCGCCTTTAGCGCGGGGAACGGTGCCGTGCGTCTGTAAGACATCTCGCACACCACAAGCACCCTTCCCCAAGCGGACAAGGGTTTATTTTTTAATTTCCTTCAATACTCCATGACTACCATTCACAGTCCCGGCGAAGATATAAAAGGCGTACTCCCCACTGCCGAGGAAATTGCAGCAAAGTATCCTGCGAATATTTCCAAGATTGCGCAGGATAGGAAGGAGACGAGGGCAATTATCGAAGGAATAGATCATCGCCTTCTTGCTTTGTTTGGTCCTTGTTCAGCTTGGCCGTTTGCTGCAATGCCGCATTTTGCGGATAAGGCAGCAAGGTTACAAGAGCGTGTAAATGAGAGAGTAAAAATTATTATTCGGACGGTTATTCAAAAGCCACGCACCCGCTTGCGAAAAAAAGATTGGGAAGGACCGATGAAACAACCAGATCCACTCAAGCCACCCGATCTCATCTTGGGGACGGAACTCTGTGCAGCAATGATGAAAAATCTTTCCGATAGAATTGCAAGTGGTGATGAAATGCTCTTTACACATAATGGAAGAACTTTCGATCCATACATTAGTTACCTCTGGATGGGTGCCCGTAGTACGACAGACTCGGAGCACAGAGGTATGGCTTCAAGAACCCGTGGAATACCTTTTGGTGTAAAACATGATACCTATGGATCTATCGAAGTTGGAGTGAATGGAGTAGAAGCCGTACAAACTCCACAAGATATTTTTCTTGATGGGCAGTGGGCGGAGACCCATGGCAACTCACATGGGCACCTCATCCTACGGGGAAGCCCCGACAAGCCAAACTATGATGCAGAATCGATCAAAACTGCTGCGAGGATGATGACTGGTCAAGATAACTATGATTATGTCATTGAAAATCCAAGCATTATGGTTGATGCAAGTCATGATAACTGTAGAGATTTTGATAATGGGAAGAAGAAGGATCCATCTCGACAATTACTCGTCATTCGTCACGTGCTTCAAAATATGCTTGAGCAGCGCGAAGGCCATGATCTTGTGAAAGGATTTATGGGAGAAATGTTTATTGTTGGTGGATCGCGAAAAATAGAAACGGGCATGGATTATGAACTCGGCAAATCTATTACTGATCCTTGTTCCCCCTTTGAAGATATGGAAACCATTATTCAAGAAATGGCGGATAAATATGATCAGATACTCTCGAAAAGGCATTTCTGATTAATATGCAAATATCTTAGTTTACTATTCAATTGTTTTTTCCTCTATCACATCACTTCCAGCGGCGCAATGCTTAAGGCAAATCTCTTCTTCTCTCCCGAATCAAACTGTACATCCACGATATCTCCCCGCTTAGAGGTTACGGTACCCTCACCAAAGACGGGATGGCGGATGCGGGAGCCCTCGGCAAGATCATTGCCGATATCCTGGTTCATATCATCCCGCGAGAGTGCATCCTGGTTGAACTCGATCGAGAGATCGGCGTGCTGGCGATACGGTTGAAGTTTTGAACGCTTCTCGACTCGCCCCGCACCAGTCGCGCTCCGCGCTCCGATGCGGGGCTCGCTTGAAGAGAACTTCCAAAGAACTCCACTCATCACATCATCACTCTTCCGCTCCACGAGCTCCGGCGGTAGATCATCCAGGAACCGGCTCATATCGTTTGCCTGCACCGAACCCCACAAGCTGCGGCTGCGAGCGAAGAGTAAGCAGAGGATATCTTTCGCACGGGTCATCCCGACGTACATGAGGCGGCGCTCCTCCTCGAGTTGTTCTGTATCGAAGAGGGCATTCGAGTGGGGGAAGATTCCTTCCTCGCACCCTGCGATGATGACGTGTTTAAACTCGAGTCCTTTACAGAGGTGGAGAGTCATGAGGGTCAGAGCCTCGCTCTGCATGGTATCCAACTTATCCACTTCCGAAACCAAGGCAACTTCCTCCAGGAAACTCACGAACGATTCCTCGGGCGTAAGCCCCTGGTACTTCTGCATCACCGTGAGGAGCTCACCGATATTTTGCCAGCGGCTTTCGCCCTCGGTTGTATCATCCTTCACCCATGCTTCCATTTTGATTTCTTCGAGGAGCTCCTTCGTAAGCTCGCCGACATGCATGTGTGAACGCTTATCACGGAATTTTCGAATGAGTGCCACGAACTCTGCTATGCGGTTACGGGTTGGCTCGGGAATTTCCTGCATACCATCGATCTGTGTGAGTGCGGTCCAGAGATCGATCTGCTCTGCAGAACACCATGCTTGAATCTTCGCGATCGTTGTCTCTCCAATCTTGCGACTTGGCACATTGATAATCCTGAGGAGTGCCAAGGCATCTTGAGGGTTATGGATCGCATGGAGGTAGGCCACGATATCCTTCACTTCGGCGCGGGCGTAGAACTTCACACCGCCGAGAATCCGGTAGGGGACACTCGCTTTCATGCAAGCTTCTTCAAACAGACGCGATTGCGCATTCGTGCGGTATAGCACCACCTGCTCATTCAGACGAATGCCGTGCGCCATCCTATCCATTACGCTCTGCACAGCCTCGCGTGCTTCCGCTTTTTCGTCCCCTGTTTCCTGCACGATGATCTTTTCGCCATCGACTCGTTCGGTCCACATTTTCTTCTGCGGGCGACCGGGGTTCTTTGCGATGATGCAATCTGCCGCATCCAGGATCTGCTGCGTGCTCCTGTAGTTCCGCTCCAGCTTGATGGATGCTGCCTGTTTGTATTCGCGCTGGAACTCCAGGATATTCCGGATATCCGCACCGCGAAATGCGTAGATCGATTGATCCGGATCGCCAATCACACAGAGGTTGCGATGCTTCTCTGCAAGGAGCGAGATCAAAAGGTACTGCGCGTGATTTGTATCCTGGTATTCATCCACATTCAAATAGCGCCAGGTGTTCTGGTAACGCTCCAAAACAGCAGGTACTTCGCGGAAGAGGCGAACAGATTCCAGAATCAGATCATCAAAATCGAGCGCATTATGCTGCCTGAGGAGTGCCTGGTAGCGGTTATAGATCTTCACCACACGCCCCATCCAATCTGTGGTTGCTTGTGCTGATACTTCCTCAGCACTCAAAGCCTCATTTTTAAAGCGTCCGATGTGTGCGAGTGCAGTACGGGGTTTGAGTTCCTTTACATCAATATTCATCTCCCGGAGAACTTCCTTCATCAACCTCTCCTGATCATCCTTATCGTAGATTACGAAGTCCCTGTTCCTCCCGATGTGTTCGATATCGCGTCTAAGAATGCGGACGCAGACAGAGTGGAACGTACCCATCACCGGTAGCTGCTTTTGGTTTGGATCCGAAAGTTTGAGCAGGTTCGTAATGCGATTCTTCATTTCGTTTGCTGCTTTGTTCGTAAATGTGACTGCGAGAATCTGCCAAGGCTCCACACCCCGTTCGATCAAGTACGCAATGCGGTGAGTGAGCGCACGAGTTTTCCCCGATCCTGCTCCGGCGAGAATCAACACAGGACCATCCACTGTTTCGACAGCTCTCTTCTGCTCCGCATTCAGGCCATCGAAAATGAGATCACTCATAAGTTATGTGATTGTACCGTGTCATCCTGAGTCGGGTCGAAGGATGTTGAGAGGAAAAAGGTGATATTTTTGTTATACTTTTCTTTATGATCGACTCCATTCCAGGCCCGGTACCACTCAAGCGCACCATCCCACCTCTTGGGATAAAGGATCTTCCCGAAGCACCTTCTTTCAGGAAGCTCATCGGACCGAGCTTTATCATCCTTGGCCTTGGCCTTGGGAGTGGCGAGGTGGTGCTGTGGCCGCATATGGTCGGTCACTATGGCCTTGGTGTTGTATGGGGCATTGTACTTGGAGTCACTATGCAGTTCTTCATTAATATGGAAGTGGAGCGCTACGCGTTGGTGAATGGGGAAAGCGTATTCGTGGGTTTTGCGCGGCTCCTCAAGTTCCTCCCCATTTGGTTCATTCTCACTACATTTCTTGGATTCGGTTGGCCGGGGATAGGGCTCTATGGTGCATCTCTCCTCTCGCATGCTTTCCAATTAGAATCCCCCAATACGATCGCCATCATTCTGTTCCTCATTATCGGATGCATCCTCAGTGTTGGGAAGGTGCTCTACAGAACAGTAGAGACGCTTCAGAAGTACCTGATCGGTGTGGGTGTTCCCCTTGTTCTCCTCCTCACACTGTACCTTGTGGAGTGGTCCGATCTTGCGGCACTAACGAAAGGGATTGTGGGCATTGGCGTTTCTGTGGAGGGCGATTCATACTTCTTCCTCCCTAACGGCATTGCGATGGGAACATTCCTCGGGGCGCTGGCCTATGCGGGAGCTGGCGGGAATCTCAACCTTGCGCAATCCTGCTATGTACGCGATAAGGGCTATGGCATGGGAATTTACGCGGAGAAGATCACAGGCCTCATGAGGGGTGGAGGGGCGAAGAAATTTACCCTGACAGGGAATACCTTCCCCTGCACGCCGGAGAATATGGAGCATTTTCGTTTGTGGTGGAAAGCCATCAATCGCGAGCATCTCCTCATCTTCTGGGGTCTTGGCCTCTTCACCATGCTCATGCTCTCGCTCCTCTCGTATGGCACCACCTTCGGCGAAGCCGGTACCGCTCAGGGACTCCTCTTCGTCATGGAGGAAGCCGCCGCCATCGGCCGCATGACTGCACCGATTGTCGGGACGATTTTTCTCCTCATCACCGGCATCATGCTCTGTGCCACGCAGCTCACCGTGCTTGATTCCACGAGCAGGATCATGACCGAGAACGTTTTCCTCCTGAGAAAAAATTCCACGGGAAACATTTCGCGCGTGTACTACATCATTCTGTGGCTGCAGATTCTCTTTGGGATCACGGTATTTTCCATTGGCTTTGATCAGCCGCTCACACTCATTGTCCTTGGAGCGATTATCAACGCGTTCAGCATGCTCGTGTATTCTGTGATCATTCTCTGGCTCAATAACAGCGCACTCGCACGCGAGCTGCGGCCTCATTTCTTCAGGAATGTGGTGATGGGTGTGGTGATTCTCTTCCTCGCATTTTTCTGCATCATCACGGCAATCTCTTCGCTCTCCTCCTAACAAAAGGATATGATGCTCCCCGCATGGCCGATCACATCCCAAGTGCCGCGCTCAAAGCCCATCGTGAGGAGGATATCCACGGCTCACCTCTTGCGCCGTTCATTCAGGACATCGTCTATGGGGGGATCGATGGAATCGTCACGACGTTTGCGGTGGTCTCGGGTTCCGAAGGCGCGGCGCTCCCGAATTACATCGTTATTATTTTGGGGTATGCGAACCTCTTTGCCGATGGGCTCAGTATGGGAGTCGGGAACTTTCTCTCCATTCGCTCGGAACGGGATAACTACGAACGGCTTCATAAGGAAGAGTTGAAGGAAATCCGTGAGGATCCTTCGATCGAGCGCGAAGAAGTTCGGGAGATCTATACGAGAAAAGGGTTCACTGGCGCAGAGCTTGATATGGTCGTCTCCCGGATTACCGCGGATGAACGCATATGGGCCGAGACCATGATGCGTGAAGAGCATGGCATGAGCCCTGAAGAAGCGAAGTATCCATGGCTCCATGGCGTCGTGACGTTCATTTCATTTATTATTTTCGGTTCCATTCCGATTTTCCCCTACGTTGTGGATGTGCCTCTTCCACTCCGATTTTCCATTGCCATTGCTTCCACTGGCGTTGCGCTCGCGCTCCTTGGGTTCCTGCGATCCTGGGTGACCCGTGAGCGTCTCTTCTGGGGGCCGATCGAAATTGTCGGCCTTGGAGCCATCACGGCAACAGTTGCGTATTTCGTCGGGGTGGTTTTGAAGGGGGTCGTTCCGGGATGAATAATCCCTGATTATGAAGAGTCAGAGGTTCTTGACTTCCGTTCGGGAGGTCTTATACTGAGCCATGTCCGAAGACCGGAGGCGATAGGTCCGCAGGGCTGAAAGTAAGTCCTCCCGAGGCATACAGCATCGACTAGTCGGCCCCGGCTTACCTGTTCGTGCCGTGTGCCTCGCTGGTCTCCCGGACGGATCCTCTTCATTTCATTCCGCCGAGAACCAGCGATTTTTGTACCATGGCACTCACAAAAGCCGAAAAACAGGCCCAGCTCACAGAGCTTCGCGAAGATCTGAAGAAAGCGAAATCCCTCGTGTGGCTTAAGTACCGTGGGCTCACGGTTTCGGATGTTTCCAATCTCCGTCGGAAGATCCGTGGTCAGAATGCCAAGATGAAAGTGGCGAAGAAGACACTCTTTCGCATTGCTGCAAAAGAGCATGGAATTCCAGAGATCAGCGATGACGTGTTGGGTATAGAGCCACTCGCATTTGTGTTCAGCTTCGAGGACGAAGTCTCGGGTGCCAAGGCGGCATTTGAGTTCAGTAAGGGGAATGACAAGGTAAAGATTCTTGGTGGCATGCTCGATGGCAAAATTCTCTCGGAGAATGCTGCTCTGGAACTTGCGAAGATGTTGAGCAAGGAAGAGCTCCTGACAAAGTTTGCCATTATGATCCGCTCCCCACTCCAGAGCTTTGCTTCGATATGCTCTACACCTCTCCGCTCTTTTGCAATTGGTCTCAAGCAGATTGCAGAGAAAGGCGGGGTCACTCCATCCGCTTCTTAATTTTTTCTTACTTCCTTTTTTCCCATATTTCCCATGGCAGATTCTGCAACCATTTCACTCTCCGCTGATGAGAAGAAGGTGATCGACGCACTCGAAAAACTGAACGTCGTCTCCCTCAATAACGTCGTTAAATACATGGAGGAGGTCTACGGTATCTCCGCTGCTCCCGCAGCAATTGCTGTTGCCGGAGGAGGTGGAGGTGCGGCCGCCGCTCCTGCAGAGGAGAAGACTTCCTATGATTTGGAGCTTGCCGATGCAGGCGCACAGAAGATCCAGGTCATTAAGGTTGTCCGCGAGATCACGGGTCTTGGTCTTGGCGAAGCGAAGGCCAAGGTGGATGCCGGTGGTGTATTAAAAGAAGGAATGCCGAAAGCAGAAGCGGAAGATGCAAAGAAGAAGCTGGAGGCGGTGGGGGCGAAAGTAAACCTGAAATAAGACTCCAAGACTCCAAGGTACCAAGACTCCAAGTTGTCGCTCTTGGAGTCTTGGGTTTTGGAATCTTGGAATCTTTCATATTTGGCAGTGTGCTACCATCTCCTTTGTTATGCGCATCCTCACCGGTATTCAGCCTTCTGGCGCTCCGCATCTTGGAAACTACTTTGGGTACTTTAAGCAGAATATGGAACTCCTCGGTGCTGAGGAGAATCTCCTCATGATTGTTGATCTCCATGCGCTCACGACTGTTCATGATCCTGTGGAACTACTGACGTACCGTCAGGAGCTCTCCAAAGATTTCCTTGCCTGTGGATTTGATCCACAGAGGGGAACGTTATTTTTTCAATCCTACGTTCCCGAACATACCGAACTCTCATGGATTCTTGGGTGTGTGACTCCCATGGGTCTGATTGAACGGGCAGTGAGCTACAAAGATAAGGTAGCGCAGGGACTCGAAGCGAATGTGGGGCTCTTCACGTATCCAGTGCTTCAGGCCGCAGATATTCTTCTCTACGATGCGGATACTGTTCCTGTGGGGAAAGATCAAAAACAGCACGTCGAAATTGCCCGAGACATCGCAATAAAATTCAACAATCGTTACGGGAAGGATCTGCTTGTTGCTCCCGAAGCGAAACTCGCCGAAGCTGCAATTGTTCCTGGGATCGATGGCAAGAAGATGAGTAAGAGTTATGGGAATGCCATTCCGCTCTTCGCAGACGAAAAGGTAGTGAAGAAGGCCATCATGGGAATCGTCACGGATTCCAAGGGAGTAGAGGAATCAAAGGATCCAAAAGAATCCATTATCTATCAGATTCATTCGCTCCTCCTCGATGATCGAGAAAAAAAAGAACTCGCAAAAAAATATCAGGAAGGAGGTTTAGGGTACGGCGATGCGAAGAAGATGCTCTTTGAGGCATTCATGGATTATTTTGGGCCTATGCGCGAGCGCAGGGTAAAGCTCAAGGATAGCGAAGTGGAGGCCGTGATCATCGAGGGCTCAAAGAGAGCACGGTCCATCGCCTCACGCACAATGGAGCGCGTGCGTAAGGCCGTCGGCTTGAGGTGAGCAATGTTTCTCTTGAACGACGTTTTTCGTGGTATACTTGCTTACCGTGAGGAAGGCATTTTTTCTTCTCATCGGGATACTTGCGGTCGTCAGCCTAAAAGGAACAGCAAATACCGCGGCCATTTTGGATATGCGGGACTGCGAGGGATTTAGCGAAAGATTGGAGGAGCCGCTCGATTCCCACACGGAAGTGCGCTTTGCACGGTACCTGCAAGAGGGTTCGTTCCCTATGACATTCGAGAACGAAACCTATGCCGCGCGCTGGTGTTACCTTTGGGAAAAGGAACAAGCTCAGAACGAAGTGAACCGTCGAGAACGCACGGATTTCCGCAGTCGTTCGCTCCAAGAGCGATTCGATAACATTGGTATCGGGTCCAGAACTCCTGCCGCTGGCTCATTCCCCACCACCGATAAAGAGCTCACAGATCTTGTCCCACACCGTCAGGCGAGAGTTCGAGCACGTCTTAAAAATCGTAACTGTGAAATGAGTGGTAACTCTAGTGAAGAACTGGAAGAGTATGCGATTTGCCTTAAAGAGCTGGTCAAAGTGTTTAGTATTACAGATAAGACCAAAGAGGAACGTCGGCTTTCACGTTTGGGGTTACGGGTTCCAAAACCAAATCGAGAGACACGGGAACCACTCGTGCAGCGGACAGGAGATTACACAAGGCGGAGCGTGCTGCGCACTGCAGAGGTTATTCAATCTGCAGCAGCGACACATCAATTCGATCCACTGAGTATCGGTTCTATTCCTTTAGACGAGGCGCTCGAGAATAAGATTCGTGTAGGGGTGGGCCGGCACGACTGCAGTCGCGTTGTTCCTGTAGAGGCGCGCATACGCTGCGAATGGTTGGTACAAAAGTCGTACCGGACTCAGGCGGGACTCTTAGGACGAACGGAGAGTCGTCTACGTGCTCTTGGGGTTTTCGAAGGGGGACTCATTCGTCGAGGAGTAGGACAGGCGAATTACAATGACGAAACAGCTTCTGTACAATCGACGATTCAGACGCGGCGACTCCTGGGAGGATTCCGGCCAACCCCACGCACGATTCAAGAGGCGCAGGAGAACTTCCAATCTCCCGTGGTTGTCCCCGGGGATTGCACGGTGGACCCAACGCGCTGCAATGATTAAGACATTGATCGGGGAGGGGAGTCATGGATAATAGGGGAGGCAGTGCGGGCGTCGTATAACGGCTATTATGGAAGCTTCCCAAGCTTCAGAAGGGGGTTCGACTCCCCTCGCCCGCTCCATCCGGCTCCGCCCTTCCGGCTCCGCCCTTCGGGCTCCGCCGAGATTTCGCTATGATTATCGTTTTCAGGAATGAATATGCCTCGTTTGTTTGTGACGGAGAACGCGAACGGGGATCTTCGCCCGTTCCCTCGGATACAAATCGGCATAGTGATAGAAATCTGCGTCAAATGAGGAGTAATCGCTTGTGAGTTCCTCTCCGGGGGAGATATCTCTGAGCGCTATTCCCCCCTCTCGATGAGGGAAGAGTGATGTTGGGCCACCCACATTCGGATGGTAGGAGTGATTTGTAAATCGGTCATTGTCCCCCAGGAGTACATACTGTCCCGTCAGTTTGCTCCGGTAGAAGTAGAAGTGAATAAAATCCACAGCTGTTTGCGGGAGCGTTGCCATTGTCTCATCTGAGAGGTAGTGGTCTATTCCCTCCACGAATTCCCATACCACGGTCCCTTTGGATATTGGTTTCTGAGCGAAGAGACCGATTCCGTGGATGACGCTAGGGCCGATGTACGTTGCAATTTGTAGCAATGCACATAGAAAGGACGTGGCGGATCATAGTGAAATATCAACGTGACGCAAGTATTTTTTTCTAGGCTCCCACTGCGATACACTGAGATTCCCCATGATCGCAAAGAGAGCAGCTCGCAACGATCAAACCCTGCCGCAGAAAGCAGCAACCTATGCACGCACGCACCTCTCTCTCCTCCGCCGCCGGACAGGAGAAAATTATGCGTCCCATGGACGCGAAGTTGCAGAGGTACTCCGTGAATGTCTCAACGATGCATCGCTTTTGGCTGTTGCACATCTCCACGATCTCCCGGTACATCCCGATGGGTGGGAGCTCTTAGAGCAATCACCGCTCACCACGGAGGAGCGTGAACTTGTGGAGCGCATGCACGCACTGCGACGCCTCAATATTGATGCAAAAACACAGGATCTGGATACCGCACTCGAGGCATTCGTAGAGGATGAGCGCCTACTCCCACTCCGCATGGCCCACCGTGTGAATGATGTTCGTAATCTCGCGCGCTTCCCCAAAGAGTTACAGCAGCGCATCGCGCACGAAACACTCCACATGTACACCGCAATCGCGGGGAGGCTCGGGATGCATGCATGGCGATACGATATGGAGGATGCATGCTTTGCTGTGTTGCAGCCCAAGTTGACACGGGAACTGCGTCGCCGGTTTGAGGAAGCCAAGGTACTCGATAACGCATGCCTGACGCAGACGATTGCCTTCCTGCAGAAAGCCTTCCATAAAGAGGGGGTCTCCTGCTCGCTCAATCAGCGCGTGAAGGGAATCTACTCAACCTTTCGCAAGATGGCGCTCAAACGTCGAAAGTTCGAAGATCTCACAGATCGACTTGCGATCCGCATTGTGGTTCCTGATGTCACCGCGTGTTACCAGGCACTCGGTGTAGTGCACGGTGCCATGCACCCAATGCCGGGGAAGCTGAAGGATTACATTGGTGCACCCAAGGAAAATGGCTACCGATCCATTCACACGGTGGTTTTTCCACTACCGGGAGTCACCGAGCAACCGATCGAAATTCAGATTCGCACAGAGGAGATGCACAAAATCTGCGAATACGGGGCTTCTGCGCACGGCGATTACAAGGCGGCTAAGTATGCGCTACGGCATGGGAACTCCCGTGTGAACCTCTTCCGTAATCTGCAGAGTCTGCGTGCGGAGGTGCGATCCCCCAAGCAATTTTCCGCAGCACTTCGAAAGTACTTCTCCGAGGATCACCTTGCGATCTTCGATCATGAGAATAATCTGCACCATCTCCGTAAACCTGCCGAAGTGCTCGATTTTATCTGCCATGCATTCCCTCGGCGATTCCAATTACTCCAGAACGTAAAAGTGAATGGCAGAAAAGTAGGGCTCGATACATCGCTTCGTGATGGTGATATCATTGAGCCGGTGTTCGGGAGGAAGCCTCTGGCAAAGAAAGAATGGCTCATGCTCTGTCGCCACTCCTCCACCAAAAAGTTACTGCGATCATTTCTCACAGCGAACCTACACTCATGATCACCCTCACTTAGACAGTGAGAGGAGCATCGGAACTTAAGCCAGGAGAAATGCTGGGCTCCCTTCGGGAGATCAAGGTCAGGAGGCTTTCTATTATCTCGGACATTTTTTGGCTCTCACTGAGGGTATCGCTTGTGAGCTTTGCCTTCTGCTCTAGTGAGAGATTCTTGTCCTCATTCAAAATCTCCAGGTTCCACCGAATGGCAGAGAGTGGCGTCCGTAACTCATGCGAGGCTGCCCCCACGAATGCAAATCGGGCGAGTTCTGCCTGATGCCGATCGGTCATATCGCGGGTGACATTGGAAAATCCTGTTAACTCTCCCGAGGCACTTCGCAGTGCCGAGATGATGCTATCTGCCCAGAAACGCGAGCCATCCTTGCGGACACTCCAACCCTCATGCTCCACATGTCCCTGGAGTGCTGCAAGACCGAGTAATTTTGCGGGAGTTCCCTGCCTGCGATCATCTTCCGTATAGAAGAGAGAAAAATCTTTCCCCACAATTTCGAATGCCTTGTATCCCTTAATGTTCTCTGCACCCCTGTTCCAGCTCATTACTTTACCACTTGGATCCAGGAGGAAAATGGCGTACTCCTGCACGCCATCGATCAGTTTCTGGAACGATATGTCGCATTTGTAGAAATTCTGCGACAATAACGAATGTGCTGCTTTCAGTTGCTCCTCTGTTTCCTTCTGCGTGGAGATGGCTGCTGCCAGAGTCATCGTGGTGATGGCGGTTACCCCCATGAATACCTGTAACAGGAGGAGAGCGATATTCTCCGAGGGATGTGCGAATGGACCATACCCGTTCCATGTTCCCCATATTGCAACAGCCGAGAGCAGAATAATGCTTGCGGAGGCTTCTGGCTGTCCAAAGCGGAATGCTGCCCAAATGAGGAGAGGGATACAGAGGAACTCAATCGGATACGTCACGGTGCTCCCATGGAAGAGCCCTCCGAAGATAATGCCGCCGATCGAGAGGATGGAAACAATGAGGCAGAAAGCCTCGACGACCTGTCGCAGAGTCCATTTTACATGTGGATGGCGGTACCAGATGATGAGGAGTGGAGTGATGATGATGTCACCGACTGCATCCCCCAGCCACCACGTTATCCAAATGTCCGCAAAATTTTCCCATGCGGCAAATCCTGTGAGCGAAAGGCTGAGCACTCCGATCGTGGCACTGATCATGGTGCTGAAGAGTGCGGCATAGAGCGTAAACTTTAAAATATCCTGTACGCGATCGAATGCGCACGCGCCATTGGCAAATTTTTGGACGAGGTATGCACCAACCAGCCCCTCCAGCGTATTTCCAATGGCGATCCCCAGGGTAGTGATAACAGTTCCTTCGGTGGTGATGTTCACGAGGAACGCACCGAGCAAAATTGCCGGCCACATCCGGTATCCAAAAATCAGAAACGTTGCGAGTGCAATGCCAGCAGGGGGCCATACGGCGGTAGCACTTGCATGTACAAGGGCGAGTTGTAGTCCCAGTTTGCCTGCGATCGTGTAGATGATCGTGATCGCGAGAATGGTCATCGCGTATCGCAGTACCCCCGATTCTGGAATGTATCTTGCTTTAATCTAATAATTATACAATGAATGCGGGCATTGTGGAAGTAGAGAAGGAAATGACCTACACTAGCGCGTCTCATTCCTTCCTTCTGTTTTATGGATCACGGGGAAGTTATCGTGCGGTTTCAGGACGCATCGTTTCACTACGATCCCACCAAGCCTATTCTCGAAGAGGCAAGTTTTTCCGTCCGCGAGAACAGTAAGCTGACGATCGTGGGGCAGAACGGCGCCGGAAAGAGCACGATTTTCAAATTGATGATGCGGGAGTTCAAACCCACGGATGGCGAAATTCATATGCAGAGGGGGGCGACGATCGGCATCGCAAAGCAAGTGATTCCCCATAAGGACTTGGAAAAAACCGTTCTCGAATTCTTCGGAGGCGCATTCAGCGAGAAAAAGTACGATATCGAGCGTCATATCGCGCGCGTTCTCGATGCGGTACAGCTCCATGCCCCGCATGAGAAGAAAATCTCCGCCTTCTCCGGTGGACAGAAGGCACGATTACTCTTGGCGTTCGCCCTCATTCAGGAGCCCGATATTCTCCTCCTCGATGAACCGACGAATAATTTGGACGCGGATGGGATAGGACACCTCACCCAGTTTTTGATCCAGTACGAAAAGACCTGCATCGTCATTTCTCACGATGCAGCGTTCCTCAACAGCTTTACGCATGGAGTGCTCCATCTCGATAACTTTACCCATAAAGTACAGCAGTACGTGGGCGATTACTTCGATGTGGTCGAACAGATTCAGGCGCAGATCGAACGCGAACAGCGTCAGAACGCGCGCATGCAAAAAGACATTCTCGATCAGAAGGAGAAGATCAACTTCTTCGCGCACAAAGGGGGCAAGATGCGCAAACTTGCGAGCAAAATGCGTGATGCCGTGGAGGAGGCCGAAGAAAACAAGGTGGAGGTTCGACAGGAAGACAAAACGATTCCTCCCTTTACGATCGATATTACGGAATGCAGCAGGCCGCTTGTGAAAATCACCTCCGTGACCGTCATGAAGAACCACAAGCCGACCAAAAAGAAGGTCGAAGTCGCCGTGCGCAAACGCTATCGCGTCCTCATCAGCGGTCCGAACGGCATTGGGAAGAGTTCACTTTTGGAATCCATGGCCTCGGGAAAGGAGAAGGGCGCGGTCATCGACCCGGAGGTCGTCGTGGGATACTACCGCCAGGATTTCTCGGGACTCCCGATGGAGAAAACCGTGTACGAAACGCTCGCGGAAGTGATGGAAAAGCCAAGCAACCAACAGATCTTCTCCACCGCGGCGCGATTTTTACTGCCGGGAGAAAAAGTGCATACGAAGGTAGCGGCGCTCTCCGAGGGCCAAAAAGGGCTTCTCTGTTTCGCGCGGTTCGTTCTCCAGAAGCCGACGCTCCTCATTCTCGATGAGCCGACGAATCACATCAATTTTCGCCATATTCCCGTGATTGCACAGGCTTTGAATGAGTACGAAGGGGGAATCATCCTCGTCAGCCACGACCAGGAATTCGTGTCGCAGGTCGAGATGAGCGAGGAACTGGATTTGGGGGGGTTCTGACGCATTTTCGCCAGATCATGGATCGGAGACCAGATCAAAACCATGCCCAATGCTCCCGGGTATGCGTCTCTGTACCAATGGGTGGACGACGTCGAGATTTGGACCGGCATTCCCGCGTCCGCCTCGGCGCCGACCGCAGGCACATTTTCTTGTGAAACGTTCTCGAGGTAAGCGAAATCTCGGCGTAGCCCCGAAGGGGCGAAGCCGGATGGAGCGGGTAACGGGAATCGAACCCGTATCTCTGCCTTGGCAAGGCAATGTAATAGCCATTATACGATACCCGCGTTCATCAAAAGATCGTGTGCTTCATTCTAGTCACTCAGCACACACGAGGCAATGAAACTCATTACACAAACCGCATGCTCGTGAGAACCTCTATCAGACTCTCTTCGAGGTCTTTATCGGCTTCGGGCATGAACACCGCTGTTAACCCGTAGGCATAACCTTCGTGCGTCGTGACGAATTGGTAGTAGCGAACAACGGTCTCAGGATCTTTCTCATCGGGGGAGGCATCGAAGATATGGAGGATTGTTTCCTTTCCGTCCACAGTGACTGGATTCGTGGAGATCGGTTTGTAGTGAGGAGCAGTTTCGCGCGAGATTTCGACAGCGCGTTCTGCGAATGTCACTTCGTCTGTGACTGGCTCTTGCAATAGATCCTTCTTCACATGGAGCTGCATGACGAGGCCGTGAACGTTGTTATCGTTCACTGCTACAACAAAACTGCTCTGCTCACCCATAGCCTGCGATATCGCGGACCATCCATCGGGAAGACAGAAGGAGAGGTCTTCGACAGTCGTTCGTTCCACATCGCAGTTCCGCGCAATGGCATCATCCGGTGGCTTTCCGCAACTTGTGAGTGCGAGGAGCGAAACAGAAACAATAATCGGCAGGAGAACTTTATGCATCCTGCGTATTTTAAAGGAGTAAAGTGAAAGAGCCAACCCTCTTTTCTGGGGTTTTTACTTATGTTATAGCCCGGCTCCGTCCGATTTTGCGGAGCAATATCGAGACTTCGCCGAGGCATCCGAACCCAACGTTCATCTCGGCGTAGTCTCGGCGTCGCAGAGCGGCGAGGAACGAAGCTGGATGGTGCCGCCAGTTGGATTCGAACCAACACGGCCTTGTATGGCCAAGGGATTTTAAGTCCCTCGTGTCTACCATTTCACCATGGCGGCAAAGATCGACAGTAAATCCATTATAGAGGAAAGCCAGGGAGTCTTTCATTCGATGGGAAAAAATGCTATAATGGGGTAAATGAAAAGAAACACTCTTTTGCTCCTCTCTTCACTCGCGGTGCTCTTTCTGAGTGCCGTCCCCACGGCGCTCGCGCACGAAAATGCGGCACATGGGCATACCTCCGGACCTGCGGATCACGATACGGTGATGCACGTCTTTGTGCGGGATGGATGCCCGCACTGCGCGGCACTCGAAAAATT
The DNA here is from genome assembly GCA_035289805.1 of Candidatus Peribacterales bacterium. Lineage (GTDB taxonomy): Bacteria > Patescibacteriota > Gracilibacteria > Peribacterales > Peribacteraceae > DATDWC01. The sequence goes on along the minus strand of DATDWC010000016.1, from coordinate 18,734 downwards.
TATGGATGAATGGTTTGCAGAGGGGAATGCTCCGGATGTCACCTATTACGAGGTCATGAATACGGAAACACAGGAGCTCTTCGCAAAGGTGCAGACTCGGATGCCGGGGCTCACTCAGGGAGTGCCAACCATTATTTTGGATGGGCATATCCTTCAGGGGTACGAAACTGATGAGACAACGGGGGAACGTATTAGAGAGCTCTACGAATTCTGTTCTGCAAAGGAAGACGGATGCATTACCTTTGATGCCTTCATGGCAGGAGCGGGTGCAAAGAGCATTGCAGAGAGCTCCAGCACCTGCAGCGGCGATCCTACACAGCCATGCGAAGCGAACTATGATGATAAGCGTTTCATCTTCGATTTCTGGTTCGTCGGAAAGACGGATCTTCGCGATTTGTCGCTCCCCGCGCTCAGTATCATCCTCGGCGGACTGGATGGGTTTAATCCGTGTGCGATGTGGGTTTTAATCAGTCTCCTCACACTCCTCATCAATACGCGATCCTGGACCAAGATCATTGTCATTGGTGGAACATTTCTCCTTGTTTCGGGAGCCATGTACTACCTCTTTATTGCGGCATGGCTCAACGTTTTCCTCCTCCTTGGATTCAATCAGATTATTCAGAAGATCATCGGCCTCGTTGCGATCGGCGGCGGGTCTTTTTATCTCTATGAGGCATTCGGCAAGGACCCCAATCAATGCAAGGTGACGAATTTGGGTCAGCGCCAGAAGACGATCGAAAAAATGAAAAAGGCGATTTCTGCAAGTTCCTGGCCGCTCATGATCGGGGGAGTAGCGATTCTTGCTGCATCAGTGAACCTCGTGGAGCTCGTCTGCACGGCTGGACTCCCAGCAATCTTCTCGGCGATTCTGGCACAGAGTGCTCTCACTTCGGCTGAGCACTACTGGTACCTTTTGCTCTACATCCTTGCGTACATGTTCGATGATCTCATTATCTACACGATCGCGATCGGTACGCTCCATGCCACAGGATTCACGACCAAATACAGGAGATTCACACTCATTTTTGGTGGTGTGCTCATGGCGGTGCTCGGCATACTCCTCATCTTCTTCCCGGAGGCACTGACGTTTAATTGAAGAGGGAAAGAATCGAAGTTAAGGTATTCTATGCGTGAGCTTCGTTCTCCTCTTTTTTGTGTATGACCATCACTATTAAAAAACTCGGCTCCTCCCGCGTGCAGGCGACTGTTATCTTGGATGACGCCAAAGTACGCGAACGTTCCGATCAAGCGGTGATGGATCTTGGGAAGGAAGTAACCATGAAAGGATTCCGCCCAGGAAAAGTGCCAATGGAGGTTCTTCGGGAACAGATCGATCCACAGCGTATTCATGAGCGTGTGATTCAGGCAGAAATGCCTGCAATCATGTCGGAAATTATGAGCAAACATGGTGTGAAGCCAATTATCCGCCCAAGAGTCGAGCTGAATACACTGGAACCGATGACGCTCATTCTTACACTCGTCGAGAAGCCAGGGGTGAAGGTGGCAAGTCGGAAGATAAAGTTATCAAAAGTGAAAGAAGAGAAGAAGGAATCAAAGGAAGAAAAAGAAGCAAAAGAAACAAGGGAAGTGAAGGAAAAAACTCCTGAGGAAGTAAAACAGGAGGAAGATGCAAAGCTCCTTGCACTCATTGCGGAGAATACGACGGTGGAGCTCCCACAAGAACTCATTGATGATGAGGCAGAATCACTTTTGGAGGAACACGCACGGCGCCTCGCTGAATTTGGACTGAAATTCGAAGATTGGATCGTACGGGAGAAGAAGACGATTCCAGAACTGATGCAGGATCTCCGTCCCAGTGCCGAGAAGCGGCTCAAGATTCGCTTTGGCGTTGCCGCACTCGTCGTGGAGTACAAGATCGAAGTGAATGATGCCGAGATGCAGCAGGCGATTGAGATGCTCCTTACACCGCTTCAAGGAACAGAACACGGAGAACTCCGTGATCTCTACAAACCCGGCAATAGAGCCTACGAGCAGTTTAAGTTCCAGAAAAAAGTGGAGAAGCTCTTAGAGGAACTTCGTCAGGGATGATCCACGAAGCGCGAATCAGGCGATCCTGATTTGCATGCATGATCATGCGACACCCGCTCCAGTGGATGCGCACGGCACCATTACGCGTGATGTATCCCACAATTGGTGGGCGCTGGAGACTATGCTCATCTGGTTCGCAGCAACGTGCAAAGCAATAGGGGAGTGGTACCTGAGATTCCAAGTGAACCTTGGGCCGAAGGGAGGCGATCGGTGTCACTTTTTCTTTCCGTTGCGGTTTGGAGACCGAAGCGCGTACGAGTGGGAGAACTTCTTTCTGCAGTATTTCTCCATCCCGACGCAAGAATCCTCGGAGCTTCTGACGTGCTTCCGTCGTCTGTACAATCTGAATCCACTGCGGTGATGGTTTGGGCTCGCTCCACATGGTGATCTGGACCATATCTCCGTTCTCCAGTGGATGATCAATGGCTGCAATGGTGCCATTCACTTTGGCATAGCGGTACCGTAAGCCCACATCCGTATGTACCCGGAATGCAAAATCGAGCGGACCCGATCCTTTCGGAAGCTCGATGACATCTCCCTTGGGGGTCATCGCAAAGATGCGATCAGTGAGAACTTCGGAAATATCTTCATCGATCTGCTCGTCGCCCTCTGCGCTATGGAGCATGGTGGCAAGCTGCGCTTGCCAGGTAGAACCGATGAGTGGCTGCCTCCCTCCACTCTCTTTGTAGTTCCAGTGCGCGGCGATACCGAATTCCGCTTCCTCATCCATGGCGTGGGTTCGAATTTGGATTTCTACGGGAAGTGCAGCATTCTCTTTGCTTAAGCCAAGGACAGTCGTATGAATCGAGCGGTAGCCATTTGGCTTTGGCATAGCGATGTAATCTTTGAGGCGGTGGGAAATAGGGCGATACATCCGATGAATGATGCCGAGGACCTGGTAGCACTCCTCCTCCGTTTCGACCAAGAGCCTCATGCCGAAGAGATCGTGGAGATCGTGAGCACTCGTGAGGCTCTTTTTCTGGAGCTTTCGGAAGATACTATAGGAGTGTTTCTCGCGCGTGAGGATCATGGTCTGTTTTCCCTCTGCCGAGAGAAGCGCCCCGAGTGTCCGTTTACTCTCGGTAAGGAACGGTCCGTACTGCTTGCGGATTGCTTTCATCATTTCTTCCATGGTGCGGGCTTCCTCGGGATAGAGGATACGGAATGCGAGTGTTTCGAGCTCGTACTTGAGTGCGTAGATACCGAGTCTTGCACAGAGCGGTGCGAAGATATCGAGTGTCTCGCGTGCAGTTGCTATTTGATCCTTGGGCAGAAGTCGTTCTGCGTGCCGCAGAGTATTTAAGCGGGTATGGAGGGCGATGAAGAGCACGCGAATATTGCCTGCAGAAAGTGCGAGAACAATTCTCCGGAGCATTCCTGTAGGATGACCACCATAACCACTGTGGCCAATATCGAGCATCGTGTGTGTTGCAATGGTTGCTGCGATATCATGTCCGAATCGCTCCTCCACTCTCCGCAGCATCTCCGGCTCGCGTGCACATTGGAGGAAGCAAGCAATCAGAGTGTGTGCATCTGGTTTTTGAGCGAGGAGTAATTCTCCTACTTCTTCCGCATAGGCAACGCAGTTCACTCCCCTAGCGTGACAATGGGAAGTCTCGCAGAGCTCCTGCGCGAGAATGTAGGCATCCTTCACATTCCGGCTCTCCTCCGGACTGAGATACTGGATGCGACTGAAGAGCGAAGGCAATTTCCCCATATGGACCTCGTATCGTACCACACGAGATGCTGCTTTTTAAAAGAATTGAGACGCATACTTTCGAGTGGTGCGCTAGACTTTATCGGCATGCTCGGCATCTTCGATTCGGGTGTTGGCGGACTGAATGTTCTTGCAGCGGTGCGCGAACGCCTCCCCGATCTCTCCATGACGTACCTTGGGGATAACGCAAAGGCCCCCTATGGGAATCGTTCCCGCGCAGTGATTACCGAGGCAACGAAAGAATGCTGCTCGTACCTCTTTGATCAGGGTTGCACGCTGATTGTCCTTGCCTGTAACACGGCCTCCGCGGGAACCCTCCGCATTCTCCAACAGGAATGGCTCCCCAAGCTTCGGGCGGAGACTGGTCGCACGCTCAATATTCTCGGCGTCATTCGACCTCTTGCAGAGGAAGCTGTGGAGCGAACGAGGAGTGGATGTATTGGAGTGGTGGGAACGCGCAGCACCATTGCTTCTGGAACATACATCGAAGAGCTTACGGCACTCCGGAAGGATGTACGAGTAGTGAGTGAGGCATGCCCGCTCCTTGTGCCACTCGTTGAGGAGGGGTGGATCAAGAAGCCGGAGACCCGAAAAATTCTCCGCACATACCTTGCCCCCATTAAATCCAAGAACCCGGATGTCCTCATCCTTGGATGCACACACTACGAATCGCTCCATGATCTCTTCCAGAAGAAAATGGGGAGACGCTGCACGGTGCTCCATACTCCTTCGATCATCGCAGAGAAGCTGAAGAGGTATCTGGAACGTCATCCAGAGTATGTGATGACAAGGGGATCAGGAGTGCGCTTCTGCACAACCGGCGATCCGGATCAGTTTTTGCGCGTTTCCTCGCTCTTCTATAGATCCCCTATGGGGAGAGTCGAGAAGGTGGAAATAGGCTAAGAAAGCGCTTTCTTCTGGTTTTTCTTGCCCTGAAAAATAGTTCCTGCTAGGATGACGTGCCGGTACATTTTTGTTCCCTTTCGAATCGTGCTCACACGCACCATTAAGAAGAAACTCATAGGCAGGCATCAGACTCATAAGAAGGATACAGGATCTCCTTCCGTTCAGGTGGCTCTTTTAACAGAAGAGATCAATCTCCTGGTGAAACATCTCCAAGAGCACCCAAAAGATGAGTCCGCTCGCCGGGGTCTCCTTGGCAAAGTGGCACAGCGCCGCAAAATTTTAAACTACCTCCGCATGAATGATGCAGCGGGATACCAGAAAATTGTGGAGGCAAATAAGTTAAAAAAATAAATCCCTCATCCCCCTGGCCCCCTTCTCCCACGCTATCCGAAGATACGGTTGAGTGTGGGAAAATCTTTCTTCTTTTTTATAGATTGGGAGAAGGGGGAATCACAGCAATAATGATCTTGAACGGTGCCCACCTGTACCGGTACAATATATGTTCTATGAGTCCTCAGTACCGTTTCCAGGAGCTGTACGAGCTCTTCGCATCAGTGAGGAGCCCGAAGGAAGCAGAGATGCTTCTCAAGGACATTCTGACGCCCCAGGAACTCGATTCCATCGCCGAGCGCTGGCAGCTGATTCAGGAACTTGCAAAAGGGAGGCCGCAGAGAGAAGTAGCGGAGGGGCTCGGTATTTCGATCAGTAAAATTACCCGTGGATCCAGGATGCTCCAGTACGGGAGTGGGGGGTTTGAGTATTTCCTCGAAAAGATGGGAAAGACGATTGAATAGGAAATTTTCCGGAGAAATGGGATTGATTTCCTCCTGAGGGAGATGTACTGTTGTAGCGGTGCAGATGTACATCTCTCAGAGTCGGCGACATGCATGGTTGTCCTAAGGTAAAGACGACGGATATCCGCATATCCTTGCGGCGAATCCGTCTCCTCTTTCTTTGATATGTTATTCTAGCCCTTCTCCCTTCATCCCGTGATTTCTACACCTTCCTCCACGGTGCCCTCTCTCCTCTCCGACGTTTCTGCCGGGCGGGTACTCATTATCGATAATTACGATTCGTTCACGTTCAATATCCGCGAAGTACTTGCAGAAATAGGCGTTGATTCTGTCGTTGTCCGGAATGATGAAATGACAGAGGAGGAAATCATTGCATTGAATCCAAGTCATATCATCATTAGTCCTGGTCCCGGAACGCCGAATAATCCGGAAGATATCGGCGTGACGAATGCAGCGATCAAGTATGCGATTGAAAACGGGAGAGCGCTCCTTGGCGTGTGTCTTGGACATCAGGCTCTTGCCAAATACTTTGGTGGTAACGTCGTTCAGGCGGAAGAAATCATGCATGGGAAGACAAGCACGCTTTCACGCCTTCATTCAGGAAAATTACCTCATGCCGATATTCTCGATGGCGTTCCTGAAGAATTCGAAGCAATGCGATATCACTCTCTGATAGCAGAAACAGAGTCATTTCCCGAAGCTCTCTCCATTACCGCACAGACGCGCGCAGGGGTGATTATGGCGCTTCAGCATAAGGAAAAATTGATCTATGGAGTTCAATTCCATCCAGAATCCTTTGGAACGCCGGAAGGAAGACGCATTCTCGAAAACTTCCTGCGCGTGGATCCTGCAGCTTTTGAGTCTCTCATCACAAAGGGGATTGCGAAGCACGAAGAACGTGCCGATGAATTCCTTCTTCCTGATATTCTCCGCAACCGTATCGATGATACTGATCAACATGCGTGTGAATTCACAGAATTTCACTGCGAGTTGTCACCGGAACAGGCATATGCGCGGCTCCATGCCTCCTCGGATCATTGTTATTTATTTGAGTCGCTTGATACGGGCGGAGGAGAAGGATCGCATCATTTTTCCTACATGGGTTTGAATCCAAAATTTGTCCTGAGCTCCTGTAACGATACATTCTACCTGGATGATCAGGAGATCGATATTTTGGAAACGTGCGGCAATGCATTCGATGTATTGAACGTCATGGTGGAACGTATGAGAAAAGGAGAAAAGGGAAGCAGCCTCCTCCCGAAAGGACAGCACCTGAGTGGAGGATTCGTCGGCTACATGGCATATGAAGCAATTCAGTACCAGGAGCCAAAGGCATTACCACCTGAGGGGCGAACGCCAAAAGGACAGAAGACCTTTGCATACGGATATTTCGAGGACGGACTGGTCTACGACAATGAAACACACAAATATTACTACTACACGCGCGGACAGAATCGAAGCGACATGTTTCAGGAGATCATGAGCCGGTCGATCGATAAAACTCCTCCAATGATTTCGAACGAAGTGGATGAAGTATCGCAAGAAGAATTCGAGCGGAGAGTCAGTTTTCTCCGTGAAGAGAAAATTCGGACAGGCGAGACGTTCCAGACGGTGATCTCCCGAAGAAAAATATTCGACATCAATGGCTCCATGATGCCTCTCTACGAAAATCTCCGTCGGATATGCCCCTCCGGCAATATGCATGCAATCAAAATGGGGGATGCGGAAAGCATAGGTTCTTTCCCCGAATTGATTTTGAGGATCGTAGAAGGCGAAGCCACCACTTATCCGGTAGCTGGCACACGGAGTCGCACGGGAGATGAAACGACCGACGCGGCAACATTCCAGGGGCTGATTGAAGATCCAAAGGAGCGCGCGGAACACAGCATGCTCATCGATCTTGAAAGGAACGATCTTGCAAGGAGTTCGGTTCCGGGATCGGTTGTTTTGCCGAAAGACAGAATCATGCACCGATTGGATGCGGGACGCGTGATGCATCTTGCATCGGAGGTTCAAAGTAAAACGAACGGGCTTTCTCCGCTCCGGGCTCTGGAGTGCGTGGCTCCCATGGGAACTGTTTCCGGCGCGCCAAAAGTGCGTTCGGTGGAAATTGCGTATGCATTGGAGAAGCAGGCGCGTGGCCTCTATGCGGGATCCATCGGATTTGTGGATATACGGGGGAACTTGGGCGCAGTCGTTGGACTTCGCGCCATTCAGAGGCAGGGTAAACAGGGTTTCATTCAGGCGGGAGCTGGCATTGTGCTCGACTCGAATCCCACGGAGGAATATCTGGAAACTGTGAAGAAGATGCGTGTTGCATCCGAAGTTACCGCGCCATTTTTACAAACAGCAAAATGAACATTTCTAATTTTCCTCTCTTGTCGAATCCATTCAATTCTCAAAGAAGATGGTGGAGCTCCGCGCATACACGAGCGGAGCGATCTGTGGATTAGCCGTATCTTTCTCAATCCGTAGCGCGCTCCGCTTGTAGCGGAGTGGATGAGTCCTTGTGATTCATTCTTCAAGAGCTACGGTCTTTCACATCATCGATTGGAGAATAGTTATGTTCAATTCAAAAAGATTTGTCGATGGCGTTCTTTGCGAGGCATGGACTGCGCGGATAGCGGAGGCGAAAAGGATGCGTTCTTCGGCATCGCACTCCTATGTCCAGTTGCTGGAAATTCTTGTTTCCCAGAAGCAGAGCGAAAGAGAGAACTTCTTCAGGAATTTGCAGTCATTGCTATGGATTCTTGATCGGAAACTCCCCTGGAGTTTTGGTGTTCTAAGAATGAATCAGGGCAAGGAGATGACTTTTCATCCTGTGACGGGTGATTCAATAATCACTCTCAAATTGATGACTGAGAGAAAACTTGTTCATTATGCTGCGGATACCACGGGCGGCGAATGGGGCAGCGGGAGGAAGGCCTATTCCGCAATGGAAAATGTATCTGGGGAAATTTTCTTGCGAGGAGAAGTACGTTTGCCGCTCATAGGAACTCGTCCATCAACGCCTTATGAGCTCAATTTCCCCTATCTTTGCGGATGTCCCTATTACGCAGGAAGTCCCTATTTGCCTCACTGGAAGTATTGCCCGTGGACTGGTGAGGAATTGAAGAAGGGGGATGAGGTAAATGAAAACCCAGTTCAGTGATGACTGGCTCGTGATTCTGTTCGTTCTGCTCGGCGCAGCGTTTAGCGCTTTGCAGATTGTGTTGGTATGTAACTTATTTACTAAATGAAAGGCAGCGCATATGAACACCGAAAGGATTCTTAATGAGGCTCAACGGCGATGTATGCTGAATGAGACTCAATTAGAGGAACTCAGACTGATACTTTCTGAAATACCAAGTGATTTCAGCTCCCACGTGTCGTTTCCTCGCGATTACACTCTTGAGGAACTGCAAAGGGGCGATGGCATGTTCATGCATCCTGTTGCAGGTGTTTCGTTTAGTGAAGCGCTTCGCACGAATGGTGCTGGAGATGTAGCAGAATTGGTTTTTGATGTGAAAACCGGAAGCTACCTCTATCGTGCTGCTCCAGGATGGGGATGGCGTAGGGATCGATTTGCCTTACCGTTGATTGGTGAGAGGGCCTACAAAATTGGAGAAAGAATACCTTCGCACTGGTTATTTAATCCTTTTGTAGAACCTTCCATCACCAAATCTGACAAATGGTATTTCGACGGAGATACCGGAACCATACGTTTGTTTGATGGAGTTCGTGATAGCATCACCTCCATTCGTTTTCCTGCAGAGCCTCAACAATTGATGAAGTTCAAGCATCGTTGTCTGCATGCTCTATCGGATGTGTGATTTTGAATTTCGACCGTAGCTCTCTACCCCTCCAGCGCCGAACGGTGTTGGAGGGGTTTTTAAAAACAAACAAAACAAAACACTCCCCCTCTCCCCGGGGGAGAGGGGACAGGGGTGAGGGGAAACAGAAACATCAAAAAATTTATGTTTGTGTATTGTATGTGTTACCCCTCATCCCTAACCCTTCTCCCACAGGGAGAAGGGAATGTATGTTGTATGTTGTTTTTGCTTCCCTTCCGCCAACTTTCCTGTACAATCGCATGGCTCCTTCCCTCCACCGCCTCTCTTCTTACTCCTGGGTTTACGTTTGAGTCTCGCTTCTCGACTCGCCCCTTCAGGGCTCGCTCGAAGAAAACGTGGTTCGAGTGTGAATCCACTCCAGTAAGGAAAAGATGTGTGAGAGGAAGGGTCTGCCCTCCGTAGCTCCCATAGGAGCGAAGGAGGGATATTCGTATCCTTCCCCATTCCTTTTATGTCCCCATCGCAGGCTGCAGCAATTGCTGCGGATTCTACCTATACGCTTGAGTTAGGCGATAAGAAGCTCATCATCCGTTCCGGAATGCTCGGAAACCAGGCCAATGCCACGGTGCTCTGCCAAATGGGCGAGACCGTCTGTATGAGTAACTGCACCATCTCTGCCAAAGCACGCGATGGTGTTGATTTTCTACCACTCCAGCTCGTGTATCAGGAGAAGTACTACGCGGGAGGAAAGATCGCGGGATCGAGGTTTAGGAAGCGCGAAGGACGCCCCGGAGATCAGTATGTGCTCCTTGGACGGGTTATTGATCGCGGTTTACGGCCGATGTTTCCAAAGCACTTCCGACGCGATATTCAGGTTTTCTGCACTGTGCTCTCGTACGATTTTGAAAACGAACATGATGTTGCCTCTGCGAATGCCGCAAATCTTGCTGTTGCGATTAGTGATTGCCCATGCGATGGGCCGCTTGGCTCCGTTCGAGTAGGGCTCATTGGCGGTGAACTCGTATTGAATCCCACGCGAGAGGCTCGGGCAAAATCCGATCTTGATCTCTTCCTCACTGCTTCGCTCGAACGTATCGTGATGATTGAAGCTGGAGCAAATCAGGTGCCAGAGGCTGATATCCTCCGTGCAATTGAATTTGGGAAGAAGTGGGCGCAGAAGATTGCGAAGTTTTTTGCAGATATTCAAAAGGAAATTGGAAAACCGAAGTTTGAGGTCGAAGCTCCATTCGTTCACGATGAGGCGTATGCATATCTGAAGGCATGGGCACTCCCTGTCGTTACGAAAGCCATTAAAGATCCGCTCCCGAAACTCGAACGACGTGCGCTTTTTAACAAATTCCTTGATGGCGCTGCGGCTAAACTCGAAGAGAAATATGGAAAACCAGAGGGCAAGGAGGAGCTTGCTCTTCTCTTTGCTCATGCTTCGGAAATCATGGATAAGGTCATCAAAGGCGAAGTGCGCCGTTTGATTCTTGAGGAGGGGATCCGTATGAGCAGCAGAAAAGTGGACGAGATCCGTCCGATTGGCGTGATGGTGGATCCGCTGCCAAACTTTGTGCACGGCTCTGCACTCTTCCAGCGCGGAGAAACACAGGGGCTCACCACGTGTACTCTCGGCTCACCTGGCGACAAGCAGCTTGTGGAGGGAATGGAAGGGGAGGTGAAGCAGCGCTACATGCACCACTACAACTTCCCGCCGTTTTCGGTCGGGGAGACCAGCAATCGGCTCTTCGTCGGCAATCGCGAAGTAGGTCATGGCAATTTGGCGCAGCGAGGGATTGAACCGGTGTTGCCAAAAGAAGAGGATTTTCCTTATACGATCAGGACAGTTACCGAAATTCTGGAAAGTAACGGGAGCTCCTCGATGGCGGCAACGTGCGGCTCTACTCTCGCTTTGATGGCCGCAGGTGTGCCGATTTCGGCTCCCGTTTCCGGCATTGCACTTGGTCTTATCTCTGATGAGGCAAAGGATGGTTCGACAGGCTCACCACAGAGCAAGTACGTCATTCTCTCCGATCTTCAGGATGAGGAAGATTTCGGGGGGGATATGGATTTTAAAGCGACAGGGACGGAGAAGGGAGTGACCGCAATCCAAATGGATATCAAGATCAAGGGTCTCCCCGATCATGTATTTGCGGAAGCGTTAGAACGCGCACGCACGGGCCGCCTCTCTATTCTCAAATTCATGCTTGCCGCGATTCCTGAGCCTCGCAAAGAATTGAGTCCCAGGGCACCGCGCATCGAAACTATCGTGATTGATCCGGAAGATATTCGTCTGGTGATCGGCAAGGGTGGCGAAACAATCCAAAAGATCACAGGAGAGCTTGGGGTCGAAATCGATATCGAAGACAGCGGTCTCATCTTTGTCACTGCGCTGAATGGTGAGGCAATGCAGAAAGCGAAGGAATGGATCGAGGGCATTGTGGCAAAGCCCGAAGTGGGGAAAGTCTACAAGTGCAAAGTCGTCCGCGTGATTGCAGGAGTTGGCGCGATCGTCGAATTCCTCCGTGGCAAAGATGCCATGATCCACATTTCGGAGCTCCAGTGGCAGCGGTCGGAAAACGTGGAAGATGTGCTGAATGTCGGCGACGAAGTAGATGCACTCTGCGTGGAGTACGATGCAATCGAAGGGAAGACGCGCATGTCGTTAAAGCAGATGACTCCGCGGCCTGAGGGAATGCCACCCCCATCTTCCTTCGGTAGCGGTCCGCGCGGAGGCGGACGCAGCGGTGGGTCTCCCCGCAGCGGCGGATTCAATCGTGGACCAAGGAGATAATCAACTCCATTTCTCCACCTGCTTCTTCGCCTTCTTGTAGACCTCCTCTACCTTGTGCGTTGCATCGGGGAGGTGCTCCTTCGTTTTCTCTACTGCGATACCCGCAATATTTCCCGCTTCATCCTGGATGGTGTTGTAGCCCTTCTTGACGTTCTTCTTCAGATTCTTCCACTGTTTTTGGGCTTCCTCACTCTGAGCCCACTCCTTTGCTTCTTTCGCGAGCTCTTTACTGCCCCGATGTACTTCCTGTCCTAAAATCTGTGCTGCTTGCTTTGGATCTTTCGCATCCCGGATTTTTTTCCGGAGGTTTTTATTTGTGAGGAGCATGCCTCCAAAGAGACCGCCGAGAGCACCGAGAACGAATTTGAGGCTGCGCATAGTAAGAATAAGGGAAGGGCTTTAAAAGATACTCTTTCATCTTCTACTTGTGAAGACGATCGTATTTGCTAAATATTTCAAATATGTTTTGCAAACTCCCTGGAATTCCTCTCTTCTTGTATTTGTGAAGGTCTATAGGATATGATTATTCCATGTAGAGGGAATGTTTCAAACGTTTTTCCCGGTGTCTATTTGCAAAGCGATGGGCTTCATCCCGCAGGCGCATAAGGAGAAATCGACCTTCGGAATCCTCAGGAAATGGCATGGAATTCTGATTTCCTGGCACAAATACCTCCTCCTCGCGCTTTGCGAGGCTCACGATCGGAATCCTGAGCTTCATGTTTTTGAGGAGCTCAATGCCGACTGCGAGTTGCCCTTTGCCGCCATCCAGCACCAGGAGATCCGGTTTTGCGTTGAGTGAGGGATCCGCTTTGTGATCCTTTGCGATATAGACCATGAGAATTTTTCCTTCCGTGAGTGAGTTCTGCAATAGTTCCGGTGGATCGATCACGTAGCGGAATCCGATGCGCGCGTAATACTCCTCGTGTTCTACGGGGATCACGATGTAGATTTTCCCCTTCTTTTGGCCGGAGAGAGTTTTTCGCACGAAGAAATCACTGAGTTTCTCACTCTCTGCACTCTCTTCGATCCATGGTGAGTGCATTTCCACAGTATCTTTTCCATGGTGAATGAGCTCAAGAATGCCAATAATATTTTCTTCTTTCCGTAAGACTCCATATTCCTTTTCTTTTTCTAAAGTAGAGAATTTTTCGGGATGCCTCTCGATAATCGCACTGAGAGTATCCGTGTCTTTCTTCCACGGCTTCCCGATCGAAACCCCATGCTCTTTCCACTCAGATTCTTCCTTGCGGAGATCTTCGACGAGGTATTTTAAGCGTCTACGGAGAACTTCCTTCAGTGCCTTATAATCATCAATCTCCCCCTTATGGATCGTTCGGAGAGTAAATGAACGATAGTCACTGTTTTTGGCTTTGCCATCAACAAAAACAACCATGCTTCCCACAGTCTCCGTTCCACCGAGGTGCGAAATGTCGTAGCACTCGATGCGGTGTGGTTTCTCCGGGAGATCGAGAGTATCCCGTAACTCTTCCAGGGCTGTTTCCACTTTTTCCGTTGCGGCTTCCCACCGGGCAAGTTGCTGTTTGATTTTCTCCTCTGCATTCCTCTCCGCCATCGTGAGGAGTTTTGATTTTTTTCCGCGTTCGGGCACGTGAATCGTTGTGCGTTTCTTCGTTTGTCTCGTTTGATTGAGCCATTGTTCGAGTGTTTCCTGCTCTTCTGGAGCTTCGGCACAGATGATGGTGTCTGGAATTTCCTCTGTTGCAATGTAGTACTGGGGGATGAACTGCCCAAGGACTTCCCCCTCTGTATCCGCATGTCCTGCGAGTGCGTAACTCCGTTCCCCCATGAGTTTACCTTCGCGTTCACGGAGAATCACGACGTGTGATCGACCGGCAAGCAGTGCAACTCCAAAGTAATCTGTATTTGCTCCGGAGGTATCGGCAACCACCTGCTGCTCCTCCAATGATTCTATGTAACTCAGCGTATCCCGGAGTTTCGCTGCTTCCTCAAAGAGCTTCCTCTCGGCCGTTTTCTGCATTTTCTCTCTCAGCCTGTGGAGCACGTCACCTCGATCCCCTTTAAAGAATCGCATCATTGCCTCGATGCGCTGCCGATACTCCTCTTGCGTGATTTTGCCCGCACAGAGGCCGTTACACTTGCCGATTTGGAAATCAAGGCAAGGTTTTAAAGTGTCATGCTGAGGAGCCCCGCCGTCCCTCGATACGCTCTCGGCCTCTTGGCCTTGAGCTACTCGGGATGACACGGCGGGGCGTCTCGAAGCATGTTCCGCTTTATTCAATAAATCCGTTGATCGATCACATGCTCTCCACCCATACACATCATGGAGCATATCGAGCGTGCGATGGATGTGGTGAGCGGAAAGGAAGGGGCCAAAGTATTTGGCTTTATCATCTTCGATGCGACGAATGATCGAAACTGTTGGGTAAGGGTCCTTTATCGAAATTCGAACATACACGTAGTTCTTATCATCCTTCATGAGGACGTTGTACTTTGGCTTTAGTTCCTTGATCAGGTTTGTCTCGAGAATGAGTGCTTCGAGCTCTGTTTCTGTCACTGTCCAATCGATATCTGCTAGGGCCTCTCGCAGTGCCAGCTTCCATGGACCAATTGCAAGATCTGGCTTTTTTTGGACATAGCTCTTTAACCTGTTCTTCAGATTTTTTGCCTTTCCGACATATAGAACGTCGCCCTCCGCATTGATCCAGCGGTAGATACCGGGTTCCTGGGGAGCCTTCGTAATGCGGGTACGGAGTTCCTGGAGGTGGTCTTCGGTGTGGGGTTTTTTGGACACGGGGGAATTATAACAGCGTACCTCTGGAAAATTATTCAAGCGCACCCCAGGAGGGGTGCGTTCCATGAAATAAAATGCTTCCACCGAATCTTACGCTTTCGGTCCCGTATTTTTTCCTCAGTAAATCAACTGATATTTGAAGTGCTGCGATTTCTTCATGGGATTCCGGTTCTTCGAAAAGCGAAATCTGCCGGGAGCCTTTGGGGCGAAAATCGGAGAGCACGAGGCCGGCTTGGGTGAAGCGGGTTGGGGCTCCCCACTTCGCTCTGCTTCGCAGAGCTACGAGGGGCAAGCGGGCTTGGGTTTGAATCACTTCCTCGAACATTTCCCTCACAGAGGGCATCAGCAATGATTCTTCTGCCACATAGCGCCCGATAGATCGCTCTGCTGATGCTCCGCTCTTGTAATCCGCCCCTCGGAACCATATTCCTATCCGCGCACATTCGAGTTCGTGGCGTCGAAGTTTACTTGAGCAGCGCTGGAGGTGGGTCATCACCTGGGAATAGAGGAAATTCCTATCATTTGTCCCGCGGAAGCTCCGGCAGCGCGAGATGGATTTGGGGGGTGGGGGATTCGTGATGACTTTGTAGATTGCTTCGCCTCGGATTTCTCTCTGGAGCTCCAAGCCAGTTTTTCCAAGAACCTTCTCGATGATCAATGGATCGGCATGTGCGAAATCGAACGCAGTGAGAAATCCGAGTTTCTTCATCTTGGGTGTCGATTTCCACCCGATACCAGGAATCGAGCTGATATCTTTTTCTCCGAGGAATGCTTCTCTGTCCTTTTCCTCAATAATACAAATCCCTTTGGGTTTCCGATGTTTGCTCCCCATTTTGGCGAGAGTTTTTGTTGGAGCAATGCCGATGGAGATCGGCAGATCGAGGAAGCGGTCAGATTCGGATTGGATCTCTCTAGCAAAGGATTCCCATCCGTTTGTAGAGGTGTGGAATGCTACGCTTCTCCGTGTGTGTGTTAGATCTAGATATCCTTCATCTGGAGAGGCATGTTCCACACCTCCTGGACAGAACTTTTCGAAGAGAGCAAAGAGCTGGCGTGTAGCGTCATATGTCGCATGGAAGTCTGCGGGGAGAAAAATGGCTTCTGGAACAATCTTCTTTGCATCCACGAGCCGCATGCCCGTCCTCACTCCTTTTGCTTTTGCTTCGTAACTTGCTGCAATCACACATCCTCCACCCATACCGAGAGCAAGGAGGGCTTTCCCCTTTAGTCTTGGATATTTTCGCTGCAGGACCGAAGCGAAAAAGGCGTCAGCATCAATATGAGCAAACATGAGAGGAGAGAAAATGAAGTCAGCAATCTTTGTCTACATCGTTCGCACTACGCCCTTCACCACCCCCGCCACCTGCAATTCTTCCAGAGCATGCAAATCCGGGTACTCCTTGTTCTCTGCGTGGAGGTAATACTTCCCCTTCTCCTTTGCGAGGCGCTTCAAGGTGAATTCGCCATCCAGAATCCCAACGACGATCTCGCCCACCTTCGGCTCGCGACCACGTTCTACAATCACGAGATCACCCTGGAAGATGCCGGCATCGATCATGCTATCGCCTTTCACTCTGAGGAGGAATGTACGTGAGGGATCACGCACGAGCATATCCATCAGTGCCACTTGCTCCTCCGCCTGCTCCTCCACGGGCGCAGCGAACCCTGCGGCAATCGGACCGAAGAGAGGGAGCATGAGTGGTTCGGAACTTTCTCCACGTGAGGCCTTGGGATCGACAATTTTGATTCGACCTTTGGGGTCCTTTTCGATGCATCCCTGCCGCACGAGTACATTCACGACCTTTGCAATGGCATTCTTGCTCCGTACCCCGAACGCAATCGCAAGATCCGCAAGGGAAGGGGAGTATCCCCGCTTTCGCTGAAAATCCTTGATGAAGGTGAGAACCGTTTTCTGGTGTTCTGTGAGTGAGAGAGTGGAGGGCATGAGAAGAAAAAAGGAAGGAGCTCCGTACCACTCGCCCTGCGGGGCTCGGGTACGGGGCAAGTATAGGTGAACAAAAGTCCACCGTCAAGGATTTTGCCCTACCGCTTCACTCTGCGGAATTTCTCCGGCTTCCTCCTCTGCTGAGGTGCTCTCTATGGGGAGAGTGGAGAGCGTTTCTTCCCCCACCTCGATGATATCGAGATCCTTCATTTTCTGGAGCTCCATGTAGGTGATAGTCCATACGGACTGCGTGAAGACGTGGACGTAGGCAAAGAAGTAGCTTGTGAAGAGGATGAGGATGATTGCAGCAATGGTAGTGAAGATCGCTGTGAGTGCCGTGGAGAGGAAGAAAGCGAGGAGCACGCTCAGGCCGATGATGATTGCCGGGAGCACAAAGAGGACAATGGCATTGAGGAGAATTCTAAGCGAAATCACAAGGAGGAGCAGAAACAGGAAGAAGACGTGACTCAGGTGACTGATGATGAGCTTAAAGCTCCGGCCGAGTGCTCCAAAGATGCCGCTCTTCCTGATCACGATGTCCTCCTCTGCGAAGATCGCAAAGAGACGGAAGATATTGGAGAGGAACCAGAAGACGAGGACGAGGAAGATGATCGGAATATGGAGCCCTGTGGGCATGTACCGGAGGACGAGTGAGCCGATGGTGATGACAATCGTAATGTGTCCAAGCACAAAGAATTCCCGCACCGCAAAGAGCGGTAGAAAGTTGTAGAGCGCAAGTACCAGGCCGCCCCTTACCTCTTCTTTCTTATGAGCTTTGGCGGCGAGTCCGATGATCGCCCCAAGGCACATCTTAGGAATGAAGATTTCGAGGATGATGAGGATGATGAGAAGGGTAATGAATGTGATGAATCCCCAGGTCGGCAGAATCTGCATGAGGGTCTCCTCCACGATAAAGAACCCGACGGGATCCCCCTGCATGAAGGTGTAGGCAAAATACGTCTGGTAGACGAGGAGCTTGGTATCGAGGAGTGTTTCCAGGAGTTCGGAAACAAAACCCCACGCACGGATCTTCCGTTCACGCTGGGTCATACTCCAGGCTTCGGCGATGATTTCGCGTGGGGTCATGTATCTTTGCTATTCTACACCAAATATATCCTGGAAGTACTGGAAGGAGAAATCTTCACCGAGGACCACGGTGATATCGCCGGCACGATCCTGCAGGACGCCTCGCCAGATTTCCGTGAGTTCTTCTGGTGGAATCTTGAGCCCCTTCCCAAAGAACGCTGCTCCCTCTTCGTATTTTTTGTCGCCATAGAGTACATGGGATTCCGCGAATTCCTTTTGATCAGGAACATTTGCAACTTCGACAACCTCGAATCCGAACTTCGTAAATTCCCGCGAGAGCTTCCGCGCAGATCCCTCAACTGCTCCCGCATTGAGGATGGAGATCTGGGGCATCACGAGGTAGAGCTCTCGGTTATCGAAGGAGAGGTGCATGAGGAGCTTAATCTGCTTCCAGGTGACCGGGAACTCCGGGATCGAAACGGGCAGCATCACAAATTCGCCTTCGAAGAGCTCTCGTGGAGGAGAGTAGAGAATGCCCCCCTTCCACAACTGATCGCCGTAGAGGCCGTTCACATTATTGAGCTGCAGTGTGAGGATATGATCCTTCTCGATGTCGCGTCCGAGGTTTGTGAGTGTCACAAGCTGCCGCGTTTTGAGATCGGTGTGGAGGTGCTCGGAAAGAATCGAGTAGAGCTCCATGATCTTGCGTGGCTGCTTTACGAGGCCGCTCTCCTTCATGGTCTCAAGCACTGCTTCAATAATTCTCTGCTGGCGAGCGGAGCGATCAAAATCGCTCGTCGTGGAGCGCGTGCGGGCGTATTTGAGTGCTGTTTTTCCATCCAGATGCTGCCGCCCCGCATCGATGTGGAATGTTTCGTACGAGTAGTTTGGTCCCGGATACTCCGTATCGTGAATGGTCTCTGGTACATCGAGATCAATGCCGCCAATTGCATC
>DATDWC010000015.1:0-5092 GCA_035289805.1 Candidatus Peribacterales bacterium | reverse complement strand
CAGCTCACGCGGATCTACAACCAGGGAGGAGAGGTTGCTGTTCTGGAAGTTCTCCAGTACATGGGGGCGCTCTTCCCGGAGCAACCAGAAGCGCTTCGTCGTGAAGCGCTTCGTGGAATGTTCGAGTTTTGGAACGCCTTTGGCGTAACGCTGGAAGAAGAAAGGCTTCGAGCGAATCTCAAGAGTGTCAGTATGCAGGATATCTTGCATACTGCTGAAGGGAATCGAGTGAAAGCCCGACAATCTGGACACAACATTCCACTGTATAAGATGATCTTTGCAGAGATTCGTTCAAAGTACAAAAAACGAGTTCCTGCACCTGAGATCGCCTGGCCAACTGAGACCAGCGAGTAAGCAAGAAACGTTTCTCAGGAATGAGAAATCATTCCTACAAACCGACAGACTTGTCTATCCTACATGCCCCATCGCTTGCGATGGGGCTATTAAAAATGTTTGCCCCTTTCCCATCGGATTCTTCCTCGGCTACATCTTAACTCTGCTGCTCTTCATTTTTTTCCTTTCTAATTTGAGAATTCATACTGTCCAATTTGTTGCGTGTTACATCCTCGTCGAATCGCAACGTATTGAATTTTGCATTCATAGCCCAACATAACGCTGTGTGATTATACCTCCTCGTTTTTGTTCTCTTGGAAATTGGACGGTAGTACTTTCCGTTAGGATCATTGAGCAATTTTTTAAAATATGCAACTTGTTGCGGTGTCCAAGCAAACATGCCGCTTTCTTCCAATTTCTTATTTCGTGCGTCAGTCGTAGCAGCACGGTGCTTTTTTGCTATAGTTTTGTGTACTTTTACAGCAGCATTTTTTCTTTTTTCAGGGTCGCACACAACATCGGCGACTCTTCTAATCACATCTTTGATCGAACGGATGATGGGGTCAGATTTTTCGTTACTTGGCACACTTTCTTGTGCTGCTGTTTCACTCTCTCCTATAGCGTCAGGGATGGAAGAGTCATCTTCAGTCATCGACTGAATGATGGGATCAGATTCCTCTGAGTTTGGCACCATTTCTTTTTCTCCCACTTCACCCTCTCCTCTGGCATCAGGGGTGGGAGTGTCCTCTTCTCTCTGAACAGCAATCAGTCCCAGTTTTTCTAAATCCGGTCGTATTTTTTTTGCAATTTGCTCGTGTGTGAAATCTCCAGATTCTACCAATCTCTGTATCCTCCTTCTCACATTTCGAGTTCTATCGCCACCTTCTACAATGTCTCTGGCAGCAGTTCTTCCGTACAGAGGATCTGCCTTTTCTGCCGCTCGTATCTTTTGCATTCGGTCATTCATATAACAATAGTACATATAAAAGGTGGTGCGTCAATTTTTACGTCCGAAATTCAGCCAGAATTTTCCTGTACTGCAACAAAATCCTTGTGTAGAGTTTTTACGAAATGGGCTCGTAGTGTAAAGGCCGCACCAGGGCTCGCAAAGCCCTGAGAGCGGGTTCGATTCCCGTCGAGTCCACTTCCAGAGGTCGCTGTAGGTTTACCTACAGCGACCATTTTTGTGAGGACTTTTTTTGAAGGGAATTCAGTATACTGATAGCGAGGTGAGATCATCCCTTTCAGGTCATGCATAAGCGTAAACTCAGCGCAAAACGCACCGGCACCTCTTCATTAAAAAAGTACGTCAGTGCTATGAACGGGCAACAAACAGACAGAATTATTTGTGCATGGCAGGGATGGTCGTATCCGCGAGCGGAATACGTACAAGAATGATCCGTTTCCTCCGAGGGGATAATACAGAGGGTTTGCTTTTCGCGAGGATCAGCCAAAGATTCCTCTTTTCCCCGATGGAAGGGAGCCGTCATTCCGGTAGTCTCATCCATCTGATCCGTTTCACATCGTCGTCAGCACTGCGTTGCCAATCGTCTGGTACGGCATAGACCGTGAATCTGAGGTTTGCACAAGTTCCATCATCTGGGCGATATCCAAAGAAAGATTCTCATACGAGAGATCTTTGCCCTGCGACCGAAGATATTTTTCCCGCGCGAGCAGTTCATCGAAGAACGAGCGGGAAACAGTCTCGATGCCGGAGAAATCGAGATGGATGTTCTCCTCGCTCATAGCCTGCATCATCTCCACAAGATCGCGCACGGATTGCCGCGTGGCGAGGGCGGAAGACTCAAAAACTTCCCGGAGGCGGATGATCCTATCGGACATAATCGTAGAGGTTAAACGGTGACTGGGGCTTCTGCAATTGCAGCATCACTATTGTACCATCCCAGTGGGCGTTTGACACTCATTCATTCTTTGCGCACCCCTTTGAATGGGCAATCATCAGCTTTCACATCCAAAATCTTCCCCGTCTCGACATCCCGCTTGGTCCATTTACCCGTGAGTGGATTGAGAAATTGCGTACGATCACGGACAGCCCCCTGTCTCTGATGATCGCCCTTTGGTGGATTCTTTGCCAGAATTCCATTATAAAGCACCCATTCATTTATGTCAATGAAAAATAGGCAAAAATTCATTGCATATGCTACCATGGCTTCCATGGCTTCTCTCTCTCCCCAATCTCTCGGCAGGCGCATCCGCATGCTCCGCGAGGAGCGGAAGCTCTCGCAGGATGATTGCGCGAAGGCACTCGGTATCCACCGCCAATCCGTCTCGCTCATCGAACAGGGGAAACGCGACCTCACAGCCGTGGAACTCGATCAGCTCGCGCGGTTTCTGCAGGTGAGCTTCGATGAAATCCTCTCACCTCGCGTGCGGGAGCCGAAAAGGGAAGAACGGCCAACCATCCGATTCCAACCGGAGAAGTTCCACGCCATGCTCCTCTACCTTCTGAAACTCGTGGGGGGGAGACCGAATGTCGGGGAAACGGTGCTTTACAAGCTTCTCTACTTCTGCGACTTCGATCACTACGAAAAAACAGGGAAGCCGATCAGCGGCATGACATACTACAGACTGCAGTTCGGACCGGTGCCGAAGAAGAAGCTATTTGAAGAGGTAGTGAATGGGATGATCGAGCGGAAGGAGCTCCGGCGAATCGATCATGAGTACTTCGACCTTCCTCAAACCCGCTACATTCCTTTGCAGGATCCTGATGAGAATGCGCTCTCTACTGAGGAGCGGAAAACAGTGGAGCGCGTCGCCGCCTTGCTCAGTGATAAGAATGCACGGCAAATCGAGGAATACGTGCACGGGGATGCCCCATGGGAGATCACGGAGCATCAGAAGCCGATTGCGTACGAAGCAGTACATTGGCGAAGCGAACCCTATGCGCTCCATTCCGACAACGAGATGATGCGGATGATGCAGGATGCCAGCGGAGAGGATATGGCGAAAGATCTTGGTCCTATGAGCGATGAAGAGATTGCCTACTATGAGGCACTTCCTGATCGAAGCCATGCTTGCTGAAGACTGGAAATTCGGAGATATATGGTGGACGCAGTGCAGTCCTTCCGTTGGAAATGAATTCAGGGGAAGACGTCCGACTGTCATTCTCCGGAATAATCAACTACAAAGAAGGGAAGGCGGCGGAGTCATCACAGTAGCTGCCATGAGCTCCTACAAGGAAACGAGAGGACCATACGATTTTCTTATTCCTCAAACATCCCGCAATGGACTCCGGATGCCAACGCTCCTCAAAGTGGAGTACATCATGAGTTATGACCCTGCACGCTTCCTCAAGAAAATCGGCGAACTGGAGGAGGAATGGATTGAGCGTCTGCAGGAATATTTACAAACTCATTTTGGCTTGAGTAGGGAAAGATGATGCAGCAAATCCTATTCATACCACGTACACACTTCCTCCAGCGGTTTCCTGCCCTTGTGCCCGTCGGTCGGCTCTTCGCCTTTCTTTAGATGTCCAAGCATGATGCCACCGATAATATTGTGATCATGCGGGACATGAAGCAGATCCGTGACTTTGCCATGGAGAAGAGAGACCCAGCAGCTCCCGAGACCCATGGCTGTTGCACCGAGGAGAATGTTTTGAATGGCGGAGGCGCAGGAGTACTCGAGTTCCCGCGGGTTCCAGAGGGTCGCTCCCGTTTCCGGCACCACGGAACGTTCGGAACTGACGACGATGAATGCGCCCGCACCCTCTACGAAGTTCCCATAGCAATATGATTCCGTCAGCTTGGAACGAATCTTTGGATCGAGAATAATGTGAAAATGCCACGGCTGCGTGTTCTGAACGCTCGGAGAAAGCACTGCAAGCTCAAGGAGTGAACGGATTTCTTCTTTCGTGAGGGGTGTATCCGAAAAGTAGCGGGCGCTTCTGCGCTGCGTACAAAGCCTGCGGATATCTTCGTAGGTCATCATGAGGATGAACTCAGCCTACCACGTCATCCTCCGCTTCGGAATAATGATTTTAAGGAACTCGAAGAAGAATAGCGTCCCCGCACTCCATGCAAGCGGCAGCAGCCATTGATCGAATGTGAGCGGTACAAGGTGGAGAATCACATTGAGCGGCGTGTAGAGGCAGAGGAGGAGAATGCCGAATGCAAGAGAAACGGCACCGAGGAGGTAGCGATTGCTGAAGGGACCGATCACCAGAAGCGATTGCTTGGAGCGGCAGGTAAAGACGAGGAAGAGTTCGAACATGATCGCGCCCGTGACGACCATCGTCCGCGCAAGATCAAGATCCTGAAACGTTTTCTGCGCAGAGTAGAAAATATGGAAAGCGGCGGTGGCCGCGATGAGAGCTGCGAAAATGATGAACCCGATTTCACCGTGGAGAATATGTTCTTTGGGATTGCGTGGCGGTCTGCTCATGATATTCAACTCGGGTTTTTCGAGCGCGAGGGCCATCGCGGGGAGGCTGTCTGTCATCAGGTTGATGAGGAGAATGTGGATCGGGAGGAACGGCACGGGAATGCCGAAGAGCACCGCACCCAGAACCACGAGAAGTTCATCAAAGTTCGCGCGCAGAAGGAAAACGACGAACTTGTTGATGTTATCGTAAATCGTTCTCCCCTCTTCTACAGCCGATACGATGCTCTGGAAGTGATCATCGGTGAGGACGATCTGCGCCGTTTCCCGCGCGACATCCGTCCCCTGCCTGCCCATCGCAAAACCAACATCCGCTTTCTTGAGCGCCGGCGCATCGTTCACCCCGTCGCCCCCCATC
>DATDWC010000014.1:0-7918 GCA_035289805.1 Candidatus Peribacterales bacterium | reverse complement strand
CCTCCAAACCTCCAAACCTCTCCCCTTTCTCCTGTCAATCATGGTATACTCGGACGCTATGAAAGGGAGCCACGCCAAAGCTTCGTCATCGTTCTCCTGGGCGGCGTTCCAGTCCCATATTCGATACCTCGGCACCGAAGAACAGAAGAAGGTGCATGAGGCATTTGAGCTTGGTGCCAAAATGCACGAAGGACAATTGAGGAAGTCCGGAGAGCCGTACTTCACTCATCCGATTGCGGTAGCCCACATCCTTGCGGATATGGGAGGGGATGCCGATACGATCATTGTGGCACTTCTCCATGATGCGCTGGAGGATACGGATCTCTCTGAGGATGAAATCGAGGAGAAGTTTGGGAAGAACGTCCAACGGATGATTGATGCGCTCACCAAACTCGAGGACGCAGATCTCTCGGAGCAGCCAACACTCACAGGGCAGATCGAAACAATCCGGAAACTCTTCACATTTATGCAGGAGGATGTGCGGATCATGGTGATTAAGCTCGTGGATCGCCTCCATAACATGCAGACCATAGAATTCCTCTCGGAGGAGAAGCGTCGCGCACTCGCGCAGGAGACGCAGGATGTCTACGTCAAAATCGCAGACCGGCTCAGCTTGCAGGATCTCCGCGATGAACTTGCCGAACTTTGTCATGGAGTTTTGACTCCGGAGCTTCTTCAGGGGATGCTCAAGATCCGTTCCGAGAGCGAACGCCGGGCGCAGCGAATTATTGGAGAGATGAAGAAGGCAATTGCGCTAGTTCAAGGCGGATCGCGGGTTGAACTTTTGTACGAACCCAGTCGCTTCCGCAAGCTCCAACGATTGTACGAAGCAGGGGGCAGTACAGTGACAGGTGTTTCTCCATTCTCCATCGTCTTCATCTGCGCAGATACGGCGACCTGCTACCAGACGCTCGGTGCACTCCACCAGTGCTGGCAGCGGGAAGTCCTTTCGTTCCAGGATTTCATCAATGCGCCGATGATCAATAATTACCGTGGACTCCACACGACGATGATTCTGGAGGATGGCACGCGAGTGCGCTGCAAGATCCGCACACGCGAGATGCATGAGTATGCGCGTCGTGGCATTGCCACGATGTGCTTCCAGAATCGCCCAATGGGTCTCCCTTCATTCCTTGGATGGTCTAAACGCATCTCACCACTTTCGGAACGAACTTCGGAACGAAGCGAAGATTTCTGGGAGAGCTTACAGAGCGATATCCTCGGCGAATCTATCGTGATCTATGGTCCGGGGGATCAAACGATTCTCTTGCCCGAAGGGGCAACGGCACTCGATGGTGCCTTCTACTTCTTTAGTGAAAAAGCTCTGCGTCTCCGATCGGTGAAAATCGATGGGAGGGAAGTTTCGTTCCAAGCGCCGCTCACCAATGCCACTTCCTTGGATGTGGAATTCAGCAAGCACCGTACCTTTTCGCGTGAGTGGCTTGCTTTCGTGAAGACCGGCCTTGCGAGTTCCGTGATACGGGATGGACTCACGGAGAGATCACGGGGACAGAAAGTAGAGGAGGGGAGGAGCCTCCTGGATGCCAACATGAAGGAAAAAAAGAAGGGATTTCTTGCAGAGTTCAAGGAGGAGTACGTGAGGAGCAAGGTGGCAACCGTGGGATTTTCTTCACTCGAGGAAGCCTTGATTGCGATTGCAGAGGGAAAGGTAGAAGCCTCACAGATTGCGAATGCAATTCTCCTCCGAGCGAATCAAGCACGTCCGACGAGGCGTACGCCAGATACATCCACTCCCAAGCGATACAAAGTTTCCTTCGATCTCCCGAATGACAATATAGGTGCACTGCGGCAACTTGTGGATATCTACGACGAATACCGTTCTCATATCCATGGAATCAGAATTTATCCGCTTCCGTTTGTAGGTAAGCGCCGGTACGTGTTCAATGCTGTTTTTTCGGAGAAGGAACGAGAGGATTACAAGAGCGCTGTTACTGCTATTGTGGGTGATAAGGTAAGCGTGATTCAGACCTCGGAGTACTGGTGGTTACGATTGGCATTGCCGCTCCTCATTGTCCTGTGGAGTTTGGACTGTCTCGTAGCCAAGATGATTGTGGATGCTGGGGCATCTCCCTACGATCTCACGGTGCTCCGGTTTGGTATTCTCCTCATGCTCAGCACGGGATACTTCGCAAGCTCGAGATTGACTCCCCAGGGAAAGGAATCCTCCATCAAATTGATCTCGCCGTTTGATCGGGCATTGCTTGTCTCGGTGATAGGACTTTTTTGCACCGCGTTCTTCACGTACCTCGCCCTGCAATCCATTTCTGTCATTTCGTACGCGGTATTTATTACCTTCGGTACTGTGTTGGCATTCATGCCATCTTTAAAAGGATTTGAACGCAGTCATCGTACGTTCCTGTTCCTCCTCTCAACGATCGTACTTGGAATTTCTTCCCTGCTTGTTCTCTTCCAGGAAGAACCTTTCCATTCTCTTGGTCCATGGGCTGGCTTGGGAGCGGGTTTAAGTTTTGCGCTCTACTCGCTCGCGAGTACACGCTATCAGCTGGAGCATTCGATCCGGAGTCGGTACCCCATTTTCGTCTTCTTCCTTGCTTTGTTCTCTTTTGTCCTATCGTTGCCACTCCTCTTCCTCTCCGGATTTTCTCTCCTTTCATCGCCACTCCTTTTGCCTGCCATCCTTTTTCTCACGTTGCTCACTTCCTCGCCCTATGCTCTCTATTACCAGCTCTTAAAGCGGCAGGGGGTAGCCATGACCGGTCATGTGATTCCTCTCTTCTTTCCGCTCGTTGTGCTTGGTCAATTTATGATTTCTGGGGAGTGGACATGGCTTTCACTCCTCCCCATTGCTGCTTCTATTGGGTGGGCATTTTCCTATCGCAGAGAGTCCGAAACCGTCTAACGATTTCGATTACGCAGCTCAGTGTGTGAAGATGAAGTCCTTTATTTCGTGAGAATGCGTGTCTTCATCTTCCCATTCCCATGAAGCACTAGGAATGGAGGTATGAATCGGCATAGGCCCTTTCGCAAGTTCACATTGGAGCTTCCTCTTATCCAAACGGTCGAATGTATGTCCCTGCGATTTACTGACTGTGGAAATATCAGTCACCGCCGTGATGTAGGCATCAGGATTATCCCTGAGCATGTCACGAATACTAGTGATGGAAATTGCGGTATTGAAGCTCCCGATGAGTGTGAATATTTGCTCAAAAATTTCTCGTTGCTGGCTCTGAATATTACTTGTAATACCAGCTTGCCGTTCTAATGCTTCATGGTAGGTGCTCCAGAAGCGATCTTCTGCCGAGGCCCCAGTGCCTGCAAGTACCATTTGATATCCCACAAGATGCAAAGGTAGGGGCTCCCCCTCTACTGTGAGCTTTAAAGTGCGATCTTTGTTCTCTCCCCCTCCGATGAGTGATTGTGTCATTGGTCGTGTGCTCGCTTGCTCTGCTTTATCTTTATCTTCTGCAAGGCGACAACGGAGATTATTAATGTTCACTTGAGCAAGCTGCTCGGCTACCCCTCTTAATTCATCGAAGCTTTGGACACTCGAAAGCATTTCCATGATGAAGTTTCTGTATACGGTACTCATTCCATTCGTGATGTCGTACTGCATCTTAAAGATCTTCTCTCTTGGAATTCCTTCATGCTCTAATTGAGATGCAGCTTCTGCGAGAACTTTCTGTGAGAAATCAATGAGTACAATGGAGTTGATGCCAATCAATTGCTCCATGATAAAACGTCTATCGAGCTCACAGTTCACAGGATTAAGACCTGGCCCCACAATTCCCAGATTCAATTCCTCTCGTTTCACTCCTCTCTTTTCTATGACGGTTTGCATCCCTCTCAAAAGTTCCACCCGCATGTGATTGTAATGATTGTCCCATGATGCCCAATGTTTCGATCGGTTCTGCAGATATTCTCCAGCTTGATAGGAATCGTATTCTTGTACGGTTGGCTCAAAGAAAAAAGCGAGCCTATCGTGTGCCTGATCCAAGTACCGCTCTTCTCTTTGAATCATGGGGTTCTGGTGATCAACTGGAGGTTCTAAAAGAACCCTATTCTATCATTCTGTTTTACCTCTTTGACCAGCGAAAAATAGGCTTTTATTCAGCCCACGCCATCCCATGAGTGGAGAGCATATGTGCGAGAATTCTCCGTAGTTCATCTCGGGCATTGGAGAGATCCTGTGCTATCCGATTCTGGAGGCGTGCATAATGTACTGCCATACGAGTGACATCATTTTGACTTTCTGCAGTGTGCAGGTAGGCCTTCCAGCCGAGCTGTGGTCGCCGATTCATTTCCTCAAAAACGCTATCAGCAATGCTTACCAGAGGATCATTCTTAAGTTCTCCAGTTGCTGGAGCAGTGACGACGAGATGTTGCCCCAACGGTTCCATATTTGCATTGCCGGTGGCACTTCCTTCTACATGCATAATCAG
The DNA here is from genome assembly GCA_035289805.1 of Candidatus Peribacterales bacterium. Lineage (GTDB taxonomy): Bacteria > Patescibacteriota > Gracilibacteria > Peribacterales > Peribacteraceae > DATDWC01. The sequence continues at coordinate 3,497 of DATDWC010000014.1, read as the reverse complement.
AATGGATCATATAAAAAATGGTGAATCTGTCAATGAATTGCTCAACTTTCTTAGAAGAGATATGAGCCAAGAAGTCAGTGTATCATTTGTGCGATGTTCGATCCCGTTGATCCAAAACAGAGCTTCCCTGATCTCGAAAAAGGCATTCTCCAGTACTGGAGAGAGGAAGACGTCTTCAAGCGCTCGATTAAGCAGCACTGTATTCCAGGGGATGTGCTGGACGCCCAAGGTGCTAAGGGTTGTGATGCAGAATCATTCTCCTTCTACGATGGTCCTCCATTTGCCACAGGACTCCCGCACTACGGTCACTTGCTCGCGGGGACTATTAAGGATGTGATCCCACGCTACCAGACCATGCGGGGAAAAAGAGTGGAGCGGCGGTTTGGATGGGATTGCCACGGACTCCCCGTAGAAAATCTGGTGGAGAAGGAGCAGGGCTTAAAAAGTAAGAAAGATATCGAAGCGAAGGGCGTGCGTTGGTTCAACAATCAATGTCGCATCTCCGTGCAGCGCTACACGGCGGAGTGGCGGAAGACCGTAGAGCGGATGGGCCGCTGGGTGGATATGGACTGGGACTACCGAACGATGGATCCCGATTTTATGGAATCAATCTGGTGGGCGTTCTCGGAGCTCCACCGCAAAGGTCTTATCTATGAAGGGTATAAGCCGATGCACATCTGCCCCCGCTGTGCGACCCCTTTAAGTAACTTCGAAGTCACACTTGGGTACAAGGATCGGGAAGATCTCTCCGTCATCATGAATTTCCCCTTGGTGGAGGATCCGCACACAGTTCTTCTCGCGTGGACCACGACTCCCTGGTCGCTCCCTGGGAACTTCTGGCTCGCGGTGGGTCCAAAAATTTCCTACGCCAAGGTGCAATCAGGCAGCACCACCTACATCCTCGCAGAGAAGCTCGTCGAGAAAGTATTCGCGGGGAGAGAGTACGAGGTCGTGGGCACGGTGAGTGCAGAGGAGCTCATAGGGAAGCGCTATCAGCCGCTCTTCCCGTACTTCGTCGATACCATCATCCCTTCCTCGGAAAAGAGCGGTAAGCCGCGCAGCTACGGCGACACGGTATTTAAAGTGGTATCGAACGAAGCGGTGGAAGTGAGTGACGAGGATGGCACCGGCATCGTGCACCTCACTTCTGCAACAGGGGAAGATAGCAATGCCGTTGCAAAAGCAGAGGGAGTGGATGTGCTTCCACATGTCAGTATTGACGGGTTCTTTGTGAATGCTGCTACGGATTTTGTAGGACTCAATGCAAAACCGGAAGGCGAAGATCCCATGGCAACGGATAAGAAGGTGATCGAGTACTTAAAGGAGCATGGCCGGCACTTCTCGCACTACACGGTTCGCCACAGCTACCCGCATTGCTGGCGCTGCGATACGCCGCTCCTCCCGTATACCACGGGTTCGTGGTTTGTGGCGATAGAGAAAATTAAACAGGATCTCCTCGCGCAGAATGGAAAAACGAATTGGGTCCCAGGGCACATCCGGGATGGCCGATTCGGTGAGTGGCTCCGGAATGCGCGTGACTGGGCGATTAGCAGGAACCGCTACTGGGGGACGCCGCTTCCAATCTGGCGATGCGAGGAAACAGGAGAGATCGAAGTCATCGGTTCCCGCGATGAGCTCATGGCAAAGTGCCCTATACGGTTCACAAAGCTCACGGTGCTCCGGCATGCGGAAAGCGAGGGGAACCTCACGCCGATTTACCAAGGAGTGAATCCGGGGACGGATTTAACGGAGAAGGGGAGGAGGAAGGCGGAGGAGCTTGCTCGTTCTCTTCGCCTGCCCGGCGGAGCCTTGGCGAAGTCGGGAGCGAGCCCCGCTCGGCGGGGCGAGTCGAGAAGCGTACTGAGGAAATTTTTTGGATGGTTCTCGACTCGGTCGTCTGCGACCTCGCTCGAACAGAACGTCAAAATTATCTACTCCTCCCCCCTCGCCCGCGCCCACCAAACTGCGCAGATCATCGCCCTTCGACTCGCTTCGGCTCGCTCAGGGCAGGCACCAAAGATCGTCATTGATGAACGTCTGCGGGAAGTCCACTTTGGCGATTTTGAGGGGAAGACGGTGGATTTCTCCGATCTCACATTTGTGAAAGAGCGTCGCGCTCACAAGATCGAGAAAAACAGACCCGAATCGATCTACCACTTCGATGGTATGGAAACGTGGGAGAACGTCCAACTACGCATTAAGGAATTCATGGAGGAAGTTCTCCCAAAGCACCGAGGGGAGCACATCGCGATCGTCACTCACGCGGATCCGGTGATCAACATTAAGCACTTCTTTACAGGGCAGAGCCCCTGGAAGTTGAGTCATCAGCCCTACCCAGAAAAAGCTCACCCATACGTGTACTTCTTCGATCACGAGCGGAACGCTGAGCTCGATCTCCATAAAGATACGGTGGATGAGATTGTATGGAGTGCAGGCACGTCATCGAACGCCGTGGAGGTCACTTTGGTACGGCATGGGGAAACGGATATCAATAAGGAGAAGAGAGTGCAAGGGGGAAACATTGATCATTCTCTCAATGAGACTGGGCGGAAGCAGGCCCAGGAGACGAGTAGCGCTCTCCGTGGGGAATCATTTGATCTCATCATTTGTTCTGATGCTTTGCGTGCAGTAGAAACCGCAGAAATCCTTGGAAAGGAACTTGGTATTGGAACGATTGAGAAATTGCCGATCTTGCGTGAAAGAAACCTCGGAGATTGGAGCGGCAAAAAAGCGGTTGATATCCTCCAGGAAAATCCTCCGCCAAACCCTGCAACGAATCCTTCGTTTCACACAACGACGCCCAAGAATGGCGAGTCTTTCTCAGAATTTCTGAAGCGTATGCAGGATGCAGCAGAAGAAATCATGCGTAGATTTTCGGGGAAGAAGATTCTCCTTGTTTCTCATCGTGGGACGATGCAGGGACTTATGACAGTGACAAAAAGACTTACCTATCAAGAAGCTTGTGAAGCCAAGGTGGGGAATGCTGAGTGGCGCGTCATTACTATCACCCCTTTTATGCGCCGCATCGGCGATGTGCTCGATTGCTGGTTCGAAAGCGGATCAATGCCCTACGCGCAGAGCCACTTTCCGTTTGAACATGATGGTGTAGTGGCGCCGCACTGCAGCGCCCCTACGGATCCACCCGGCTTCCCTGCGGACTTTATCGCCGAGGGTTTGGATCAAACGAGGGGCTGGTTCTACACACTCATGGTGCTCTCGACTGCACTCTTTAAAAAGCCCGCATTCAAAAACTGCATCGTGAATGGCATCGTGCTTGCAGAGGATGGAAAGAAAATGAGCAAACGCCTGAAGAACTATCCAGAGCCCGATATCGTGATGGAAAAATACGGTGCGGATGCCATGCGGTTCACCCTGATGGCCTCACCTGCGGTGCGTGGGGAAAATCTACGCTTCTCCGAGAAGGCAGTGGAAGAAACCGTTCGGCGTGTGATCCTCCCACTCTGGAATGCGTACAGCTTCTTCATTCTGCATGCGAA
>DATDWC010000013.1:0-3870 GCA_035289805.1 Candidatus Peribacterales bacterium | reverse complement strand
GTGAATCAGCCACGTCACGGTGAATATGTTCCTGGGTCTTGTACTCACCGCCCGTCAAGTCATGAAAGGCAGAAATGCCTGAAGGTCCGTTACCCGCAAGGGGCGGAACCACGGCAGAGCTGCTGATTGGGACTAAGTCGTGAAACAGTTGCGACCCCAAGAAGTAATTTTTGGGAAAAACTTGGCTATATGCTGGAACACCTGTTGCATCCGGTGGTACTTATGGTGTATATTCGTACACCATGAGTGACAATCCATTCGGTGCAGACAATCAGCAGGGAAGTCCGCCATTGGCGGACCCCTCAGAGACTACACGCCGAGCGCCTCATTCTATATTGAAGGCATATCTACTCGGAGCTCTCCATGATGGAACGTACAGCTCCCTTCACAAAACATTTCGCATCTCTCAATCCTCAAAAAAATGGTTGGAGATGTTGCAGAACATGTTTTCTATCCTCGGTCACAAATCCTGGATATATAAGGAGGGAAAGCAACGATCTGTCTATGTATTGGAGACGACTGCTTCTTTTCTCGATATGAGATTTGATCCGCTGTCTTTATCCTCTCTTGAGGAACAGCTTGCGTACGTTCGGGGATATTTTGATGCCGAAGGAGGAACGCCTCATTCGTCACATGCATCCTTGTACATTCAGATCTGCCAAAAAAACCGGTCTGAAATCGAGAAGGTCAAATTCATATTGCAGAATGCCGGAATCCAATGTGGCAAGGTCCACAATCCGAGCAAAGCAGTTGATCCTCACTATTGGAGGGTCTATATCCGAGCAGTATCTCACCAAGAGTTTATGAGCAAAGTGTCCTCTTGGCATCCGAGAAAATATGCACTTTTTCAGAAGAGGATGATGATATAGTCCATGCCTTATGGCGACATAGGGAAACACATGAACAAGGTATCCGTAGGAGAACCTGCGGATGGAACATCTCCCTACTAGGGGAGTTATTAAGATCGATTGGGTGGCCGATTTTTTCGGTCACCACACTCCAGAGGAATTTCCAATGGAGACGAGGTTTCTCTACTCTGCAATGGTGTGAAAAATTGCGTAGCAATTTTCACCCTGCCTGTCCACGGAAGCTCTTTGAGCGAAGGTGGGGCGGATCGAAGGGTGCTCTGCATGGAGAGAAAGCCTCTTCTTCCCCCTATTAAAAGAGAAAGAATCGTGCTATACTGTCCCGATAACTTCTAAAAACCCATACCCATGACACGCGCAGCATCATTGGCGCAACTTGCTTCCCTTTCTCCGGTGCAATCCCTGGCACTCAGGCTGTTCCCAGCCTTCCAGGTTGCACTCGCTCTCCTCATCGTTGCGGAGAACTCGGGGTACCCGATTGGATTCTAAGGAACGAAGAAAGTAAGATTCCTGTAAGGACCTTCTCATAGGCTCCAGGAGTCTTTGAACCAAATTTACTAAATTTCTGAATCGATTTTCTGAAGAGCTTCCCAAACGAATGATCGCGTGAAGACTGGTACTTTGTTCATAACCTTTGCAAGTACCTGGCCACTCTCCCGGCAATCAGGGAGGAGGGCAATTTGGTGGAGCACTTCGTTCCGCTGTGCACGGGAAGTTTGGTAGGTGAACACAGCCGCAAGGAAGCGGTTTGTCTGCCTCGTGATTTCCTGAGGAGACATGCAGGGAGTCTCTTCGGTCGATGCAATAACGGGGGAAGCGGGGGCAGGGAGAGGGGAGAGAGCCTTCACACGGGATTGAAGCGATGCTAAGAGTTCGGAATCCTCCCCCGGAACCAGTTCCTCCGCCTGCATGAGACTGATTGCAATCGAGCGGAGAATGGTTTTGATGACTTTAAGTGAATCTTTCTCAAGAACGATTTCCCCAAGAGTCTGTTTCTCAACTGCCCCTGCTACTGTTCCCTCGATGCCATTCCATGCACTCTCTGCCTCGGACATTTTTCCCTGTGCAGCAAGGCTATCGATTTCAAGCAGTGCATCACTAAGGAGGTAGAGATCAACATCGGCGGTGGAGATTTCTGCAGTCTCGCTCTCCGCGGCAGCCTCCAGAACTGTTTCCTTGGCTGCATAGAGATCAGAATGCGGGAGGGCATCGGCAACCACGGAGGTAGAGGCAACCAGGGATTCACTGAGGAGTGCCCGTGCCTCCTCCTCGCTCACAGAAGCGATAGCGCGGATTGCTTCGCGGTAGGCTAAGAGGGGGATTTTCGCCTCCTCCTTCTTCCCTGCTTTGAGGAGAGCCACTGCTTCGTTCATGCGTGTCGCTGCGAACTGAATCTTCTTCTCCTGCCTCGCCTTTCCGCCGAGGGTAAGACCAAGATCAATCTGCTCAGAGGCGATTTTGAGGAAGTAGAATGCAGAATCCGGCAGGATCCCCGCGACCATTTCGGCATCGGCCTGCTTCTGCTTCACAATTTCATTCCGGTGCACTGCATCGCGCGAGAGGTTTTCCTCTACCCAGGGTTCCTGTTGCATTGCTGGGGTGATGAGGTGGCGCTGAGTTTCGCTACTTGGGAGGAGCACCAGTTGATCGCCCTGCATCAGGTGAATCGGTTCATCCCCTGTAGGGAGCACCCGCGCATAGCGATCAAACACCTGCACGGTGCTCTGCTCAGGATCAGCAAGAACGCTCACGCTCCCTTCCTTGAGTGCCAGAATTCCTTGGGGGAGAGTAATCGAAGTTCCCGCTAGGAGAGCCTCTGGCAGGAAGCTCGTGATCCATACCTGCCCGTAGGCAACGCGGGCGAGGGGCTCGGAAGAAGTAGGAGCAAAAGCGCCATCACTCAGAGTCACCTCCGATCCTCCGGCCAGACGAATCACTGCATCCCGGAGGACAATGGATGCTGCTCCTTCGGAATTGGTGCGAATGGTGACGGGGTGATCGAGCGAAAGTTGCTCCTCAACAATGCTCCATGCAGCACCATCGGTTATCGAAACCTCACCCTGTGTGGGGAGGAGCAGAAGTTCTGCGGAAGCATGGAGCGGTGATGCAATAAAGAGCGTGGGGGCAAACCGGAGGACGAGCGCAAAGACCACTGTCACTGCAATGGGCTTGAGAACCCTCTGCCAGAGAGGAGTAGGGATTGGTTCAAAGTGAATGATGCGCTCCAAAATTTCTGCCCGGAGCTCCATCATGCGGGTGAGGGAGGGGCTTAAAAAATCCCGGATCCCGGAGAGTGCATTTGCAGTGCTTGGGTATGCGATACGTCCCAGGACCTGTTTCCGGAGTTTTTCGGTATTTAGGGAATGCTTTGCCGCGAGCTCCACGAGGAGTCCTCCTTCGATACGGCGCATTACCTCGCTGCGGATGCGATTCTTTTCGCTTGGGTAGGCGGTTTTTGCAAGCCGGGTGAGGAAATGTTCTGGTGCCATAGCAATGCGGTTTCTTCGATGGGTAGAACGGAGGCGGAGGTGGGCTGTTACAGAGAAAAGTGGGATTCTTGAGGCTAAAAGTTGTTCAGGTGGGCGGGAGGGGAAAATGGGAGTGGCGATAAAGTTTGGAGGTTTTGAGGTTTGGAAGTTGGGATGTCCTCAAAACCTCCAAACCTCAAAACCCGTCACGGCAACTCTTCCCTCATAGACGCAGGTAAGAGTTCTGCCAATTTCTTGAGTGCGCGATGCTTTAAAATTCGTACACTCCCCTCGCGCGTCTTCATCGTCCGTGCGATTTCCGAGTGATCCAAGTTACTCATAAATGAGAGGAGCAGAACATCTCGGTAGCGCTCTGGCAGTTTGTTCATTGCCTGCCGCAGCAGAATTGCCTGCACATCCTGTGTGATCTTGAGTGTTGGATCGTTCCAGCGATCTTCATCAATGTGGAACTCATCGAGCTCCACAATTTCGCGCTGCCCGCGGTATGTATCAATTACGACGTGCTTTGCAATGCG
>DATDWC010000012.1:0-3199 GCA_035289805.1 Candidatus Peribacterales bacterium | reverse complement strand
CTTCACAGCGTTACTGAGAATGTTCTCCAAAACCATCCGTACGAGATCAGGATCCACGCTGACAGAGATCGTGGGGATTCGCTCAGTGAGATGCAATTTTCTCTGCGTGATCTGCGGCGTGAGATTTTCGATGGGAACCCGAATGATTTCGTCGATGGTAATTTCCTTGGGTTCAATTTTGACTCGACCGAGCTCAATCCTGGAGACGTTGAGGAGTGAGTTCACGAGCTCCACCATTCTATGGTGGGAGCCAAGAATCTGACCGATGTACTCACGCTGATCCGGAGAGAGGTTCTCCTGAACTCCCTGCAGGAGCTCGATGTACCAACCGATCGCAGTGAGCGGCGTACGCAGCTGATGCGAAGCAAGCGAGATGAACTCCGATTTCATGCGATCGATACGCTTTTCCTCGGTGATATCCCGGAGTGTCACGACGATCCCCTGCATTTCCATGCCGAGGAGGAATGGCGTTGCGGTGATACTGAGTGGGAATGATGTACCATCGCGTCTCTCGCACAAGAGGACATCGCTTGGTAAGGTACGGATAGTTGTTTTTTCACGCAGAGCGCGTTCAATCGTATGCTCCGAGGGGGCAATCGGTTTATCATCCCGGCTATGGAGGTGGAGGAACGACTCAAAGTGTTTCCCGATGATATCCGATCGATTCCACTGGAAGAGGAGTTCCGTTGCTCTGTTTGCTGCAAGCACAGTTCCCTGGAGATCAATGGCAAGGAACCCCTCACCGATGCTCTCGATCAGTGCTTCGTCCTTCGCGTGGGTGGCGTGGAGCTCGCGTGTACGCTCCCGGACCCGCTGTTCGAGTGATGTGTAAGCCTCGTGGAGCCGCACCGCAAGGTGCCCGATTTCTCCATCCAGAACCTCGAGCTCATCCCCGGTGAATACCCCCTGCTCGTGCGTAAAACTCCCGGTATTCAGTCGCTGAAGACTCTCCCGAAGCTTCCAGATGGGGAGCACGATCTCACGTGAGAGGCGGAATGCAATGAGAGTCACAAGGAGGAGCAGAATGCAGGTGGTTCCAATGAGGATCGCAAGGAGGAGCTGCATGGGCGCAAAAATCTCCCGTTCCTGCATGGAAGCCACGATGCCGAGGCCGGTTTCGTGGAGTTCGTGGTACGCCGCAACGACCATGTGCCCTTCCTCGTCTTTCGCTCGCAGGATCCCCTGTGGGTGTGCTGCTGCCCACTCGCAGAGTTGCGAGACTGCCTTTTGATGAACCTGTTTTGGTTCCAATTCCTCCTCTACCCTGCTCGCCACCAATCCTTTGGCAGAGAGGACGCTGTAACGGGGGTTGATGCACTGCGTTCCGTGTTCCCGCGGCTCCAGGAGGAGGTAGTTTGTTGTGCGATCACCAATGCGAGCCTGCGAGAAAATATCGTAGATCTCGCCACTCGAAAATTCCACGAGAAGTACCCCTGCGAGCTCACCATCCTCATAGCGTAGCGGACCCGTAATCACGTAGGTTCGTCTGGTATCAAGGAGATCGAGTGGGCCGATATGTGTGCCGTTTGTCCCATGTCGAAAGTGATCGAAGGTCGAAAGATTCTCCCCCTCCAGTCTTCCATCGGTGGAGGCAAGAATGATGCCTTCTGTCGAAGCCACAGTGATATCCTCCATCCCGGGAGCGAGTTCCTTCTTTTGCAAAATGTGGGTTCGGATCGTTCCCGCCGAAGCATGTCCCTGTATCAGGGGAGGAATTTCCCTGTCTGCAGCGAGGAGACGTACAATGGAGCGATTTTTTTCGAGCAGTGCTTCGATGCTTTGACTTTGCTCCAGCGAGAGGAACAGGAGATCTTCTGTTGCCTTTTGCCAGAGGAGAGACTGTGTTGTCTCCACGGAGAGCGTTCCCGTTGCGATGAGCGCAAGCCCCACGAGCGTGGTGAAGCGCAGGAAAATCTTCTGCCTTAAGGACCGTCGAATGTGTATGGATGTCATGAAACGATTCACCGAGCGCGAATCTGATGATTATACCACATTTCTTGACTTTTCGTGTCTCGTGGGTGTTGCAGAAATCCAAGGATTATTTTATCGAATTACTTCCAGGGGATCGACACCACTCGGCTCTGTATCTGGCGCAAAAAGGCGGAAATGATCACTCGCAGTCATCTGAATGAAGTAGCGCGAGTGCGGAGAGCCAGGATCAGTCACTTTGGGGTCCAGGGGAATCTCATCGATGTATGCCCCAAGGAGTGGAGAGAGATCGAGGAGGTGCAGGCAACTCCCCGTGCGGACATCCCCACAAATTTCGATGGAAGATGGAGAGAGCGGAACAAGGAGAAATATAGCCCTATTTTCATCACGACCGTACTCCGCAAGGCCATCGCCAACATGTGCGAGATCCGCGAGGCGCACGCGATTCCGTGCGGTTTCGAAGTTGGACATGGGGCGTAGTGCAGTAAGTGCAATGAGAATAAGAACAGCAATCACTGAGATCACTGGCATGATCTCGAGGAGTGTGAAGAGCCCTGGACGATTCTGCGTCAAGCGCGGAGAGGGAGGAGAGGAGGACATCACCGCATCGACCCGATGGGGGCGGTTCCCTCAGCATTTGGCGAATCCACCCGGAAACGTCCGGGAGCCTGAGATGAAACGAGGTAATCCACCACTGCCTGCTCCTCCAAAGTATCTTCGTTGTCGTAGGGATCGTGGGGAACGTTTGCAATGTAGGCACCCGTGAGGTGGCGGCTATAGACGCAGAGGATGGCAGGATCTCCGCACATGCCGGGATCTATGCCATGGGCAGTTTCTGGTTTGCAGAGTTTTCGTGGGGTACTCGAAACTGCGCAGGCCGGGAGCAGCGGAACACCATCCACCTTCTTCGGTTGGAAAAACCCGCCGCTATCTACGGAGAACTGACTGAAGGAATTAAGAATACTGTTTACGTCGAATTTTCTCTGAGTGTTCCTGGCATCAGCCATTTGCTTTGTCGGATTGATGGCCACAATCACAAGGCCTGCGAGAATTCCGACGATGGCCATCGCCATGAGGAGCTCCACGAGAGAGAAGCCGGAGTGGGTAGCTGGTCGGTGCATGGGGAGTTTTTAGGAGTATAGCGTTCTTGAGGAACAAGAAAAGAGGGAGCCCCAAGGGATCCCTCTTTTAAGAACGAACCGAAGCACTCTTAGCGGGTCACCTCGAATGTATCTGCGCCACCCTCTGTGTAGCAGCCGCGAACCGTTAC
>DATDWC010000011.1:0-5453 GCA_035289805.1 Candidatus Peribacterales bacterium | reverse complement strand
AAATATCGGTGATGTCTCCCTTTCGCCACATCCTCTTGCTCCGGGTTTTCCTTCGCCCCTCGGCCGTCCGATGCGCGTGAAAAGACACCAAAGGAAGAGTACAGGAAAACGATAATTTATTCAATAGGTGGGAAGAGAATCGCTGGCTCTCCAGTGCGCTTCCAATCCTTTTCTCCACCCCATTCTTTTTTCTTCCCAATAACGAAATCCTTCCGAAGCATTTCCTCTGCATAAGGTACTGCGAGCTGCCTACTGATATTCTGTGCGGTTTCCGGCATGAAGGGGAGAAGTGCAAGGGAGAGATGACGGAGAGCTTCTGCAATATTCGAGAGGACGACCCCCGCATCTTTGCACGCAGAGCTCCATGGCTTTTTCTCATCAATGTATCTGTTGCAATCCACGGCGATCATAATCGCGAGTTGAAGTGCCCTGGAAAAATCAAATGCATCCATCGCACCTGCGTACTCATCTTGATTCGGCGTGAGGAAATCCGGGTTCCCAGGTTTCTGAAGCGCACCGCCATCTTTCTTAAGAAGGGTAAGTACTCGATTGAGGAGGTTCCCTATATCATTCCGGAGTTTTGCATCGTAGAGCTTTTGCATGCGATCCCATGAGAAATCTCCATCGCGTCCTACTGGAATCTCATGACTCAAATAGAAGCGGAGAGGATCCACCCCATACTTCTCAATTACTTCCGCAGGCACGACGACGTTTCCAAGAGATTTACTCATCTTCTGCCCTTCGCTCGTTAAGAATCCATGGGTGAGGAGTCGATCGGGGATCCGCACTCCTGCATGTTTTAACATGGAGGGCCAGTAGAGAGCGTGGAAGCGTGCGATATCTTTTCCGATGACATGGGTGATTTCTGTCGGCCTTTCCCACCACTCTTTTTCCTCATGATCAGTAAAGTACCCAAGGCTCGAAATATAGTTCGTGAGTGCATCACACCACACATACATCGTTTGCTCGGGGTCACCAGGGACCGGAACGCCCCAGGCAAGACTGGTTTTTGGCCGTGAGAAGGAAATATCTTCCAATCCCTGATCAATGAGCGAGAGTGTTTCCTGCGCACGGAACTCAGGGGTAATGCGATATTCCTCTTTCTCCCAGTTCTCTGTGAGGAGTTTCCTCAGATTCTCCGAATCCTTACTAAGAAGAAAGAACCAGTTCTCTTCTTTTACTTCCTCTGGGGCCACCTGATGAATCGGGCACTTTCCATCCACGAGATCACGCTTTGTCATAAATCGCTCGCATCCGCTGCAGTAGAGACCAACGTAGGATTTCTTCTCCAGCATTCCTGCCTTCTTCAATTTTTTCCAGAGCTCGATCACGGTTGGCCAGTGCTTTTTTTGATCTGATGTACGGATAAAGTGATCGTAGGAAACATGCAGATTCTGGTAGAGCGTTTGGAAGAGGGGAGTGTTGCGATCCACGAGCTCCTTAGGGGAAATCCCTTCCTTCTCTGCAGTCTGTTGAATTTTGATGCCATGTTCATCTGCTCCAATGTGAAAGCGTACTTCATCCCCACGCAATCTGAACCACCGTGCTGCCACATCCGCTAATACCTTTTCCAAAACATGTCCCATGTGGGGAGCTGCATTCGGGTAATCAATTGCCGTTGTGATGTACTGTCGTTTCACTCCCGCAAAGTATAGCGATTTGTTGATCGACCTGCCTGCCGGTCGAAGCCTGCGCGAAGTCCGGCTGCGGGAGTGGGGAGAGGTTCCACGGGGTTTGTCACAGGTTCCTCCGCGGGTACCTCCTCCTTCTTTGGACCTTGATCCTTAATAATGATTGCCTCGGGTGTTACCTTGAGGATTTCACTCACAGGGAGCGGGAGGCCATTCCTAAAGAAGCGACGGGGGAAGATCCATTCAAGATCGAACGTATCCGTACGAAACTGTACGTCGTTGCAGCGGCCGATTGTACGGCCACCCTGCGTACGGATGGGCTGAGCTACAAATGTGCGTGAATCCTCGAGGTACGGTTTGAGACGGAGAAAATCAGAGATCTCTCCTACGACGTCCGAATTTCGTATATGGATCCTATTCCCCCATGACTCGATGTCTTCCACCATCAGCCCGTGGTACTGCGAAATCCCCGTTCTCTTGATGAGGAGTGCGACGATCTTCCCTCGATCCGGATCTATGATGATGTCTGCCGCTTTCCCATGGATCTGGTGATCGATGGAATCGATCACTTCCATCCCGAGAGTGGAAGAGCGGAGGAGATGCACCGAAGTACGGTATAATGAAAATCGGTCAGAGGACAGTGGATGATCTTTTATAGTTTCGGGGCGTAGCTCAGCCTGCCCCGCCGTAGCGGGATCGTCTGGTTCCGTAACACTGCCGCGAAGGCGGGTTGGCTACTGCGCGTCAGCGCAGGCTGGTACTATTCAGTCGAAATATTTGATCTTTGCAATTCCGGGGCGTAGCTCAGTTGGCTAGAGCGCCTGCTTTGGGAGCAGGAGGCCGCGAGTTCGAGTCCCGCCGCCCCGACCAATATATTGCATAGCAAAGCTCTCTGAGTGTGCATTGTAGCTCGCGGAGGGACGAGAAGTTTATCCTGAGCAGGCGAGCCCTTAGAGGGCGAGCACGTCGAAGGAAGTCCCGCCGCCCCGACCAAGAGAATTCATACTCTTTTGATCACTCATTCATTTCTTTGTTCAGAAATTCTTTCGTTAGAGGAGTTTTTCATTGGAAAAGTATTTGTTGCCTAAGGCAATATTTAATCTACACACTATTTTAAAATTACGTCAATTTTGTCGAATCGCACTATTTAGGCCTGTTTTTATGGTTTAATTGAGCTGGTTTGGGTTGACATTTAATCATAAAAATTACAGAATATAACTCTTCTTCGAGAGCCATTTCATAGATTTTTCCCTCTGGAAAGAGCTTTATCTCAAGATATTCATTCTCTGAAGAGAAGCAAAACTATGGAACTTTCCGATCTGTCAACGTTCTGGTAAAAAGAAGAAGTTTTATTCCGACTTAACTCATGTCACCAGCTTCATCATCTTCTGCCATCACTGGAGACGCGACCAAGCTTCAGCTTAATTTGCAGGATATGATTTCGGATTTGTTCCTTGTACTTACAGAAAAAGAACGAGAAGTCATTAAGAGACGCTTTTCGCTCACGGGGCAGACTCGGCAGACTTTGGAGAAAATTGGAAAACACTTTAACGTCACACGGGAACGCGTTCGACAGATCGAAAGCATTGCACTTGGGAAACTCCGCAGAACAGTCACAACCACAAAGCTCGATGAAGTAAACCAGATGGCAAAGGGGATCCTGCGAGTGAATGGCGGCGTGATGCTGGAGGATTCGCTCATTGCGGCTGTCTTAAAGCGCCTCCCCAATGCATCGAGCCTGGATGGTTTCGCTCTCAAGCTCTCACTCACGGTTGATTCTGAGCTCGAATTTAATGGGAGGAGTATCACCCTCAAGCCTTTCTGGCGGTTCACCAATTTGAGCCTCAAAGATATCCAGATCATCATTGATAGCGTGGTGAAGATCCTCCGAAGGCGGGGGAGCTGTATGCAGGAGAGCGAACTCATCTCAGCTGTACAGGCAATGAACCTCTTCCAGGATAGAAAGCCAAGCGACGAGCTCATTCTCTCGTGCCTCTTTGTGGATTCACGCTTAAAGAAGATTGAGGATGGCTGGGGACTCACGGAGTGGCGCTTCGTACGGCCACGCAGCATCCGCGATAAAGTAGAAATTATCCTCAAGAAGGAGAATAAACCACTCCACTTCGTGGATATCGCAAATAAGATCAAGGAGGCACACTTCGATCACAAGAACGTCACCATCCAAGCTGTCCATAATGAGCTCATTCGCTACCCACAGTTTGTCCTCGTTGGTCGTGGCCTCTACGCCCTCAAGGAGTGGGGCTATGAGCCGGGAACTGTTGCAGATGTTATTGAGCGGATCCTTGCGGAAAAAGGACCTCTCACAAAGAAAGAGATCATTGCAGAGGTAGGGAAGCAGCGGAACGTAAAGGTGGGAACAATCTCCCTCAACCTGCAGAAGATGCCGTACTTCGTGCGTGTTGGTCGTGCGGTGTATGACTTTGATGCAAAGAAGAAGTAAGAGTGCCCGTTGAACCGAAGCCCCCACGACTTTTTCCATTTGCCTCAGTTTCCATCCACTCTGCTGCATCCACCCTCACAAACAATCCCTGTGCGATTCGTTCGCCCTTCTCGATTGTGACTGGCTCAGTGGAAATATTCTGTACCTGCACTTTGATCTCATCCTCTGGTCCGCAGTAATCCTGATCAATGACGCCGAGTGAGTGTGGACACACTAAGGCTTTTTTCCTCGGCAGGGATGAGCGGGGGATAATGAGGAGCGTGTAGCCCTCTGGTACTTTCACAATCACATTCGAGGGCACAAGAGCAATCTTCCCCGGCTCAACAATCGTCGTCTCTCGCGTTATGAGATCAAATCCCGTTGCGCCATTTGATTCGTAGCGCGGGAGCGGAAGTGATTTATCGATCCGAGTGATTGCGACCTTCATGCATACATTGTAGCATCGTATTGATAACGCGGGGTGGAGCAGCCCGGTAGCTCGCAAGGCTCATAACCTTGAGGTCGCAGGTTCAAATCCTGCCCCCGCAACCATCTTAGAAGGACTGTCGCAGCTTCTGAATCCCCTCTGGATCAAAGAGGTACATTCGCCAGTGCTCGAGAACCGGAATTTTTTCCAGATACTGACGATAGGAGATTTCCCGCTGCTCAAGGAGCGAAAGTTCCTCTTCCTCCTCCATAATCGTTTCCGTTGGGAGATCCGTAAAAATGAGCACTTTTTCTCCCGGCTGAACGCGCCCTAAATTCTCCTTGGCGTATTTATCCCTGTATTGGTACGAGCGGTAGTAGGCAAGCTCATCTAAGTTTTCATCGATCTGCTTCCGAAGATCTTTGTTGCGTGTGGAGAGATTGCGAAGGGTGTCTTCGAAGAGGAGGTTACGGTAGAAGGAAATCGAGAGCCCAAACATCATGGCGGAAACCACGGAAAGTCCGATCAGAATCGTTATGCGTTTGCTAAAAGGAGATATTTCCTGTTGAGCCATGCTTCTAAAAGGATAGCATCTGATATTCTTCGAGCCTATGAAGATCTTCTGCTCCGGCATCGGCGGCATCGGCCTCTCTGCGTATGCGGCCTACATGAACGCATGCGGACATGAGGTCCTGGGATCAGATCAAAAGGAGAGCGATCTCCTGAGTGATCTTCGGTCGCAGGGCATAACGATTTTTCCCTCCCAGGAGACATCCAATGTACCGGATGATACGGAGCTCTT
This sequence comes from Candidatus Peribacterales bacterium, assembly GCA_035289805.1. GTDB lineage: Bacteria > Patescibacteriota > Gracilibacteria > Peribacterales > Peribacteraceae > DATDWC01. The sequence continues at coordinate 153 of DATDWC010000011.1, read as the reverse complement.
TGCCTATACCCTGGCGCTCCCTCAAGATCACCCAGAGTGGCGGAAAGCGGAAAAATTGGGAATCCGGCAGCTCACATACTTCCAGGCACTTGGAGAGCTGACGAAGGATCATTCCGTGATCGCCGTCTCGGGGACTCACGGAAAATCCTCAAC
>DATDWC010000010.1:0-10458 GCA_035289805.1 Candidatus Peribacterales bacterium | reverse complement strand
CTTCACGATCTTGAGGAGTACATGCATAAAGCTGATATGACGCCAACGGTAATTAAAGCGGGCATTCTCCATGCACAGTTTGAAACTATTCATCCATTTCTGGATGGCAACGGTCGTACCGGTCGGATGCTCATTACGTTTTTCCTCTGGAAGGAAAAATTTGTGGATAAGCCTGTACTCTTCCTCTCATCATTTTTCCGCAAGCATCAGAAGACGTACTACGAGAGGCTTTCGGGCTATCATGACGGATATGTTTCTGCCTGGGTGGATTTCTTTTTGGATGGTGTGATTGAGATTGCGGAAGAGGCTATTGATATCGTCGGGGAAATCACCATTCTGCGCGAGAAGGACATGACGAAGATTCAGACACTCGGCAAGCGGGCATCAGAAAGTGCCATTAATGTGTTGCCACGACTGTACGGTCAACCGATTGTGAATGCTGCACTCGTTCAGAAATGGACCGGCTTCACGCGGGCAGGAACGCAAGCGGTTATTGATCGCTTTATAGATTTGGGCATTCTGAAGCCGAAGTACAAAGGGAAAAAGTACGGCCAGTCGTATGTGTACAGGCAATACCTTGATATCTTTACGGGCAACGATACCTAAAGATGCCTATGAACGAACAAGAAACCCGGGCCGAACTCATAGATCCTCAGCTCTGTGCAAGCGGATGGGGTGAGGTGGAGGGCTCTCTGGTGCGGCGGGAATATCAGATTACCGATGGAAGAATTCAGGTGGGTGGTGTTCGCGGGAAGCGCGAAATCGCGGACTACGTGCTCGTCTACAAGAATGAGAAGGTGGGAATTATCGAAGCAAAGGCGGTGTCACTTGCTGCATCGGAGGGGGTCATGCAGGCAAAGACCTATGCGGAGAAGCTGCATATCGATTTTACGTATGCGACCAATGGGAAAGAGATCTACGAGATCTCCATGAAGACGGGCAAGGAGGGGACGGTGAATACTTTCCCCACGCCTCAGGAACTCTGGAAGAGGGTGCATCCGGAAGAGAATAACTGGCGCGAGCGATTTGCTGCGGTTCCATTCGAGCCGCTCTTCGGAGAGGTGGGCATGCGTTACTATCAGGAAATTGCGGTCAGGAATGTACTGAACGTCGTAGCGAACGATACAGATCGGGTACTCCTTACACTTGCGACAGGCACGGGGAAGACGGCAATTGCTTTCCAGATTGCGTGGAAACTCTTCCAGTCTCGCTGGAATCTGAAAAAGGATGGGGAGAGGCGCCCAAGAATCCTTTTCCTCGCCGACAGGAACATTCTTGCAGATCAAGCCTTTAACACATTTTCGAAGTTTCCCGAGGATGCACTGGTGCGCATTAGTCCTTTGGATATTCGTAAGAAAGGAGCGGTACCGACGAACGGGAGCATCTTCTTCACCATCTTCCAGACCTTCATGAGTGGACCAAAGGGAACGCCATACTTTGGTGAATACCCGCCGGATTTCTTCGATTTCATCATTATCGATGAGTGCCACCGCGGAGGAGCGAATGACGAGAGCAACTGGCGGGGCATCATGGAGTATTTCTCCCCTGCGGTGCAGCTGGGGCTCACGGCTACGCCTAAGCGTAAGGATAACGTGGATACGTACAAATACTTCGGAGAGCCCGTATATGTGTACTCACTAAAAGAAGGTGTTAATGACGGCTTCCTGACGCCGTTTAAAGTAAAACGCATTCAGACGACACTGGATGAGTACGTGTACACCTCCGATGATGAGATCGTCGAAGGAGAGGTAGAGGAGGGGAAGGTGTACGTGGAAGAGGACTTCAATCGCGTTATTGAGATCAAGGAACGGGAAGCCGAGCGTGTGCGGATTATGTTGGAGGAGATCAATCAGAAGGAGAAAGCGATTGTGTTTTGCGCCAATCAGAACCATGCGGCTGCCGTGCGTGATTTGATTAATCAACAGAAGGAGAACAAAGATCCACACTACTGCGTCCGTGTGACCGCGAATGATGGGGCAAGAGGAGAGGAATTTCTGCGGGAGTTTCAGGATAACGAAAAGACCATTCCTACGATTCTCACGACATCGCAAAAGCTTTCGACAGGAGTGGATGCGCGCAATATCCGAACCATTGTCCTCATGCGTCCCATCAATTCCATGATCGAGTTTAAACAGATTATCGGGCGTGGGACGAGACTCTTCGAAGGAAAGGAATATTTCACCATTTTGGACTTCGTTGGTGCTTGCAAGCATTTCTCAGATCCAGAGTGGGATGGCGAACCTCTTGATGAGACAATAGAAAAAAGAGAAGAGGATCACGAGCCGCCCTCTGAGCCTGGCCCCAATGAACTTGCTTTGCAGGATGAGCTACCACAGAAAAAGATACTTAAAATTAAATTGAGCGACGGAAAATACCGCGAGATTCAGCACATGATTGCTACATCGTTCTGGAGTGCGGATGGAAAACCTTTATCGCTGCAGGAATTTTTAGAGGAGATGATAGGAAAAATGCCTGCATTCTTTAAAAATGAAGAGGAATTGCGGAAGATATGGTCGAAACCCGATACTCGAAAGGCATTTTTAGAAAAGATTGCGGAACTCGGATTCGATAGGGATCAATTGGAGTCTGTGCAGAAGATGATTGCCGCAGAGGATAGTGATCTTTTCGATGTGCTTTCGTATGTTTCCTTTACAAAAAAGCCGATCACCAGGGAAAAGCGCGTAGGTGCAGCGAAATCAACTATATTTGATGGTCTCGATGAAAAACAGCAGGAATTTTTGGAATTCGTCCTCAGTAAGTACATTGATTACGGAGTAGATGAGCTAAGTGAGGAGAAGTTACCGAAACTTCTGAATTTAAAGTACCAGGCAATTGCTGATGCGGAGAAAGAACTGGGAAGCGTGGATATGATCCGATCAGTGTTTATTGGATTTCAGAAGTTCTTATATAGAAAGCAAGTGGCTTAGCAGTTCGAGTTGCGAACTGTGAGTTGATTGGTGGGCCAGGGGGGATTTGAACCACCGACCGCCCGCTTATAAGACGGGTGCTCTAACCAGGCTGAGCTACTGGCCCGAAGATGGAATGAGTGTACTAGAGAGTGGGGGAAAAGAGCGATGGGGGTCAGGGCTGTAGGGCGATTAGGGCAGTTAGGGCACATAATTTTGTATCACCTCAAAGCACCTGCCCTACAGCCCTATCGTCCTAAAGTCCTTAGTCCTACTCCTCGTTCACCGTCTCCATGCAGTGCTTTTGTATCGTTCTCCAGTCGTAGGGGAGCTTATAGGTTTCGGTTGCACGCACGAGTGCGGCGAACCAGTTCCAGGGTGTGTGTGGATTAGCGATAAAGGCGTTCCCCGATTCCTGCACGGGGTTATAGTCTGCGAGGAGATCCTGCTCCGGGGATATCGGTACGACGCCGTATGCCAGGCAGTTCCGGAGCTCTGCTTCGTCGGGCGCAAAGAAGAGAGTTATATCCGCCGCCGCGTACATTTTGCGGCGCATATCCTCTTCATCTTTAAGAATTTTGACTCTGTGTTTGTACTCATGCTCGAGCTGCGTAAACATTTTCCCGAACTTCTCCGAGCCGATCCCTCGGACAATGAGTGCTGAGTGGAGCGACATGATGCCGCCGAGGACTTCCTCAAATTCTCCGCCCCCGAGTTCATCTGTCATACCACCTGAAATGCAGAGGAGCGGAAGCTTTGCCTCCTTCACCCAGCCGAGCTCTTCCTGCAGGAGGAGCTTGTTTTCCATCTTTGCCTCGAGTGTCCGGGCACTGTACTTCTTAAAAATTTTATTATCGTAACTCGGGGAGTACGAGTGCTCTTTGGAGGATGTGTGTGTGGGATTCAAGGGATCTCCTTATTATACCTCAAATTGAAGTCTAATGAAAGAGTACAAGGGAAAAAGAGTCCAAGATTCCAAGGAATCAAGAAACCAAGAAAATGGCCTTGGAGTCTTGAAATTTGGATTCTTGGAGTCTTTGACGATATGCTCTTTTGTGTATGAAGAAAAAGCTTCTGTTAATCGATGCTAATCATTTGATGCATAGGGCCTACTGGGCGATTCAGCGATCGCTCTCGACCTCCAAGGGTGAGCAGACCAATGCAGTATTTGGAGTGTGCTCGATGCTCCTCACGATGATCCAGCGCGAGAAGCCAGATGCGATTGTTGCCTGCTTTGATGAGGGAAAGGAGACCTATCGGCATAAGCTCCATGAGGAGTACAAGGCGGGCCGGCAGGAGACCCCGGATGACTTCTACACGCAGATTCCACGCATTCACCAGTGTATGGCTGCGTTCTCGATCCCGACCTACTCCGATCCCACCTACGAGGCGGATGATCTCATTGGCACGATTGCGGTGAGGGGAGCCAAAGAAGGGTGGGAGGTGATCATTGTAACGGGGGATCGGGATCTCTTTCAGATGGCGGATCACAGCATCAAGATTGCAGTTCCCCATAAAGGATATGCGGAACCTGAGTATTTGGATGCAAAGGGTGTGGAGGCGAAGCTCGGTGTTCGCCCGGATCAAGTGGCAGATTACAAAGGGCTGGTGGGGGATGCCTCTGATAACTTAAAAGGAGTGAAGGGCATTGGCCCAAAGAGTGCAGCAACCCTCCTCCAGAAGTACGGAACAATTGAATCACTCTACGAGCACATTGCCGAAGTGAAGGAATCAAATAGGCTCAAGCTCGAGGCTGATCGCGAGAGCGCGTTCTTCTGTAAGAAGATGGCAACGCTCGTTACCGATATCCCAGTCACGATCGACTTCGCAACTCTCACCGGGCAAAAGCCAGAGCTTAAGCAGGTCGAAAGCTTCTTTTCGGAGCTCGAATTTTTAACGCTCCGCACAAGGCTCCGGAAGCTCTTCCAGAACGAAGCTTTTACCCGGGAGTACTTCTCGGGAGAGTTCGTGATTGACCTTGAGGAGCCGGCCTCCGCCGAGGATTCGGCCGGTAAAGAGGGGAGGATGACGGAGGCACAATTGCCTCTCCTTGACTGAAAATTCTCACGCTCTTGAGTACAAAGCTTGCGCGATTTTTGTAGGCTGGGCACTCCTGTATTTTCATGAGTCCAAGTTCTTAGGAGTCTCCTTACGGGGCTTCGAATGGAGTTTCTCTATCTCTCTTCGTAGGAGTTCTGCGAGAGAGTGACTGCATTTCTTGTTCAGGAGTGGTGCTCCTTACTCGATGAGAATGACTCTCTCTTGAACACGCCCTGTGTTCTAAGTCTATTTAACTATACTTTTCCATCGTTTTTTAAAAACACAATCAACGATTCTTGGCTTATAGAAGATAAAATATTTGCACATTTTTTTTGATCAATAATTTCCTCTTGAACAAACATTCTCGTCGATAAGGTTTTGCGCTGAGTTTGGCATCGCGTAGACTTTGCCGTTGCAACCTTTGGTTTAGTAAGCCTCACCTCGATTTTGGTAGTCCTTTATCTCTCTCTTTTCCCCGCTCTCTCATGCCTCAGGAACGCGTCCTCGCCAGCCTTGATATCGGTAGCTTTAAAATCCGGACGGTTGTTGCGGTAGTGGAGGAGAAGGCTCAAGCCCCCAATATCATCGGTGTTGGTATTTCTCCTTCTCTTGGAATGCGCAAAGGTCAGGTCATTGATATCGAGGAAACTATCCACAACATTATCTCCTCTATAGAGGATGCAGAGAGGATGTCTGGGGTACCGATCAACCATGTGTTCGTGGGAATGAGCGGTACGCACATCGAATCCTTCTCGAGCAGGGGAGTTATTGCGATCTCGGGACCCGAGATCACGATCGAGGATATCGCCCGCGTTTTGGAAGCGGCCCAAGCCGTCAGCATTCCTGCAAACCGAAGAATTCTCCACATGCAGCCAAAGAGCTACACCGTGGATGAGCAGCGGGGCATCAAGAACCCTGTGGGTATGAGCGGGATTCGCCTCGAAGTAGATGCGCACATCATCACGGGGCAGATCCAGCATGTGAAGAACGTGGAGAAGTGCGTGGATCAGGCGGGGGTGGATATCGATGCCATTGTTCCTGCAACCATTGCGGTTTCCGAGGCGGTGCTCACAAAGCGCCAGAAGGAGCTTGGAGTCGTCACAATTGATGTGGGGGCAGGATGCACGAGTGTCGCGATCTTTGAGGAGGGCACGATTCTCCACTCAATGTCGCTCCCTGTTGGGGGAGAGACGATTACAAATGATGTGGCGATTGGGCTGCGCACCAGTATCGATACCGCGGAGCGCATTAAGATTGAATACGGATCCGTGCTCCCAGAGGAGATCAGCGAGCGCGAGATGATTGATCTCTCCTCTGTGAGCAAGATCGATACACAGACCGTGAGTAAGAAGTACCTCGCAGAAATTATGCAGGCGAGGTACTACGAGCTCTTCTCTCTTGTAAAAGAAATGCTGAAGCAGATTGGACGCGATGGCATGCTCCCCGCGGGCGCTGTGCTCACGGGGGGAGCTGTCAAAGTGCCAGGCGCACTCGATCTTGCGAGGGAAGTCCTCGGGCTCCCGGTGCAGATGGGGTTCCCGGTAGAGATCGGCGGTGTGATCGAGAAGGTAGATGACCCGGCCTACGCAACAGCACTCGGAACACTCATCTGGGGTGCACGTGAAGGGCACCGCCTCTACGGCGGACGCCTCCTCAATGTTCAGCGCGCGTTTGGCACCATGCGATCCTGGGTGCGCAGTCTCCTCCCCTGAACTACTCGCGCTACGCGCTCGAGTTCAGGGCGGCGCCCTTCTCCCCATATATTCCCCTCAAAATATTCCCCTCAGAACCTCCTAACCTCAGAACTTCGTTTTTCTTCCCCTTCATTCCCATGTCAGATACTCTCCGCAGCCTCTTCTCCGGTAGCAAACAGAATGGAAGTGGTTCTGCTGGTTCCAGCGGAACGCTCTTCACTTCCTCCTCATCCGGATCATCCGGTCAATCCCGCAAAGGGAGTAGCCGCAACGATGATACGGAGCTCACGCACCAGGAAGTGCTCCCCGATATCATTCCGAGTGCCACGATTCGCGTCATTGGAATCGGCGGCGGTGGCAGCAATGCCGTAAAGCGGATGGTCGAAATGAAGACGGTGGGCGTGGAGTTTGTGGCGATAAATACCGATGCGCAGGCGCTCTACCATAATCCCGCAGGGAAGAAGTTAAATATTGGTAGGGGAACAACCAGGGGGCTTGGAGCGGGAGCGAATCCGGATATTGGGAAGAAGGCAGCTGAGGAGAGCTCGGATGAAATCAAGGCAGCATTGCAGGGCGCCGATATGGTGTTCCTCACAGCGGGACTTGGTGGAGGAACGGGGAGCGGAGGCATTGCGCCTGTTGCTGAGATGGCGCGCTCGATGGGGATCCTCACCGTGGCAGTCGTCACCAAACCGTTCAGCTTCGAGGGTCTTCGGAGAAAGAAACAGGCGGAGGAAGCGCTCGAGGTTCTCCGTGGCAAAGTGGATACGCTGATCGTGATTCCAAACGATAAGATCCTCTCCCTCATCGATAAGACGACTCCACTCACAGAGGCGTTCCAGGTCGTGGATGATGTGCTCCATCAGGGTATTGCGGGTATCGCGAGTCTGATCACTGTGCATGGCCTCGTAAACGTGGATTTTGCTGACGTGCGTTCGATTGTGCAGGATGCAGGAACCGCGCTCATGGGTATGGGCTTTGGAACAGGGGATAGTAGGGCAGCGGAAGCGGCACGCGCCGCGATTGATTCGCCACTCCTCGATCTCTCCATCAGTGGAGCCAAGGGCATTCTCTTTAATATCTGTGGCGGTCCGGATCTTGCAATGTACGAAGTGGATGAAGCAGCACGCATCATCACGGAGGCAGCAGACCCCGAGGCAAACGTGATCTTTGGTGCCGTGATCGATGAGCAGTTTGCTGGCACCGTGAAGTGCACCGTGATTGCAACGGGATTTGAGGATACGGCGAATACTCACACCACGATGAGCAACATCCCTGCGTTCCGTGGCGTCGGTGCAAAGAAGCCTGTCACCCCCTCCATGAGCAAAACGTCCTCCTCACGGAATCTCCCGGAGGCTGTTCCCATGGAATCGGATGTCCTCCAGGAGAATGCACTCAAGCTCTCCGAGGAGGAACTTGAGGTGCCGGCATTCATGCGAAAGAAGATTTCATCGAAGTAGGGTTAGGGCTAAAGGCTAGGGTTAGGTCGTCACCTTCCCTAGTCCTTTTTCTTGTATACTGATGTCGATGCAACTAAAGCTGAAAATTTTCAATATTTTCGTCCTAGCCCCAGCCCTAACCCTAGCCCTTTTTTCCTGTACTCAGAGTGGGGAAACCCCTCCCGATATCACCACTCTCTACGGTCCCTACACTGCAACAGGAACAATCACCGCAACCGAGGCTTCGCTCACGCGACGCGGGACACATATCCTGCTCGTCCAAGGGAGGCCGCTCTTTTACCTTGAGAGTAAGACGGTGAACTTAAGTGAGTTCGAGGAGAAGCAGGCTTCGGTGCAGGGGGAGCTCATGGCGAATACCAAAGTGGAATTGCTTCCTGTGATTGTGGTCTCTACGGTGACCGCAGTGAAGACTTCGGCAGAGGAAGTGTTGGAGAGTTACACCGTTCCCGTGCTCGCGCTCTCGCTCAAAGCACCAAAGACCTGGAAGAGTACGCTCGCAGGGGGCAGACTTTCCTTCACTGCTCCAATGGAGGAGACGCCCTTCATCGCAATCGAGAAGAGCACGCTGCAAGTACTCCCGGAAGGTGTACCCATTCGCATTGGGGGCAGGAATGGTGTACGTACGGTGGAGAAGGACGCTCATCGTATCCTCGTGATGGGAGAAGGGGATTCCATCATTCTCTTCACCTTTGGTCCTAAAGGACCGGAATCCACAAATCTCCGTGATGCGTTCTACACGATGCTCCAGAGTGTCCACTTTACCGGGGCTTCCTCCTCTCGTTCCTCGAGTGAGAGTGAATTCAAAGGATCTAAGCAGCCGTGCGGAGGCTCTGCAGGAGTGCTCTGCCCCTCGGGAGAATTCTGCGATGTGAGGGAGATGGATACGGGGATTGGTGTGTGCCGCGCGCTCTAAAAAACTTTCCTCGGATGTGCTCCCCTCTCATCTCTTTCCATGATTGCAACGGGGAGATTTTCAAACCACGCGATGAGAGGTTCTTCCGTCAGATCGATCGCAATTGATCGGCCATGTTCGATATCTTTCCATTCCTCCTCCGAGAGATCATAACGAGGGAACACACTGAGAATTTCTTTGAGGGGAATCACCTGTCCCCATGCGGCGACTTCGATCGTATTTGCATCGCTCAGTGACCATGCACCAACCCGGGTGCGTCGCAAACCCTCAAGGTAAGCGCCACATCGCAGAAAGCCCCCAAGATCGTGTGCAATGGACCGGATGTAGGTGCCAGAGGAACAGGCAACGCGGAGTTTGGCATGTGGGTAGCCGTAGGAGATGAGCTGGATGGCACTGATCGTCACGGGGCGCATCGGCATATCGATTATGGCATCCGGATTCTCGTGCATGAGCTCGTAGGCGCGTCTCCCATGGAGGTGGAGAGCGGAGTGTGCGGGGGGTCTTTGGTTAATCAGGCCGGTGAATTTTTCGCGTAGTATTTTAAGGAGCACGGCTTCACTTGGTTCTTCCCACCCTGCTTTCTTAGGGCTCTCCTCGATCACCCCATCACGATCGTATGTCGTACTCACTTTTCCAAAAAGAATCTCTGCTTCGTACTCCTTCTCCGCGCCTTGGAAGAGCTCCAGTACCTTCAGCGCCTTTTTCCCGACGAAGAGCACGAGGAGTCCCGTTGCCGCGGGATCCAGTGTCCCGAGGTGCCCGATATCCCGCTCTCCTAAGAGTTTGCGAATCTTCTGCACCACGTCGTGGCTCGTGATCCCCGCGGGCTTATCGATGAGGAGGATGCCGTGGCGCATGATGGTGGCAATAGGGTACCATGTCCGCCATGGATTTGACCCTCTCTTGGGACCTCTTCATCGCATTCTTCTTCGCGGTCGTTACGGCGTACAGCTTCATCATCGGAAAGCACCAAACGCTCACCATTCTCATTGCGGTCTACATTGCGATTCTTGCGACCCAGGGACTGGGGAACATCTTCACCCGGTTCTCCGGGCAATCGCAGCCAGTATTCCGCATCTTTGAGGTCCTTGGTGTGGAGCTGAATGTGAGCACGATGTCTGTGAGTAAACTCATCCTCTTCATGATCGCGATCATTGCTGTGGCATTGAAGGGAGGATTTAGCGTGGAGTACGGCCGCAGTCATTCCTCTATCGTTGCGCTCGTTGCAACTGGCCTCTTTGGATTTGCGACTGCGGGGCTCATCGTGATTGCACTCCTCACTTTTGTTGCAGGCGCCCCGCTCCTCGATCCAACACTCGGCGCACAGGCATTACTCCAACCTCTCATGAAGCAGAGCAGCTTGGTGCAGGTCATGGTTCTTAATCAGGATCTCTGGTTCTCGCTCCCGGCACTCCTCCTCGTTGGGTTTGGGTTGGTGAGGGAGG
>DATDWC010000009.1:0-5620 GCA_035289805.1 Candidatus Peribacterales bacterium | reverse complement strand
CGCCGCAAGCGCCATCTGGTTCTCGAGCTCATCAAGTAGCCGCTTCTTCTCATCCTTTGGGAGCTTACTGTGATCATATTTTGGGCGCCGGAGTGCAAGCTTACTGTGCTCCTCTGCAATATCGCGCACCGCCTTTTCGATCGATTTTGGGGTGATGCCGTGTTCCTTGTTGTAAGCCTCCTGCACTGCACGTCGTCGATTGGTTTCTGCCATTGCATCGCGCATGGCCTGGGTTTCGCGATCGGCATAGAGCGTCACATGGCCGCGGAGGTTGCGTGCTGCGCGGCCGATCGTTTGGATGAGGGCATCCCGTGAGCGGAGGAAGCCTTCCTTATCTGCATCGAGGATCGCTATGAATGAAACTTCCGGGAGATCCAATCCCTCGCGCAGGAGGTTCACTCCTACGATGATGTCGATCGCACCCATGCGGAGCGCTCGGAGAGTCTCTACACGCTCCAGGGTTTCGATATCGGAGTGGAGGAACTTCACCTTGTAATCTTTGTCGAGGAGAAATTGCGAGAGATCCTCTGCCATCTTCTTCGTGAGTGTCGTAATGAGCACGCGTTCCTTGTGATCGATTGCGGCATTGATTTCTGCCACGATATTTTCCACCTGCCCTTTGCTCGGATGCACCTTTACCACAGGATCGATGAGTCCCGTGGGCCGGATAATCTGCTCTGCAATGCATTCCTTCTTTGTGTGCAGATACTCGTACTTCCCCGGAGTTGCAGAAATATAGACCGCCTGCGCAATGTGTGATTCAAATTCCTGGAATGTAAGGGGCCGGTTATCCGTGCAGGAGGGCAATCGGAAGCCGTAATCGATCAGGCTCTGCTTCCGACTCTTGTTCCCTTCGTGCATGCCTCCGATTTGGGGAATGGACATGTGGGATTCATCGATGAAGCAGAGAAAATCATCCGGGAAGTAATCGAGGAGGGTTTCCGGAGGACTCCCCGGAGCCCGGCCAGAGAGGTAGCGGACGTAGTTCTCGATCCCTGTTGTGTAACCTGTCTCCTTTAACATTTCGACGTCGTACTCCGTTCGCTGACGGATGCGCTCTGCTTTTGCAAGCTCCCCTGCATCGATGAATTCCTTTTCGCGTATGGCGAGATCAGCGATGATTTGATCTGTCGCACGATCGATTTTCTCCTTACTCGTGACATCGTGTTTGGCGGGGAAGAGCGTTATCTCCGCCATCTCCGTCAGCACTTCCCCTGTAAAACTCTCCACCTCAGTAATCGATTCCACCTCATCGAATGCCATTTCGATCCGGATCACCGTATCCCCGCTTGGCGGGAAGATTTCCACGGTATCCCCGAGCACGTGGAACATGCCCTGCTTGAATTCGATATTACTGCGACGGTATTGGATATCGGTGAGTTGCCGGAGGAACGTATCGCGCTTGCGCTGTTCACCGCGACGAACGGTGATTGCGAGCCCCTCGTAATCCGCCACTGATCCAAGGCCATAGATACAGGAGACCGATGCAACGATCAGAACATCCCTTCGCGTGAGGAGATTGTGAGTTGCGGCGTGCCGGAACTTTGCGATTTCCTCGTTGATGGAGGCATCCTTTTCTATGTAGGTATCGGTGTGTGGGATGTACGCCTCCGGCTGGTAGTAATCGTAGTAGCTCACGAAGTAGCTCACGGCATTCTCCGGAAAGAATGATTGGAACTCACTGCAGAGCTGCGCTGCCAGGGTTTTATTGTGGGCAATCACGAGTGATGGACGATTGAGCGCTGCGATGGCGTTCGCCATCGTGAAAGTTTTGCCCGTGCCTGTTGCCCCGAGGAGTGTCTGGTGTCGCTCACCATTCTTCACACCTTCAATGAGTTTGGCGATGGCCTTTGGCTGATCGCCTTTGGGGGAAAAATCGGAGACGAGTTTGAAGGGTTGTGCACCGGACATGTCGAGGTATTGTAATGCAAAATCCAGAGTACGGAATCGGAAAACCTGGGAAATGCACTCGTCCCGCTCCTCTTTATCTCGGATTTCCCGTGTACCCGCGTTATACTCACCCCCACATGCTCCCAAAGCTCCAGAACATCCTTCAGCGATTGCAGAAGTTCTTGCCGTATGTCTTCGTGGTTTTGCTCCTCGTATGTGGATCGTATGTGACGCTCTTCTTTATTGGAACGGACGGACACATTGTGGTGCTCTTGAAGAGCGCCGATTGGCAGGGGATTGGTGAAACGGTGGAGCATCCCTTCTTGCGTGGACTTTTAGGCCTCATCCCTTTCATTCGATTTCTCTTCGTACGGCTTCAGCCGTTCCTTGGGTATGCCATCGTCTCGCTCTGTATCTATGGCGCTGTTATCGGTTGGGTGACCCTCGGGAAAGGACGAATGTTCCTGAAGCTCCAGCTCTCCGCACTCCACGTTCTCTTGCTTGGTATTGGAGCGCTCTGGCTCATCACGACATCATTCTTCTACGGATCGTTTCCTGATTTGCAGCCGCGCCTCCTCATTGAGCCAAAAACGGAGGTGTATAAGGATGTTCCGGAGGAAACGCTCGCTGCGCTCCAAAAGAATTTTGAAGAATTAGAGAGTAAGGGGTGCCTCGTACAGGATCCGGTGCGCCGCGGAGCCGGTGACGCACGAGTATTCACATATCGCGGATGGTGCATGCAGATGTCGTTCCTCACGCGTGTCCTCCCGCCACTTGGGATACTCCTCGTCCTCACCTTCGATTTCCTCATCCTCGGATCAATCGTACTTTCACTCCTTCGTCTTCGTTCGAATGCCATTGCAGTGGAATTCATCATGGCACTCGCGCTTGGGGCAACCGCTCTGATGATGGTGCTCTGGGTAGCTGCTCTCTTCCACAGTCTTACCGCAATTGTCGCATGGGGAGTTCTGTTTGCCATTCCCATCCTTGGCTATCGCTATGCACTCTACTGGCTACGGCACACTGTGAAGACACGATGGGATGTGGAACTCCCGTTCCATTCCGCACGGCTCCTCCTTCTCTATCTCCTGCTCTCGCTCCTTGCATTCAATTACCTCACAGTCATTCGTCCGTTCCCGATAGGGTGGGATGATCTTGGGCGGTACATCAACCTCCCGCGGCAACTCTCCGTTGCACATCAGATACTTCCTTCGATTCCCGCAATCCAGTGGGAGTACCTCACTTCTCTTGGCTTCCTCCTCTTTGGATACTTTTCCACATTCGGTGCGGTACTTGCACAGCAAATAAACTGGATGGCGGGCGTTTTTGCGGTACTCGCGGTGTACCTCGGAACCAAAATACTCCTGGGCTCTCGCGCAGGGCTCCTCGCTGCACTCTTCTACTACCTGCTGCCGATGACGGGTCACTATTCATTTGCAGATATGAAGACCGAGAACGCGCTGTTCTTCTTTGGTGTGGTTGGGCTCATCGCAGTGTTTCTTGCAGGATTCAATGATCTCCCGTGGTCCGTGGAAGAGCGAAGCCGCCGCCGATGGCTCTTTGTAGCGGGCATCCTCTTTGGTGCTGCATTTGCAACGAAAGCAACGATGGTGCTGATGGGACTCATGGGGGGGGTCGTGCTTGGTTTTGGACTCCTTGGTCTGAGTGGCGGCGTGGGAGCGATCTTCTTCTCATTTTTCTTCCTCATGCTTGCGCAGGTTGCGTCGGTCTCATCAATCCTCCATAAAATGTGGGGTATTCAGATCCCGTGGCTCGATGTTGCTTCCAAGACCGCCGCTCTTATTCTTGGTGTGTTATTTGTGTGCCTGCTGCTTTTCCTCACGAAACAACATCGCGCGAGCATCCTCCCGCTTATACGGTCCTCCCTCCTCTCCGTGCTGCTCCTGCTCCTTGGGGTGTGCGCCTTCTCCGCACCATGGATGGTACGGAACAGCATTCTGAACGGTCGTATTTCCACTGGCAACATGCTGAAGGCTCCAAATACCATCACCCCATGGGTCCGTTTTTTCCCCTCGCAAATCACAAAAGATGCCCCCCCAGGTTCGCGTTCACTTCCAGAGGAACTGAGGATGGATGCCACGCACCCAATGTGCGCTGAAGATTCCTCTCGTACAGAGGAACTTGATCGGTACTGGGGACATGGGACCGGTATTCAGCACTATGCGGGCCTCCCGTGGCGGGTCGTGATGAACCAGGATTCACAGGGGTTCTACCTCACCACATCCCCTCTCCTTCTCCTTGTGCCGCTCGTGCTCTTCCTCCCTGCATTCTGGCGACGGCGTGCCATGCGTGCGCTCTTTATTGGGACAATCTTCTACCTCTTTGCATGGATGATCGTAGGGAACGGCATCCCGTGGTACGGCATTGGCATGTTCTTTGGCTTATCGGTTCTCGTTGAGGCGCTCATTGCTCTCTCGCCGAATATCGTCGCTCGGCTCATCGCCTCTTTCTTCGTTGCCATTGCGCTTGGTACCAGTGTATCGCTCCGGCTCTGGCAGTTTGGAATGCAGTACAACTTGTATGAGTACGCGTGGGGAAAAGCTTCGCATGAGGTACTGCAGGAGATGACCATCCCGAATTACGACGATATCACGGAGAATGTCATGCGGCTCTCGCAGGATCCGAATCACCCTTACCTCTACCGCATGGGGACATTCATTAGCTACTTCATTCCGAATAATCAGAACGTCATCGTCGTGAACGATAACCAACTCGGATTCTTCAGCTGTCTTAACCAGGAGGAAGATCACCTGCTCACGCTCAAGCGTCTGAAGGCACTCGGGTTCCATAGCATTGTGTTTGATACAAACACGGCGACGATCGAGAAGGATTCGAATGGCACGCTCCACCAGAAGGTGCAGAAATTCCTCAACTTCGCCAATGATCCAGCGACCGGCATTATCCCCGTTGTGGATAATCCCGGGAACGGGATTGCCTACATGATTCTCCCGGAAGAGGTACCCTCCGCGGCCCCGGCCGCTCCAGAAGCGGAATGACGCTATACTCCGGAGGCATGAAGACTGCAGCAATCATCCCTGCCTGGAACGAGGAGCGCGCAATCGCGGGCGTTGTGCATGAGACACTTAAATATGTGGATACGGTGATTGTTGTGGATGATGGATCCACCGATCGTACCGTTGCCTGCGCACGTACAGCTGGTGCTGTGATTGTTTCCCATGCATTGAACTCTGGGCCGGGAGCTGCGACGATGACGGGGATCTGCGCAGCACGACTCCTCAATGTTGATGCCGTGGTGACGATTGATGCAGATGGCCAGCACAATCCAAACGATATCCCGCGGCTCCTTGAGCCGATTGAACGCGACGAAGCAGATGTAGTGATTGGGACACGCTTTCGTGGCCCGAAGAATGTCATCCCTATTGTGCGGAGAGTATTCAACGGCATCGGGAATATCTTTACGTACATTGTCACCGGGAAATACGTGAGCGACAGTCAATCGGGACTCAAGGCACTTGGGCCACGGGCAGTGCAACGCATGAACCTGCATCTCTCTGGTTACGAGTTCTGCAGCGAAATCATCCGAGAGGTGGTGCAGCACCGCTGGCGAGTCACAGAGGTTCCGATCAAGGTTGTGTACTCCGAATACACCATGGCGAAAGGACAATCCTTTTCCCGTGGGGTCATCACAGCGTGTAAAATGCTCCTCCGATCATTCCTTCGATAACCCATGTTTCCACTCACCCCAGAA
>DATDWC010000008.1:0-4364 GCA_035289805.1 Candidatus Peribacterales bacterium | reverse complement strand
GAGGATGGAGAATTTGGTGTTCGGGAGATAGAGAGTGCGGTTGCCGAAGTAAAGACGGGCGAGGAGCCTCACCTGTTTCCACGTGACCGGAAATTCCGGAATCGAAACCGGAAGCATCACGAATTCATCATCGAAGAGATTGCGCGGAGGGGAGTAGAGGAGTCCCCCTTTCCAGAGCTGATCGCCGTAGAGGCCGTTCACATTATTGAGCTGGAGCGTGAGGAATTTTTCTTTCTCCATGTCCTTAGCAATGCCCGCAAGCATGACCATCTGGCGCGTCTTAATGTCCGTGAGCATATGCTCCGAGAGGATGCCGTAGAGCTCGAGGATCTTCCGTGGATTCTTTGCGATGCCGCTCTCCTTTGCCTGCGCCATTGCTGCATGAATGATCTGCTGCTGGCGTGCCGAACGGTCAAAATCGCTCGTGGTGTGGCGCGTACGCGCATACTTGAGCGCGGTTTTGCCATCGAGGTGCTGGCGGCCAGCATCAATATGGAAGATCTCGTAGGTGTAGTTCGGACCGGGATACTCGGTATCATCGATCGTGGCGGGCACATCGATGTCCACTCCGCCGATTGCATCGATGATCTGTTCAAAAGCGGCGAAATCCACCATGACGACGTGGTGGATGGGGATATCAAACGCTTTGCCGACCGCATCGGCGAGGTTGCGAAGCGCTGTTCTTCCCGCTTCATTTCTCTCTACACCCTCCCGGATCAGAGCGATCCGCTCATCGCGCCAGAGCGCGTTCAGTTTTCCTTTCTCCGTTTTCATTACGCCATCAGTATTCAAAAAGTAGAGATCGCGCGGGAGCGAGAGGAGCGCAGCACTCTTCGTATTCACCGGATCGATGCTTGCGACAATGATCGTATCCGTGAGGTCCTGCCCCGTTTCATCTCCCTGACCAAGAAGCAGGATATTCGTGACTCCCTTTTCATCCGCCCCGACCGCCGTTCCTGCAACCTGTACCGCGGAGGAGAGCGAAATGCCTCCGAGTTTGATCAAAAGCGAGAGGACGAGCAGAGCGATCGTGAGCGCGAGAATCGCTGCTGCGCCCACGGAGACCGCTTTTTTCATTCTCTGCTCATGTTTGCGACGCTCTTCGAATTTGAGGCCGAGATCGTAGAGAGGTCTCAGCACCATGAGGCCGATTCCAATGACCGAACTCCACTTGATACGGCGTTCCTTCTTCTTGCGGTCGGAGATGTGGCGGATTTGGAAGGACATGCGGTGAGAGGATACAGGAGAATCACGTTTTCTTCGAGCGAGTCCCGCCAGAGCGGGACGAGTCGAGAAGCGGTTCCTGCGTTCTCTTCGAGCCCTTCGACAAGCTCAGGACAGGCTGAGTCGAGAAGCATTTCTCCCGTTCTCTTCGAGTGAGCGAGCCGCAGCGAGCGAATCGAGAAGCGGTAGTGCTAGAATTGCCCAATGTCCCGCCACAAGCACTCATACCATCTTTACATTCTTGAATGCGAGGATGGCACCTATTATACGGGAACGACTTCCAATCTTGATCTACGACTTAAGCAGCACTTCGAAGGAGCGGGTGCAGAGTATACAAAAGAAAAAAAGCCCAAGAAATTAGTCTATTCGAAAGAATTCCGGGATATTTTTGAGGCTCGTGATCGTGAGCGACAAATTAAGGATTGGAGCCAAGCCAAAAAGAAAAAGTTGATCTCGGGGGAGTGGTCATAGCGTTCTCTTCGAGTGAGGCGTCGGAGGCGCTGAGTCGAGAAGCGCCACCCCGTTCTCTTCGAGCGAGCCCCGAAGGGCGAGTCGAGAAATAGTTGATAAGCCATTTGTTTAATATGTAGACACACGATTCAAAAGGGATAGACTTGGGCCCGTGAGCAAGGGGCTTATTTGTACAGCACTTTTACTAGCAGCCTGTACACAGGCTGTACCTCCTAATGATGAATTATCTGATAGTCCCGAAATGGATTTTCAGCGGAAAATTGAATGCTCCAAATATATTAATGAGGCAGAAAAGAAAACGGAAGAATTCGGAAAAGAACTCGCAGGGGATGATGCTATGCATTGGCCAAATATGGAACGGGTATTTTATAGTCCGAAAGTAAATTCATGTGTCTTCGTCTGGAGTAATAATTTAGTTGAAGCAGATGGATATAATCGAGTAGACAGAGGTTTAAATGACATTCTAACCGGTGAGGAATTATTGCGCGGAATTTATATAGAAGGTGATTCGAGACTGGTAACCTTTTTGGTTGATGAATGACGGTCAACTTTGGCTTGCAGAACTGTCAAAGTAGCCTTTTTAGCCTTCCCTTAATTCATCCATGAAAAAAAGTGCACATTTTGCGGCTCGAGGAACACTGTCCGGTTTGGCGGTCGCCGGAGGAAATGTAACGCCTGCAAGCACACGTTCAGAATCGAAAGTAGAGGCAGGAAACCTGCTCCGATCTTCCACGATCGCTACATCCTTGACCGGAGTACGTACCGCAGGGTTGGGACAACGAGCGACAAGAGTCATGTGGCGATTCTGAAGAATCTGCACCGCAATCTTGAGGGTGCTGTTTTTGTGAATCTGCATGTCCCGAGTGGCATTCTCATTCTCGACGGTAAAGCGCTGAGCATCCGCGGAGAGAAGTACTGCGAACATCTGGTTTGGGACACTGGCGCAGGACTTCTGAAACGCAGGCTGTGCCCCGGCAAGGAATCTCCGCAGATCTTCGATGATCTCCTGCAGGAGCTTCTGGGACAGGGCATCGTTTTCACGGCAGTGACGATTGATGGCTTACCAGGGCTCACGCAGGTACTTGAGATCTACGGCGTCTCTGTGCAGCGTTGCCATGTTCATCTACTCAGGGACATCAAGACCGGACTGCAGATGAAGAGATTCAGCAATCATCCGGGGAACAAACAGAAAAGGATCCTGTTCTGTTACTGCAAGCTCCTCCTCCATTCCACTCCGGAGACCTTCCTCCTGCGCTGGAAGCATTTTGAGCGTCTCATTGAAGCAAATCTCTTCGGTCTCAATCCCATCCACCACAATGTCCTCCAGCGATTCCGCAAAGCTTGCCGCTATGCCTTCTCCCACTTCCTCGATCCTCGCATTCCTGCCATCACAAACAGGCTGGAATCCTATATCGGTCACTTCAATGCGAGACTCAAAACCATGCGGGGATTCAAGAAGCCGGAGAACGCCGAAAGAATCCTCATTGCCCTCCACCATTCCCTCCTCAAATCATCATGATTCATCAACCAAAAAGGTTACCAGTCCCGATTTTTCCAGCAAGTAAAAGCATTCGAATGAGAGGATTCTCGACTTCCTGCATTCATCAACGCACGAGGCGCTGAGTCGAGAAGCGGTGGAGTAGAATATCGATATGCTAGCAGAATTTGCCCTCAATCTTGTGCCAGATCTCGTGAAGAGTGTTATTAAAAGAGGTAATAGGAAATGCGAAATTAGATTGGCTCCAGAGATTCATCCCTTAATTTCGTATCCCATGAATGGAGGAGTGATGCAGCAATTGATAGATATTCAGGTTCGTTTTGGTTCAGACTCCCATTTGGAATTAGTGGATGCAATCCTTTCTTTCAAGAAAAGAGAGATCAGATGTGAGGAGCGTGAAATCAAACTGAGTGGCGGAAGAGATTGGAATAATTTCGGATTTAGAGCATCGGAATTAACATATGTACCAGATGAAGTTTTTAGTTTCAGAATCAGAGTATGTGATCATCTACAAAATTGCTGTGAATTGTCATCCGATATGCAAATGAAACAATTTCCGCATCCAGACTATACCGGCATAAAATCGGGACGTTGGGAGCTTCATCCAAAAGGGATCTTCAATATAAAGTGTTCAAGAAGGAAAAAGTTCTGAAAAGAGGATGTAATGCTTCTCGACTCAGCCGCTAACGCGGCTTCGCTCGAAGAAAACGGAACGGCTTCTCGACTCGTCCCGCCCCGCTCATGAGGGACGGGACTCGCTCGAAGAGAACGTTAATTAGCAGGTTTACACCCGCACCCACAACTCAGGCTGAATGCCTCCGTTCCTTCCACACACGAGAATCGCACGAGGGCGCACTGATCGGGATCCTTGGAGATGTACTTCACGCCGGCCTGCGATTCATCGGGGCAGGTTTCTTCTCCAACCGGAGAGATATCCACAAAAGAGAGTGAGCCGAGCTTTTCCACCTCCTCTTCGGTATGGCTCTTCACGCCCCATGCGGAGATAGTGTAGAGCGCATCACCGATGCGGATGATGCGGTCAACATCTTTACCGTAGAAGTATCCTCCGGCTTTCTGCATATCGGTCTCCGTGTAGTGCGAGATCGCGCCTTTGAGGACGAATCCATCGCGGAGATTCAAATCGTAGACATGCGCGCCCTGAAACACAGGT
>DATDWC010000007.1:0-23307 GCA_035289805.1 Candidatus Peribacterales bacterium | reverse complement strand
CAGAAGAAAATGGCTGGTGGAATTCCCAATCCATTTTTTTGGGTTAAAGGGCAGTATCAACCCGATAGTGCTCATAAGGCTGATCAACAATTCCGTTTTAATGATGACGGAAATGGAAAATTTGAAAGGCCTCCTCTTCCTCGTACTGATGTTGAGCGTTTGAAAGATAGATCCCAACTATTGCAAAATTTGGAAAAGAGCTCCGGTTTTTCGATTAATACACAGCATCTCTCACGCAATGAAACCAAGTATACAGAGAGTAGAAGCAGTGGGATCGATCTTTTTCTCAATGGAGGAGAGCTTATGAGCTCACTGGATATTCCAAAGGGCATGGAGGAAGATTTTGGAAATAATCCTTTTGGACGTGCTACTGCAACGGCTCTTCGCTTCCTGGAATCTGGCTCTGGTTTTGCAACAGTTCATCACAGTATGGAGAGTGGTTGGGATCGTCATGATGATGTTGGAAAATTCAGACCTCTCGCAGAGCCGCTGGATCATGTCATTTCAACAACGATTCGATACATGCGCGAAGGGCGATTTAAGAGGAATATAGTCGTTCTGTGTATGGGTGAATTTGCACGCACACCGAAAATTAACAATTCCGGTGGAAGAGATCATTGGGCACAAGGCTTTGGTGCGCTCTTTTTTGGTCATGGAGTAAAAGGAAAACAGATAATAGGAGCAGCTCAGAAAGGAGAAATAAAGGACCGCCCGATTGCTGCTGAATGGACAGTGGGAAATACCATTCGTAAAATTGTAGGAATGCCGACTCCGGAAGGAGCTCCCAGAAGGTATATCGAAGAGGTGAGTAATGTTTGATCATCATTTTTTTCGATATGCGTTCGTGATAGAGTCTCAGCATGAACCTCGCGATTAACGGTTTCGGCCGCATTGGACGTCAAGCGCTCAGGATTATTCAAACGAAGTATCCAGAGATCGAGGTCGTGCTCATTAATGATCTCACAGATGGTCACACGCTTGCGCATCTTTTTGAATTTGATTCCACATATGGACACTTTGATTGCGGAGATTCCTGCTACAAAGATGGTCTTCTATCGACCAAGCACGGCGCGATCCGGGTCACCGCAAGCAGGGATCCAGCCACACTCCCCCACCGCGAGCTCAAAGTAGATGTTGTTCTTGAGTGCACGGGAGCATTTACGAAGAGGGAGGATGCTGCAAAGCATCTTGATGCAGGAGCAAAGAAAGTGATTCTCTCATCCCCTGCAAAAGGTGATATCGATGGAACATTCTGCATTGGGGTGAACGAAAAGGATTACGATCCAAAGACGATGCATGTGATCTCGAATGCCTCCTGCACCACAAACTGCCTGGCACCGATGGCCAAAGTCATTCATGAGAACTTTACGATTAAGCAGGGATTCATGACGACAATCCATAGCTATACGAATGATCAGAATCTGCTCGATCTCCCACACAAAGATCTGCGACGCGCGCGCGCCGCTGCGGAAAACCTCGTGCCAACCACCACAGGTGCTGCAAAAGCAGTTGGCCTCGTGCTCCCAGCGCTCAAAGGCAAACTGGATGGCTTTGCGATCCGTGTACCCACCCCCACAGGCTCTATGACAGATTTGACCGTGATAGTGGAAAAAGAAACCTCAGTAGAGAAAGTGAACGCAGCGTTTAAAAAAGCTTCTGAGGGGCCCCTCAAGGGCATTTTAGGGTATGAGGAGAGACCACTCGTGCTCAAAGACTTCGTTGGTGATCCACGGAGCTGCATCATCGATGCGGCACTCACAAGTGTTCGCACTGAGAACGGTCAAACCCTCGTCAAGGTTCTCGGTTGGTACGATAATGAGTGGGGGTATGCGAATAGATTGGTGGAGCTGGCAGAATTGGTCGGATCGAAGCTGTAAACAAAAACAAAACATCCCCTTCTCCCATAGGGAGAAGGGTTAGGGATGAGGGGTAAAACATACAGCAAACAATGTTTTGTTTTGTTACCCTCACCCCAGCCTTCTCCCTTTGGGAGAGGGAGTGTATGTTGTTTGTTTTTTTACGGGATGAATCCCGTGCGGCGCGCAATAAATTGCGCGGCTATCAGGTTACTGCGATCTAATAGCCGTGGGCTTTCCTGCCCCTCGTAGTCCGCCCAAGGCGGACGAAGTGGGGAGCACGCACCCCGCAGGTTTAACCTGCCGGGACTATAAAAAAACGCAGATCGAAAATCTGCTCTGCATATGTCATTATTGCCACATACAGAGAGCCTCATCGAGGCGTGATGTGTTTATTTTTCTTGATGTTCGGTAAGAAGATTTTGCACTCCCTCAATGCGTGTGTTCTGAACTACAGTTTTTGTAAATCGCGTAAGGTTCTTTGTGTGACGATAAACATGCTGATAGATAATATGAATGATATAACGCCGAAAATTTTAAGAATGAAAAAATCGTCTGTTGAAAGAGAAGCTACAAATTTTGCAACAAAACTGCCTACAAGAAAGAGAAAGATAAGAAAAACTATGAATATCTGACTTCCTCGAAGAATGTACTTTTCCCGCTTTGTAAAATACGTATCGAGTTCATTTTGTGTGAGCGACGAAAGATATCCTGCATTCAGTCCATTAATAAAAAAGCTTAGGCCCCACAAAACAAGGAGAGAGGGATGTAACCAACCAAAGAGTATCGTGACTACTCCACCGATAACAACATATGCAAAAGCTACCTTCCTATATCTCTTCGGCGACCATTGTCTGACCTTTATTGCTTGTTTCATTCTCTCGTAGCTTGAGAGGGTGTGTAGCTCTTTTCCGATCATCCAATAGGATTTAAAGCGAAAATACGTCATTGCAAAGAATAGATACAGCAATCCCAAGCCGATGACGCTAACTGCCATTTGCTCTTTGAATGAGAGCGCGGCGAATTCACTCAAAAAAGAACTCATGGCGAGGATGCTATTCCTTATTCTTATCATCAACAACCTCCGCATCCACAACATTCTCTTTCTTGTCCCCTCCTTTCCCCTCTTCCGCTGCAGCTTTGTAGATAACCTCTCCGATCTTCTGTGCATGCGTCCCCAGATCCTCCGTTGCCTTCTTTAGCATCTCGGGTGAGGCGTTCTCATCTTTGAGGAGATCTTTGAGTGCATTCAAATCCGTATTCACGGTCTTCTTCACGTCATCCGGGATTTTTGCATCGTGCTCACGCATTTGCTTCTCTAGGTTAAAGACGAGTGCATCGGCCTGGTTACGGATATCCACAGCTTCGCGCTTCTTCTTATCTTCTTCTGCATGGAGTTCTGCATCCTTCTTCATCTTCTCTACTTCATCAGCAGAAAGCCCCGTAGAACCCTGGATCATGATGTGCTGCTCCTTGCCCGTGCCCTTATCCTTGGCCTTCACATTCAAAATACCATTTGCATCAATATCAAAGGTCACTTCGATTTGTGGAATACCGCGCGGGGAGGGTGGAATGCCATCCAGAATGAAACGCCCGAGTGATTTATTATCCTTGGCCATTTCGCGTTCGCCCTGTGTGATGTGCACTTCTACCGATGGTTGGCTGTCGGCAGCGGTACTGAAGACCTGGCTCTTTGTCGTTGGGATTTTCGTATTCTTCTCGATGAGCTTTGTTGCAACACCGCCAAGGGTCTCGATGCCAAGGGAGAGCGGTGTGACATCTACGAGAACAAGGTCGCGATCGAGATCGCCCGAGAGCACTCCCGCCTGAATCGCGGCACCAATTGCGACAACTTCATCTGGATTCACGCTGCGGTTTGGCTCTTTGCCGAAGAGTTCCTTCACCTTTGCAATGACTGCAGGCATACGGGTCATACCGCCAACCAGGACGACTTCGTCGATATTCTTCTTATCGATTCCTGCATCTTTGAGTGCTTGTTCGCAGGGCTTTACAGTGCGATCTACGAGATCCGCCACGAGTGCCTCCAGCTTTGCGCGCGAGAGCTTGAGGTTAAGGTGCTTCGGGCCGCTTGCATCTGCCGTAATGAACGGGAGATTGATATCGGTCTCCATCGAGGAGGAGAGCTCTATCTTCGCCTTCTCTGCGGCCTCCTTAAGACGCTGCACTGCCACTGCATCCTTACTGAGATCGATGCCCTGATCCTTTTTAAATTCACCGAGGAGCCAATCTATAACCTTCTGATCAAAGTCATCTCCACCAAGATGCGTATCACCGTTCGTGGAGATCACTTCGAAGACTCCGTCGCCAAGCTCCAGGACCGAGATGTCGAACGTTCCGCCTCCAAGATCGTAGACGATGATCTTTTCATCCTTATGCTTATCGAGTCCGTAGGCGAGTGCTGCTGCAGTTGGCTCATTAATGATTCGGAGAACTTTAAGCCCTGCGATTTCCCCTGCTTCCTTGGTGGCCTGGCGCTGAGAATCATTGAAGTACGCCGGAACCGTGATCACAGCCTCTGTGACCCCCGTGCCGATGTAATCCTCTGCGTCTTTTTTGAGCTTAGAAAGCACCATGGCGGAAATCGCCTGTGGCAAATTTTCCGCTTTGCCCATCTTGATCATGGCGCGACCCTCTTTTCCCTCTACCACCTCGAACGGCATATTTTCAGCTTCCTTCACTACTTCCACGTACGTATGACCCATGAACCGCTTCGCGGAAAATATCGTATTCTTGGGGTTCGTGACAGCCTGCCTCTTGGCGGAAACACCCACGAGGCGCTCGCCATCGCGAATTGCAACCACAGAGGGAGTAGTGCGGTTACCCTCGGAATTCGGGATCACCGTGGGCTCGCCACCTTCGATAAAGGCGACGCAGGAGTTTGTAGTGCCAAGATCAATGCCTATTGCCTTTGCCATAGTGAGTAAAAGGAATGAAATTCGGCGAAGCGGGATCAGAACGAAAGGAGTGGGATACCGCGAAGCCGATTAGCACTCACTATTTTAGAGTGCTAATAGAGGGGGTGTCAAAGGAAAAATGGGTTACGATAGGAAGGTGTACGCCACAGTTATCCTCAATACCCGGCAAGGAGGGATCGGGAACGGTCTTACCTATGCTGTTCCCTCAAATGTATTCGTTTCTATCGGGAGCCTCATAAAAGCACCTCTCCGCAAGCGTCTCATCGAAGGTATCGTTACTGATCTCCATCGGGAGAAGCCGGAGGGCGATTACGATGTAAAGGATATTGCAAAGGTTCTTAGTGATGAACCCCTCCTCACGAAGAATCAGATCGAAACTACGAGATGGATCGCAGAGTACTACGTGTGCCCACTCAGGCAGGCACTCGGGTTATGGCTCCCGGGTGGCGAGTGGGAGAAGCTTCTCCCTGAGAAGGAGGAATTTGTGCATTATACTATTCAATTGAATAGTTTAGTAACGAAAAAGTATGGAAAGAAGCAAGCGGCGCTCCTCGATTACCTTCAAGGGAAGGAGTGGGTACGCTGGGAGGAGGTGAAGGAGGCGACGGGAGTGGGAAGAGATATTCTTAAGCGATTCCTTGAGCAAGGATTAGTGGAATCTAAATTCGAGCTTCGTAGGAACGCTATACATGGCGTCTCTATAACAACGAATGATGTCTCCCTCACTCCACGCCAGACTGCTGCACACAAGGCAATCACATTGGATCCCCGCCCCACACTCCTCTTTGGCATCACAGGTTCGGGGAAGACAGAGATCTATGCTGCGCTCATACGCGATGCTGTGAGCGAAGGAAAATCTGCGATCCTCCTCCTCCCGGAGATCCTCCTCACCGAAAACTTTGTGGGGAGGTTCCAAAAACTCATTGATCGCGAGGCGATTGCCATTATTCATAGTCGTCTTACGCCTTCGCAAAGACGCGAGGCATGGCGCAGATGCCGCGATGGATCAATTCGCCTTGTGATTGGATCGAGGAGTGCTCTCTTCTCCCCTCTTTCAAATCTCTCACTCATTATCATTGATGAGGAACACGAGTGGACCTACAAGAACGAACAGACGCCGAGGTATCACGCGGGGAAGGTTGCCGAGTATATGAGTAACCCATTACGTCATGCTGAGCGAAGTGGAGGCGGAGCGGTAGCGGAGCCGGAACGAAGTCGAAGCACGTCGCAAGGTAACCAGCAATCACCATTAAAGTTAATGCGAGGTCCTTCGACTCCGCCCGTCGCGGAGCCTGTCTTGAGTGCCGTCGAAGGGGCGCCGGGCTCCGCTCAGGATGACGTAGCTCAGCATGACATGAAATTGGTTCTTGGCTCCGCCACTCCTTCTGTTGAATCCTGGTTTAAGGCGAAGAATGGAACCTACCAATTGGTCGAGCTCCCGGAGCGCTACGGAGGAGCTCTGCTCCCATCAGTGCAGATCGTTGATCTTGGCACTCTCCAGTTTGGGCGCTTCTACCCGCTCTCCCCAACCCTCATCAATGGAATCAGACTGAGGCTCCAAAAGCACGAGCAGGTTATTCTCTTCCTCAATCGCAGGGGGTTTGCCACATCGCTCCTCTGTATGGAATGCAGGTACCGATTCGAAGATCCGGAGACCCGCCTCCCCTACACCGTGCATTTCCGTGGGCAACATCCTTATCTTTTAAGTCACCATACGGGAGGCACGCTCGAAATCCCTGCAAAATGCCCGAAGTGCGGTGCAGCGAATCTTCGCCCAGTGGGTGCGGGTACACAGAAGATAGAATCGATCCTGAGCGAGCTCTTCCCAGAGGCGAGAATTTTGCGGGGAGATGCAGATACGTTGAGCTCGCCCGAAAAAATGCGAGTACTCCTCGAAACTATGAAGGAAGGACGAGCGGATATCCTCCTTGGAACGCAATCTGTGGTAAAAGGTCTCGATCTCCCGAAAGTGACTCTCGCCGCAGTGATCCTTGCGGATATCGGCCTCTCGCTCCCCCACTTCCGTGCGGGGGAACGCGTATTCCAGCTTCTCACGCAGCTCACAGGGCGATCCGGTCGAAGGGATCCCGGGGAAGTGATCATCCAGACATTCAGACCCAAAGCCCTGGAGGTAGAGCTTGCATCGCGACATGATGTGAGGACATACCTCGATCAAGAACTCGTGGAGCGGCAAAAAGTTCACTATCCTCCGGATACCGAGATGGTGCGATTTGTGTTTACCGAGAATGCGGAAAAAGAAAGTAGGGTTTTCTTCGAGCGAGCCCGACTTCTCGATTCGTCAGGCAGCCGCGGGCTGCCTTCCTCACTCGAAGAGAACAAGGCCGGGCGAGTCGAGAAGCTTTTTATTTCCCGGGCACCTTCGCTCTTTGGTGGTGGCAAAGTTTGGCAGGTGTTTTTACGAGGAAAAGGAGTGAGAGAGTCCCTCAAAAACTTGCCGGAATTCAATGGTGTTGTGGATGTGGATCCCATAGAATGCCTGTGATGGGTATTTTTGAAAAATTTAGAGAGGGTATTGTGGCTCCTACCTCTGCAACAATCCTTGCAGCAGCGGTTTCTGGTTGTGGTTCGAAAATTGAGGATGTTCAGAAGAGTGAACGTACAGAGGTGCGTGAGAAAATCACGAATATTCAACCTGAATCTCGTGGAGGGTATCGTTCGGTTACACCGTCTCAGGTTGATGTTGATGATAGCAGCGCGCAGAAGGATCCATTAGGTGAATTGCTCGGGGCGAAGCAATCAATGTTGAATTCTCTTAAAGGAAGAATTCCAGATGAGGAATACAGGGATCTCGAGCAGAAGTTTTTGGAGCTTGAAAAGGGAGTTGAAGAAACAAAGAAAAAGAAGCAGTGAGATGTGAAAATTCTCTCACACTTATTTACGCAGCTTCTCCTCCGAGCTTTAGAATTTTCGTCCCCGTTAATGACTGATGAATGGGATCTATGATTGTTTCCAATTTCTTTTTTACTGGGTGTGGTGCATTTACGTTATATCCTTTTTCGCTTATATCGATCTTAGCCCTATTAATTCGAATTTGATCTAAAGTGACAGAGTCCAACGTTAAAGAGGTGACAGAAAGACTCTGATCTGGGAATTCTGCTTCAATCGCGCCTAGATATTGCTCGGTTCGAGGGAGCATACTAACTATAGTTTACTTGTTTCCTTGCTTGCGTCACGTAAAAAATCCTCTATCCTGCCTTTAACTATGCCAGTCATTAAATCAGCTATGAAGCGTATGCGGCAGGAGAAGGTGCGTACCACGCGCCGGACGCCCTACCGTACACGCATGAAGACCATGGTGAAGAAGGTGATGACCCTCGCAAAGGAGGGGAAGAAAGATGACGCAGCAAAAGCACTCCCCGAGGCATTCAAGGCAGTGGATATGGCAATGAAGAGGAACATCATCCACTGGAAGAACGCAGCGAGAAAGAAGAGCCTCTTGAGTAGGACTGTGGCGGCGATGAAGAAGTAAATATGAAAAATTATCTAGGAATTGATCTTGGCCGTAAACACACGGGACTTGCTTTTGCAGATAGCAGAGTGAACGTGGCACTCCCTCTTACCACCATTCATCATAAAGATGAACCAGAGCTCTTGGAGGCATTAGAAAAAATCATCAGAGACCGGGAAGTAGGTATTATCGTCGTTGGTCTTCCGATTCTCATGAGCGGAGAGGAAGGCGAAGAAGCGCTCCATGTGCGCACCGTAACAGAGCTCATTCAAGAAGCTCACCCCGAGTGCGCTATTTCATTTTTAGATGAACGTGAAACAAGCAAGATCTACTCTGCAGAAGGATCCAGGGATCGTCATGCGGAAGCAGCGGTGAGGATTTTGGCTACTTTTCTCGAGCGGGAAGAAAGTAAATAAAGTTTTCTTCGAGCGATCGAGCCGCAGCGAGTGAGTCGAGAAGCACAAAAACGAGAGCTTCTCGACTGCCTGCTTTGTCACCATTTTCTATTCAAAGCAGGGCTGACTCATGAACCGAAACGCTCGAAGAGAACAATCAAACATTCACCTCCTCTTTCCTTTTGACCGATACTTTGCCCTCGGGCAAGAATTCGATCTTTTCCTCTCCGTGGAGAATTACTTTGACCGTGTCGCCTTTCTTAAAGATGCCACGGAGGATGTGCTCCGCAATGCCATCTTCGAGCTTCTCTTGCACTTTTCTACGCACGGGTCTCGCACCGTACTCTGGATCAAATCCTTCCTTTGCGATCAAGGAAACTACTTTCTTTGCCACATCGAGCTGATACCCCTGCTGCTTCAACCTCTCTGCGAGCTTCCCAATGTGGAGTTCCACGATCTTCTGGATATCATCCTGGTGCAAGGGGTTAAACACAATCACATGATCGAGGCGGTTTAAAAACTCTGGACGCATAATCTCCTTCAATTCCTTTAAGACCTCCTGTCGCTTCTCTTCGTACTCTGCCTCTTCTGTTTTTGCTGAATCATCCGAAAGCTTGAATCCAATCTTCGCAGCCTGCTTCGTGAGCTTTGCGGCACCTACGTTACTCGTCATCACGATGATGGTGTTCGTGAAGTCTACTTTCTTCCCCTTTCCATCTGTGAGGCAACCATCCTCCATAATCTGGAGGAGGATGTTGAAGAAATCAGGGTGAGCTTTTTCGATCTCATCGAAGAGTACAACGCTGTAAGGCTTCCTGCGTACAGATTCCGTGAGCTGACCGCCTTCCTCGTAACCAACGTACCCCGCTGTGGTTCCGGTGAGCCTGGAGACGTTGTGGCGCTCCATGAACTCGGACATATCGATCTTAATGAGTGCATCCTCGCGGTTAAAGACTTCCAGAGCGATCTGCTTCACAAGCTCCGTCTTCCCGACTCCCGTAGGACCAAGGAAGAGGAACGTGCCAATCGGGCGCTTCTCATCACTAATGCCAACGCGTGAGCGGCGGATGGCGCGGGCAACTTTCTCGATTGCATCGTCCTGACCAACGACGTGCTTCCGGAGGACACTCTCGAGCGATTGGAGTCGCTTGGTTTCGCTCTTCATGAGCTTTGTAACAGGGATGCCCGTCATCTTCCCTACAACATGCATGATGTCATCCTCTGTGATTTCTACGGGAGTGCGTCGATCACCATCGACGTTTGATCTCGCATCCTGCATCTTCTTCTGGAGCTCATCTTCCTTCTGGCGGAGCGCAAGTGCTTTATGGTACTTCTGCTCTTTTACAGCAGCAATCTTGGCATTCTCCAGCTTCTCGAGCTCCTTCCGTATGCCCTTTGTCTTTCCCTGATCACCCTCTGCGGTGATTCCACGCCATGCGGCTGCTTCATCCAGGAGATCGATTGCTTTATCGGGGAGGTAGCGCTCGGTGAGGTAGCGCTTGCTTAGTCTCACGGAAGCCTCGATCGCGCCATCGCTGATCGAAAGATGATGGAATTCCTCATAGGACTTCTTGAGTCCAAGGAGAATACGAATGCTATCCTCGGCGCTTGGTTCATCCACCATGATAGATTGGAACCTGCGCTCGAGAGCGCGATCCTTCTCCACGCTCTTCCTATACTCATCGGTGGTGGTTGCTCCAATCACCTGGAGTGATCCACGGGAGAGCGCGGGCTTGAGGATATTTGCAGCATCGAGTGATCCTTCGGCGGAACCCGCCCCTACAATCGTGTGAATTTCGTCGATGAAGAGAATGATCTCGTTCTCGCTCTCGGATGCCTCCTTAATGATGTCATCGAACCTCTGTTCAAACTCGCCGCGGTACTTGGTACCGGCGATGATGGAGCCAAGGTTCAGGATGAGGACACGCTTTGCAAGGAGCGAAGAAGGAACTTCCTCACGAACGATCTTCTGTGCCAATCCCTCTACAATTGCCGTTTTCCCTACTCCCGGTTCGCCGATAAGCACGGGATTATTCTTAGTCTTTCTATTCAGGATATGGATTACACGCTCGATCTCGGTATCGCGACCGATGATGGGATCGAGCTCGCCTTTCTTCGCCTTTTCGATTAAGTCTGTGGTGAAGTAATCGAGGACGGGAGTCTTACTCTTGCCCTGTGCTTTCCTGCGCTGCAGACCCTCAGGCTCCCCTGCCATCCCCTGCTGCATGCCTGCGATTGCGCCCTGCAACCCCTGGAAGAAGTTCTCGAGCGAATATTCCAAATTTCGATTCTGCTGTTTGAATTGGTTGATCTGACCGAACATTTCCTCAATGTGCATTTTCAAATCTTCTGGATCCACCTGCATATTCTCGAGGAGAAGAATCGCAGCGTTCCTGCCCCCCGTGAGGAGAGCGTAGAGGAGGTGCTCGGTTCCGACGTTTGCATGGCGGAATTTGTGTGCAGTAATAACGCTCTGCTCAATAACATCGTGGAGGTAGGTGGAGAGGCCGTGCTTCGTATCCTTGCCCTCAATTTCATTCGTTTTGCTCGCTCGGAGGAGAATCCGTACATTTTCCTGAGTAACTCCTGCTCCAGTCAAAATGGAGAACCCGAGTGACTTTGGAATACTCAAAATTCCAAGGAGAAGATGCTCCGTTCCAATGTAGGTGCTCTTCATATTCTTTGCCTCCTGCTCTGCGATCTGGAGTGCAAGTTTGGCATTCGGTGTAAAGCGATCAAATGGATGCATGAGGTGTGGAGGTAGTACTCTTTAAAACGTAGGACGAGACCTTCCGTTTCGGGACTATTTTATCACTCTTCGTATGAGAGTGCTAAATAATCAAGATAAAAATCAGAAGTTCAGGAAATAATACCATAATTCGCATCATTTTGCTTTGGGTGATTGTTGACGTGTGATTAAATTGTTTCTAAGTGAGTCAAGAAAGATTTTCATCGGCATTTGAGGGAAAAGAACGGGAGCGCATCCTTGCGGTACGGGCCCAAAACGATCACGCAATTCTCCCGAGTGTTCTTGGGCAACTTGGTTATCAGAGTATACGCACACGATCATGTTCTCAGGTTGAAACGGAAGATCCAAGAATGTCTTGGACGACTCTTCACACGGATAGGTGCGATGACTCTTCTTACAAGAGAGCAATGAATCTCATTGAACGACTGGTTCCCGTTATGAGTGTTCATGACTGTGCTCCAGATGGAAACGAGATTGAGCTTCGTCAGCATGTTCGTGTTCGTGTGGAGTGCATGAGTCGAGAGATCCAAGAAGAATTGGATGGAATTCTTCAAGAATTTGGTGCGAAACATGCAGGGAATTCTCATACCACTCGCTATGCCTCTCTCACCTCGACGCCGTGTGGGGTGGAGCAATTTCTCCATACGATTGAGGAACTTACCTCTGATTTTAGCTCCAGGAGAAACCCTCCTCTTGTGAATACGTTTGACGTGGAAAAGAGAGCAAAAGATTCAAATGCATCGCTGGATTCGATATGGGACGGTGATGCATTTGAGGAAGAAAATAAAAAAAGAAAAATTATTCTTGTAACACTCCATCGTTCCAAGGAAACAGCGGGAGTCGTTAGCGGTCTTCTGTTCCAACTAACTGGTAGAAATATTCGTATCCATGCATGTAGTCAAACAGAAATCGATCACTATCCAGACTATTGCCGCGTTACTCTCTATGTAGATGGCATTAGTAAGGAACGTCTTGAGCAAGTTCTTAGGCAAATAGATAAGGCACCGGGAGTCATTCGCGCGAATGTCATTCCTGAGAAGTTTGCAAATCAGCATGCTGTTTTTTCTGTGGAGGATACAGTATCTGCTCCTCAGGTTTCGGAGGTGATTACAAAAGCGGGAGGCAAGATCATTTATCGGATGGGAGGGAGAGATGTTCTTGCAAAATTGACAGCTCAACCGATGGAATTGGTACGAAAACTGAAAGAATTTTCTGAGTGGGGCAAACTCCGCTTTGCACGTTTTGCACCAGTGACTCAAATTGAGGGCGACACGAAAGGATTTTAACTCTTCTTATGATTGGAGGCCTTTCTTCCATTCCTTCCCTCTCATTGGTTTCTTCCCCGGTGACTGCGCGGTGAGGATAAAGAGAGTTGTTCCCTTTGCACAGGCGAGCTCAAGTGCATCTGGATGAGGATCAAGACTCGCCTCGATGAGCTTTACTTCTCTCCCTTTAATTTTCGTTGTCACACCAGGCCACGGCACCAACGCGCGTACAAAGTGATCGATTTCCTCCGCAGTCATGGTACTTGGATCGGTCACTCCCCTACTCCTCGTCAATTTAGAACAGAATGTTGCTTCACCCTCGTTCTGTGGAGTTTCTTTGAGCGGATTCTTCAATGTTTCTATGAGGAGGGAGGCACCAAGCTCGGAAAGCTTATCGTGGAGCGCTTGAAATGTTTCCCGCGGAGCGATCGCGGTACTCTCCTGAGCGAGGATTGGCCCTGTGTCTAGCTTCTCTGCCATTCGCTGCACACTTATTCCAGTTTCCTGATCCCCCATCAGAATTGCATGCTGAATCGGGGAGGCACCTCTCCATCGTGGTAGGAGTGATGCATGGAGGTTGATCGGAGCAATCGTTGGCCACGCTAGAAGCTCTTTACTAAAGATTTGGCCATAAGCCACAACGACCAGGAAATCGGGGGCTTTGAGCTTGGATGTGCCCCCTGTGAGCAAGATATTAATGTTCGAAGGCTGCAGAACAGGAATACCAAGCTTTTCTGCGAGAGACTTTACAGGAGGCGCGACGAGTGTCTGCCTTCTCCCTTTTGGTTTATCCGGCTGCGTGATGACGTGAGTTACCTCGAATGCAGAATCATTCCTCAATGCTAAGAGAGAAGGGCAGGCGAATTCCGGAGTACCGCAGAAGATGATAGTTTTAGGGGACATAATTTTTATGAGTGTAGCAGTGAGTAGGGCTGTAGGGCTATCGGGCAGTTAGGACGAAGAGGATTTTCTATGTAAGTCTGGATTGCCCTAACGCCCTAACTGCCCTAATTCCTCATACCCCGCAACATCAACAATGTTGAGACAGCGTACCAATGGATTTATCCTCCCCTCCTTGCTCAATGTGAACCAAACATCACAGGCGCTCGATGCAATGGAGAAATCAGGTCGAATCGTCTGCATGTGCCATGCAAACCCCGATGGTGATGCGGTGGGATCGCTCCTTGGGCTTGTTTCGATCCTCCAAAAGAAGTATCCAGAGAAGAATATCCTTGCGATCTGTAAGGATCCCGCGCCTGATTCGTTCCGATACCTCCCAGGTGTACGGGAAATTACTCCCTCCTATGTTCCAACATCCGGAGATCTCTTCCTCTCGCTTGATTCCGGTGATGCCAAGCAAACGGGATACCTCGAGGAGCTCCCAGAGCTCTTTGATCCAAAGAGAGCGAAGGAGAAGGGCATTGTGACGATGAAGCTGGATCACCACCATACTGGGAGTGATTTTGCAGAGTTCAACTTTGTAGATTCCACAGCTGCCTCTACCGCGGAAATCGTGGTGGATGTAGCAGATGCGCTGAACTTCGAAATCCCGAAGGATGCTGCCACCTGCCTTCTCACCGGAATCTTCACGGATACCGGATCGATGATGCACAGCAACACCTCAACGCGTGTGTATCGCACAGCAGCACGGCTTCTTAAAGCAGGAGCAGATCACGGAGCGATGACGCACCATGTCTTCCGCACATCCAAGCTCTCCACCCTCAAGCTCTGGGGAAGAATGCTGGAAAAAATTTCCCTCTCTGAGGAAGGCGCTGCAATTTCCGCTGTGACTGCGGGTGATTTCCGTGCAACAGGTGCAGATTTCTCCGAGCTCACGGGGGCAATCGATTACGTGAACTCTATCCCCGGCATGAAGTTCTCCCTGATCTTAAGCGAACGCGACGGCAAGGTGAAGGGATCACTCAGGACACTGCGCGATGATGTTGATGTCTCTGCCATGGCAAAGAAGTTTGATGGCGGTGGACACAAAAGAGCCGCAGGGTTTTCGGTCGATGGGAAATTGGAAGAAGAGACGCGATGGAAGGTGGTTCCATCAAAGGAATCATTACAGCAGAAGTGATAGGCTATGAAAGATGAATGCATTTGTGCCTGTAGCTCAATTGGATAGAGCGTCAGCCTCCGAAGCTGAAGGCTGTGGGTTCAAGTCCCACCAGGCACACCATTTTAAGAATACAGCCAATACACTACTGTTCGATAGATTCCAAACGATGCAGTGACGAGTGCAAGGCCAACGAGCGAGCCGATCATCGCGGTTTTTCCAGCTTGAATTTCTGTTTCTCGACCCGCAGAAATTGTCATGCGAAATGCTCCGATGAGAAAGATAGCGAGTGCGATGAGTGCTGCAATATAAAAAAAAGCGTCGTTCATCGTTGTGAAGAGTGTTGCAGGCGGAATACACGGAATCCCCCCCCAGCAAACATTCAGCTTTATTCCAACGGGATTAGGTGCCTGCGCTACAGCACTTGATATCGGCAATATCGCCGCAATGCTTATTCCGCCTCTCCAGAAGAGCCTCTGAATGCGAGAGAAACCTTTCATATCTATCAAAGTAGTATACCTCAAATCTGGGTATTCCCCTAGCTACCGTAGGGAGAGGGATGTATGCTCATGTCCTTTCTTTGGAATATTGATTTATCTTAATTATTATGTTATAATAACATGATGGCATTTCCTCCATTATCACCTCGGCGATATGCCTGATTCAGCTCATCAACTGGCGAAAAAATTCATTGAGGAGCACTCCAAGTTCCTCATCATCCCACATGCAAATGTGGATCCGGATGGGCTTTCCTCGGCGCTCGCCTGTTACCTGCTCTTCACCGCTCTCGGAAAAGAATGCACGGTGATCTGCCCCGACACGCTCCCGGAATCACTGGAGTTTCTCCCAGGGTACGAAAAACTGACTCAGGAACTCAAGGATACACAGGATACGATCATTACATTGGACTGCAGCAAGGGGGTGGAGATCGATAAGTTGCGCTATTCGATCGAGGAGAACAAGGTGAACATCATCGTGACCCCGAAGAAGGGATCATTCGTCGCGAGTGATGTCGGATTTACAGAGGGAACGTTTCCTTACGATGGGGTGGTGATTGTAGATACTGCGGAGCTCAAACTCCTCGGGACTCTCTACGCAGAGCATGAGCGGTTCTTCCGCAAAGTCCCGATATTGAACATTGATCATCACTTGAGTAATACGAAGTTCGGGAATGTTGTTCTCTTAGAGCCTACTGCAGCGAGTGCAACGGAAGTGCTCTATGACTGGTTCTCCACTTCTCCCGAATGGAAAGCCAAACTGACGCCTGATATTGCAACACTGCTCCTCACGGGACTCATTACAGATACGCGGAGCTTCCAGAATCCAAATACCACGCCCCGCTCGCTCGAAGTCGCAGCGGAGCTCCTGGATTTTCAGGCGCGTCAACAGGAGATCATCAAGTACATCTACAAAACCAAGCCGCTCTCCACACTCAAAATATGGGGACGCGCGCTTAACCGTATCCAGGTGGATGCAAAGGAAAAGATTGTTTGGACGAGTATCAGTCGAGAAGATCTTGCAGAAATGGGGGCAACCAGCAAGGAAACCCACAGCATCATCGATGAGCTCCTCACTACAATTCCGGAAGCAGATTTGTACGTGATCTTTACGGAGGTAGAGGAAGGGGGTTTAAAAGCGAGCATGCGCTCAAATGAGAATATCAATGTGAGTACGCTTGCAGGAAAGCTCTTTTCCGGTGGAGGACATGCACGTGCCGCAGGGTTCCGCCTCAATAATTACGAAAACTTCCAGATCGTCACCATCGAATGCGTTCAGAAGATCATCCGGGAGATGAAGGTGCAAAGGGGCGAAATCAAGGCAGAAACGAGTGAGGAGAAAGGAAAGGACACAATCGAGGCTAAGAAATCGAATGAAAAGAAGAGAAGTGATGATGGAACGATTGACATCATGCAGACGCTCTCTGAATAATGAGGGTAATGACAGAGGATTCTTCACCTGATCCACAACAAGCGGAAACCATTGCGGATCTCACAGCAAAGCTCGCAAAAATGACGGATGTCGCCGCGCGTGCACAAGCGGAACTCCTCAATGCGCGCGATCGCTTAAAACGGGAGGGCGAGGAACTCCGCAGATTTGCGGCGGTTCCCATCCTTCTCCAGTTCCTCCCTCTCCGCGATGATCTTGTCTTAGCGATTTCTCATGACAAGGCTTCCTCAGAAGTCCTCACACATCTCCTTACGAAGATTGATCGGATCCTCTCCGACGCAGGAGTCACGAAGATTTTGGCACTAGGAGAGAAAGTCGATCCGACTCGCCATGAGATCGTCAATAGCGCACTAGGCGAAAGAGATCTCATCCTCGCTGTTCATCAAGAGGGCTTCGATCTTGCAGGCAGAGTACTCCGCCCTGCACGGGTAATGGTAGGCGATGGAACCTCCGCCTCAAAAGAGGGATGAGATGAATCGAAGAATCGTTCCCATTTCCACTCCCGAAATAGGGAGTGCAATGACAGAAATCGTCGAGGAGGCCATACGCGAAAAACTCGTCATCTCTTGGAGATCATCACCAAAGACGTACGCTGTGGTTTGGATTGGTGCTGGACCGATCCCCTCCTTCACGCGGAATTCGTAGCGCATGGTCTGCTCCTCGCCTGCCTTTATTTGTGGGATCGTCCATGCGATCAGATTCTCCGAGAGCACTCCCCATGGGAGCGGGAGAACTTCGAGGAATTTTGAATCGAAGCGCTCCTCAAGGGTGAGGTTTTGAAGATCATTCTCACTCGTATTCTTCAATGTAATTTCAAACGGGATGCTGCTCCCGGGCAATGCATCCTGCGTGAGAGGTGTTTTCTTCATTTCGATAAATGAAGGGATCACGAACGGTTGATCCACCGCATCTGTGTAGATTGGGAAGAGCCCCGGCGGCAGGTTTGGGAAACGAGGCTGCCCTGCCTCCTCTGGGAAGAGGAGAAAGAGCGCAACAACGACGAGAGCCAGAGCAAAGCCAATGAGAGCGGGGCGTACAACCAAAGGGGAGTATGAAAGCATGGGAGAAGCTCTTCTGCAACAAAATAGTGATGGGTAGTGCTTCGGAATACGCCTGTGCCCCTATAACCCGAGCAGCCTCTCGAGTGGTTTTTTCCAAATATCAATGAGCTCGAAAATATCTTCATTGAGAATGTCCTTGATGGTGAGTCGTGGCTGATCAGTTGTTTTGCCGATCTCGAAGAGACTTAGGGAATGGTTCCTTGCAAGTTCTTGGAGAGATGCTTTGTTGGGTGTACCTACTGAGAGAATGAATCCGCCGGTTTCGCTGAAGAGAGTTTTTTCTATAGAGAGGTTCGATTGAAGTGGCGTAAGATCAATCTCCATTCCAAATTGTGGTTTCTCTCTTCGATAAGGAATGAGCATCTCGAAGAGTGCAAGCAGTAATCCTCCATCCGAAATATCGTGGCAACTTTGTACGAATCCGCTCTGGATTGCGAAAGTGATGAATTCAATCTGCCGTCGCACTTCATCGAAATCTGGCTTCGGAATATTTGCACCAAGCTCACCCTGGACAGCGTAGAACGCGGATCCTCCGCATTCATCTTTCCGCTCTCCAAGGAGGTAGAGAGTCTGATCTTTGCCTCGAATAATTGCGGGGATTGCTTTTCTTGCATCCGGCATCACGCCAATGCAACTCACAATTGCTGTGGGTGGAATAGCCCCATTTGGCGTGGAGTTATAGAGGCTTACGTTTCCACTGATGATGGGGACCGGGGCCCCACCAATTGCAACTCCACGGGCAGCATCGGCAATGCCGCGCACTCCCTCAGAAAATTCCCATAAATCCTCCGGAACTTCCGGGTTCCCGTAATTCAAACAATCCGTGAGCGCACGTGGGAGTGCCCCAACTGCCGCGACATTGCGCATGGATTCCACGGTGGCATTCACCCCTTGGTAGTACGCGGAAATTTTTCCGTGTCTTCCACTCCCATCGCAGGCAACAGCAACACCGATGTAGCGATCCTTCTCCTCAATTTCCCATCCCGGATGTTCCCCCTCGTGAACATAGCTCATGAGATCCTGGAGTGGCATGATCACTCCAGCGTCCGCTTCGCCAGGCTCCACGATTGTATTCCCTATAACGTTCTTATCGTAGTGACGGAAGATCGGAGCTTTGGATGCATAACTTGGATGGGTGAGAATCTTTCGGAAAATTTCCAGCGCTTTTCCATTGGTATCGAGTACGGGCTCACGCAGGTTTTTCTGCCTCTCTTTGATCGGCCTCTCGTACTGCAATCCAGAGGTAATATCCTTTGCTTTTGCTTCGCAGACTGTTTCACCTCTATATCGCAAGAGACATAGCGGTTCCTTGGTCACTTTTCCAATAACCGATGCTCTCGCGTTCTCTGCGATTGCTGGGAGGTTCCATACCTCGTTGTAGTGCCGAAGAATATGCTCTGTGAGTGAAGGGTGGCAGGTCCAGCAGAAGCGCTCCTGGGTTTCGGCACAGGCGATAACTTCTGGCGGGAGATCAGGGATTGCCGTATGTACTTTTTCTAAATCAATAGTTGCCCCGAACCCCTGATCTGCAACTTGTTCCACGGAACTACAGACGACTCCTCCAGCGCCAAGATCCTTGAATCCCACTGCATCGAACTTTTTCTCCTTCGCGAGCCAATCGAAGAGTGCATACGTGGAGGCGAGGAGGTGACGCTCGAGGAATGGATTTGGTTCCTGTACCGCGCCTGTGTTCTTCTCCTTCTCCTCTTCGTTGAGAATAACGCTCGCAAATGCCGCCCCCCCAAATCCGGAGCGATCCGTTGGTTTTCCTACAATAATGATGTCGTACCCTACCTCTCCTGCTTCCTTCGGGACGTAGCTATGGATGATTTCATCCTCCCGTACGAGGCCATGGCAAACCACGTTCACAAGGCAGCTACTGTTATACGCCTCATCAAACTCTGTATCCCCCCCAAGATTTGGGATTCCGAGTGGATTCCCGTAGCCCGCTACACCTCGTGCGACTTCCTTTGCGATGGTTTTAGTCTCCTCTGATTGTAGATCTCCAAAGCGCAGAGCATCCATCACTCCAATCACTCGTGCTCCCATGCAGAGCACATCGCGCACGTTGCCACCCACCCCGGTTGCTGCGCCTTCGTACGGGACGATCTGTGATGGATGATTGTGACTTTCGTGCGAAACGACAATCCCCCACCGCTTCCCTTTTGGGCCATCCGTGATAGCAACGATTCCACTATCTTCCTTTGGACCGAGAATGACGTGATCCCCTTCTGTGTGGAATGCCTTGAGGAAACGCCTGCTCGATTTATAGCTGCAGTGCTCAGATCCTTGAATTCCCCAAATTACGGCTTCCACGAGCGTTGGATCACGGCCAAGGAGGGAAGAAACTTTCCTCGCTTCCTCCACGGTGAGTCCAATTGCGTATGTATTCAGAAGCGAGCGAACTTCTGTATCGGAAGATGCCGAAAAGGGCAGTGATGCTGCTTCGATGATGAAAGAATATCAGATTCGTCGTAGAGACGCCCGAAACT
The DNA here is from genome assembly GCA_035289805.1 of Candidatus Peribacterales bacterium. Classification (GTDB taxonomy): domain Bacteria; phylum Patescibacteriota; class Gracilibacteria; order Peribacterales; family Peribacteraceae; genus DATDWC01. The sequence continues at coordinate 3,078 of DATDWC010000007.1, read as the reverse complement.
CATTTTCATAATTTGTAACAATTAGCTGTGCTCTCAAAATTTGATTAGAGATTCCCTATCGGGCGTCTCTACGCATAAACCAAATCAACCAGACCCCAATGATGATGACAGGGATTGTAAGAAATTGTCCCCTTGTCAAATGAAGCATCGCAATATCAAACCCTTCCGATGTTTCCTCTCTCACGAATTCCGTAGCAAACCGGAGAATGCCGTAGAGGAGGAAGAAAAGTCCAAGAGTGACCCCTGCGCTCTTTGATCGCATCAGAGACAGAAAGCAAACAATAGCGATAAATACATCTTTGATCATTGCATAAATTTGTACTGGATGGCGTATGCCCTCCACACCCGGAATTGCAATACCCCAGGGAAGATCTGTCACCGTGCCGTAGAGCTCCAAATTGATGAAGTTCCCAAGACGTCCGAAGATGAGACCGATCGCAATCGGAACAGTGAGGAGATCCGCAAGTTGGAAGAGACTTACTTTGCTCCGGAGCTTCCGGAAGACAATGAGCATGGCGAGTGTTACTCCAATCATCCCCCCATGGGAGGACATCCCCCCATTCCACACTGCAGGAATTTCGAGTGGATGGCTCGCGAAGTATCCGGGAGCGTAGAAGAGAACATATCCGAGTCTTCCTCCAAGAATGACACCCAGAATCCCCGCAAACAGAAGCGTTCCAATATCGTCCTTCGTGAGTGGATATCCCTTTTTCCTCGCAAGGATCGGTATCAGCCACCATGCAACGCAAAACGCTAAGAGGTACATAATTCCGTACCAGTGAATCGCAAGTGGGCCAATCTCTAAGAAGATTTGACGATTCGGGAAAAACTCCATCACCCTTCAGTATATCTTTTTTTCCTATCGTTTTGCTACCTCTGCTCCTTCTACCAAATCTGCCCACACCACAAACCGTTCCCGTGTAGTACCCACGGGGTAACAGGTGAACATGACGAGTTCCTTCTTCGAGGGGTCCTGGAGCAGGAGTTTCGTGTAGGAAGCCGGAACCACCTCTGTACTCCTCACCTTGTAGAGAAAGCGATTGCCTTCTCCATCTGTCACAGTAATGCGATCGCCGATTTTGGCACTTGGAAGCTTGGAGAGAACTTCTTCGTAGGGACTGCCAATAGCCTTCATTGTTGGAGCACTGCTGTGACCTGCAATAATCACGCTCCCTGCATCACCCAAGTTTGGAGAGTGGGGATACATTGCAAGCCCATTCAACAGGAGGTACTGCATCTGATCCTCGAGTCCGCGCCAATTACGGTTATTCCACTCCTTCATTCCGGGTTTTCCGAGGGGAGCCTCGATGCCAAGTTGTTCGTACGAAAGTGTTGCGACATGCATTGCAACATTCCAGTTCGTGGTTCCTTTGTAGGCAAAGGTATTCACGCGCATGGGATACGTGGTGCCGATATCCTTCACCACGCGCTCATCATTTTGCAGACGTTCCGCACGGCGCTCGCGGCGGTTCAAAATCTGCTTCACGAGTCGTTGGTACTTTGTTCCTGAGAGGAACGATCTCCCTTCCGCAATGCCGGTTGCATCCGAGCTCTCAAAAGTTTGCTGCCCCAGAAGTCCGCTCAATCCTCCGAGCGCTCCGCCAATCAGCAGAACACCGATCAGGAAGCCAATAAAATGATGCGTTGTGTGGTGTTTGTGTAAACGCATAGAAATCTTTCTAGTATATCATAGATTGCATGCGGATTCTAGGTATCGAGACATCGTGTGACGAAACCTCAGCAGCTATCGTTGAGGATGGATGCGTTGTGCTCTCGAACGTCATTGCGAGCTCGATGCGTGATCACGAAGCATTCCATGGAGTCGTGCCAGAGATTGCGGCAAGGAGGCAGCTCGAGTATATGACCCCGGTCCTTCTCCAGGCTCTGGAAGATGCAAAAACTTCCTGGGATGAGATCGATGCCATTGCAGTGACGATGGGGCCAGGGCTCCTCACATCGCTCCTCGTTGGGACGACTGCTGCCCGAGTGCTTGCTTCCGCACACAAAAAAAAGCTGATTGGTGTTCACCACACGCTCGGTCACCTCTCTTCTACCTGGCTCGAAGTGGCACGTTGCTCCTTGCCCCGAGCGGAGTCGAGAGGCGCAACGTGCTGCACGCCAGAGACTGGCGTGCCACAATTTCCAATTCTTGCTCTCAGCGTGAGTGGTGGTCATACAGAACTCTGGCTTCGAATGAGTCACACATCTGGAACCCTCCTCGGTCGCACACGCGATGATGCTGCTGGTGAGGCATTCGATAAAGGGGCGATGCTTCTTGGAATCCCCTACCCCGGCGGGCCACTCCTCGCAAAACTTGCAGAGGGGGGAAATCCCCACTTCGTAGATTTTCCACAACCTCTTTCGCGAGAAGATACTTGCGAGTTCAGTTTCTCGGGACTCAAAACATCACTCAAGTACCACCTTCGTGATCGCGGAGGGATCGAAGTACTTTCGGAAGAAGAGAAGAAGGATGTCGCTGCGAGCTTCCAAGAGGCGATCAATCTGCATCTTACTTCGAGAATCAATCACGCCCTCGATCTCCATGAAGAAATTCGCGAAATCCATCTTGTCGGAGGAGTCTCTGCAAATAAGAGGCTACGCGAAATGATGAGTCTCATAGGGGAACGACATGCCGTACCGCTACGAGTTCCGCAAAAGATGGCGTATTGCACGGATAATGCAGCGATGATTGCAGCGGCGGGATATTTCCTTCTGCAGGAAGCTCCAGAGCATGGACTCCGACCATTCGTCACCAGTGCATCGATTGCACTCGAACTTATGAGAACATCGGGAGAATTGCTCCCCCGATAATAGCCAAGAGGCCGATAATTGCTGCGATACGGACGGTGCGCTTCTTCATGGGGATTGAACGGTAATAGTAACTGTTTCCTGATCGAAGTTCCCCTTCCCATCGGTGATCTCAAGGAGCACGGTGAAGATCCCCGCTCTCTCGAAGACGTGATCCTGGATTCCCGTCACTTGCTCGCTCGTAGCACCATCACCGAATGTCCAGAGGTACTTCTGAATGCTCCCTGTGGAGCAGCTGGCATCAAAGCGTACTCCCATAGGAACGCCCCC
>DATDWC010000006.1:0-10812 GCA_035289805.1 Candidatus Peribacterales bacterium | reverse complement strand
ATCCTCTTCACACGCTTCCCCCTCGAGAGCCATTTCGGCGGCGCCGAGGTGCAGACACTGAATCTGATGAAGGGATTGATGGAGAAGGGACGTGAGGTGAGTTTTTTGGGGAGTTGTCCGACGCTGCTCGAAGCGATAAGCAATGAGCGGTTAGCGATTAACATGAAAAAAATGGAGATTGGTCCCCCGCCCGTCACCCAATGGAACGCAATCTCATTTCTGTGGAGAAAACGCAAAATGAAGCAAAAGTTGATCAACGTATTGGAAAGTGAGCTTGCCGCTAACCGCTTGCCGCTAACCGCCATCTTCATGCTCTCCCTCACCGAAAAACTCCTCCTCACCGAGTGGTGCCACAAGCGCGGGATGAAAGTGATCTGGATTGAGCATGATCGCATAGGGAGATGGCTCACGAAAAATCCATGGCTCCCACTCCTCCGCAGGATGAGCCAATATGCAACAACCGTCGTCGTTTCGAAGATGAGCATTGATCTCTACCAGAAAATGGGGTGGAGAGGAGAAATCATCGCAATTCCAAATGGTGTCGATATCGATAAGTTTTGTGGCACGCCGATCCTCGGCGTGCAGCACGTCGCGGAGCGACGTGCCACATTCCATATCGGCTGCATTGCACGACTCACAAGAGATAAAGGAGTAGATCTTTTGATCGAAGCTGTGAAGGATATCCCAAACGTTCATCTCACTATCATCGGTTCGGGAAGAGAGGAAACGAATGTTCGATCTCTCCTCAAAAAAAACCTACCAGCTACCCATTCGACAAGCTCAGGGTCTTCGACAAGCTACCAACTACAAGCTACTCATCCAAACATCGCTGACTTTTACCGTTCGATCGATCTCCTCATCCTCCCGAGTCGTGAGCACGATCCTTTTGGTCTCGTCATCGCAGAAGCAATGGCTGCCGGAGTGCCGACGATTTGCACAGATGCGTGCGGCATTGCAGCGCATTTGGATCCTTCTGAATCCATCATCGTGAAAGCAGGAAAGAGCGAGAACCTACGAGACGCCATCCTGAAGATTCAGCAACACGATACCTACGCCCACCTTGCGGCGGTTGGACCGGAAATTGCAAAAAATCGATTTTCGCTGCGTGCTATGGTGGCGAGCTACGATGCGCTGTTATACTGACAAAGCAATGCGTTTCCCGCTTCTACAAGCGCTCTGTATCCTCTGTCTCTCTCTCTTCTTTTTTGTGGAGGGAGCCCGGGCCGAGGTGACGAGTACACCACTCACGATCCCAGCAAAAAAAATTGTAACGCAGGAAGTGCGCATCCCGGCAACCGGAGTTGCACTCTCGCTTACGAACGATGCGACAGTGGAAATCCAGGCAATGGAGCATGGGGAGTGGAGTGATTGGAAAATAATGCGAGTTGATGGCGATGCCGATCCACGGGAGAAGGATTCCGAACTCCTCTTCGTGAACGATGCAACCGCTGTGCGCCTTCGTTCGAGTGCGCCAACAAACGTGACTCTCCACACCATTGCGGTGGAACGAGATACAACGAGCAAGTTGGAAGCCGCGGCAGCCGGACGCAGTCTCACCCCAGCTCCCGTGATCATTCCGCGCTGGCAGTGGGGCGCAAACGAGAAGCTCCGCACAAGTGATAAAGGAGATGAGCTCCGCATGCGTGCGTTCTATACCACCCCAGAGCTCGTGATGCGCTGCGATCGGCGTGCGCTCCTCTACCCCGAGGAGTTCCGCGAGAAGAAGCGAAAATTTACGGAGGATGTGGATGAGAATGGCAAGGAAGATGTGCTCCTCTGGCCGCTCAGCTACTCCGATAAGATCGATGTGATCGTCATGCACCACACGGCGGAGGATTCGCCTGCCTCACTTGCGCGCACAGATATGGAGCGCATGCGGACGGTGTACGAGTACCACACGGTGGCACGGAAGTGGGGAGATATTGGCTATAACTTTGTGATCGGACCAAGTGGCACGATCTTTGAGGGGCGCGCTGGAGGAGATTACGCTGTGGGGGCACACGCGTTCTGCAATAACGTTGGAACGATGGGTGTATCACTCATGGGAAATTTCCAGGCAGATAAACCAACAGATGCACAGCTCACAGCGCTCCGCTGGCTCCTCGTGTATCTCACGGATAAATACAAAATTGATCCTGCCGGGCAAACGATCTACCACGGCAAGACGATGCCCACGATTATCGGTCACCGGGATGTGGGGCAGACTGCATGTCCTGGGAACTTCTCCCATGAGCTCCTGCCGCAGGTGCGCTACGCAACAAAGGAGAGAAAGGTGGATACTCCCCTCTTTTCCACAGCCGCCCGAGCCTCAACCGAAGATGAAGCTGCATTGATGGAATCACTCCTCCCAGTGACTGTTACCATGGGTCAACAGGGCAAAGTGAAGGTGAGGTTTATGAATGTAGGGAAAGATACGTGGAACAAGGAGACATGGCTCCTTGCAAAGGGCGATCCCGGTCTCTACTTCACTCGGGTACGACCGTTCAGTTTCGTTGCTTCCACTATGGAAGAGCAATCGGTTGCCCCCGGTGAAATCGCAACATTCAATGTACCGGTTCAGGGAGGACTTTCGGAGAAGCGCGGCTCGATTGCATTCACTCCCGTCGTCAACAACGATCGGCGGCTCGTTTCGGATACTGCTCCTCTCTCCTTTACCACTAAGCAAGGTTCTCCCCGGTTCACCTTCGTCACCTCCTACTTCCCTCCACTCCATAAAACAGGGGAAGATTTGACGGGGACAGTGAAACTCGTGAATGCGGGGACAGTCCCCTGGGAGCAGAACTCTCTCACCGAGATCGGGTTTGATGTGAGTGGAGGCACGGGAGAGGCAACCATTCTCTCCGCAACCAACGCTATTGCACCGGGTGAACAGGGGACGTTCCGGTTGAGCATCCAGAACGTGGAGGAGACCGGTCCTTACGAACGCACCGTGACACCACGCTTTGCTGAGGGGTCTCCACTCGTTGGGGGATCCATCACGCTCGCCTCCCGTGCAGAGCCGATTCCAGAAATCGCACTCGCAGGTACTCATAGTGCTGCAACAACATTCCTCGCATATCGGAATGACCGTGCAACCGAGGTAGGCGGTGCCATTATCGAAGCTCTAGCCGCTCCTGAGTTCACCCTCTCCCCCAGGGAACAGGCCACGTTTACAATCCGCATCCGTACGGGGAAGCGGCCCATCGCACGATTTCAGGAAGTCGCCCCAATCGTCCGCTCTAACCCAACGATCACACTCCTGGAAGAGGCGCAGAACCTCCGCATGCGCGATACGCTTCGCTCTCCCGTTTCGCTCGCTGCCTACCAATCGATGGATATGAAGCTCATCCTCATCGCACCTAAAACTGAGGGTGAGTACACTCTCTCAATCGGGGATATTCCCTTCCTGCTCACGGTACGGCCCCATGGAAAATTCCTGGTGGAATCGAAAAGGGGGCAAGCTGCTACTCCCCCCCGATCCATGAGGACGGTGTCCCCCGAAAATCTGATCACGGAGCGACGGGCTCTGCGCTCCTCGCGCTTGGAACGCCGTGCTCCTCCCGCCACACGCACAAAACAACCAACGGATGTTCGAATCCGCCTTACCTATGGAAAAAATTCCGCCATCATCACATCACCTGTCACGATGCGGATCGATGGGCTAGGTGGAGTGATACTGGAAAATGGCCCAGCGCACCTCAGCATCGAGCAGGATAAATGTAAGGTATCGACTGCAAATGGAAATTTGCTTGCCGATGTCATGCGATTCACTCCGACAGTGGATCGGAACTTCCTCACCATCATGACACAAGAGAAGAGCACCAATCGCTTCCGCGGTACTCTGGAGTGTCGCATCATTAATGGAACCATGACATTCATTAATGAGCTTGGAATAGAGGAATACCTCGCAGGACTTGCAGAGGAACCCGATTCCGAACCATGGGAAAAGCAGCGGGCATTCGCTATTGCTGCGCGCTCCTATGCACTCTACTACGTCCTCTCACCACAGCGAAAATTCCCCGGGAAGCCGTACGATGGCTCTGATGATCCCCGTGAGTTCCAGGCATACGGTGGGGTGTTCTTCGAAGAGAAGAATCCCCGCTGGGTTCAGGCTGTTCAAGATACCACCTCCAAGGTGATCGCCTGGCAGAGAAAATTAGTGAAGCCTCCGTACTTCTCGAGTGATGATGGACAGACGAAATCTGCAACAGATGTGTGGGGTTGGATGAACACCCCCTACCTCGATAGCAAACCTGATCCGTGGTGCAAAGGCATGCAGAACTCCGGTCACGGTGTGGGCATGAGTGGATGCGGTGCAGAAGGTCAGGCGAATGAGGGAAAGATAGCAGAGGATATCCTGCAGTACTACTACCCAAGTACACACATTCTCCCCGTAGAAAAAGTTTCCGAGTGGGAGGAAAAGAGGAAGGGGAAGGGGCTGTAATTACGTTCTCACCGCAGTGAGTTTCCCGCTTGTGTGAGCTGCTTTCTGGAGCGCCTCAACACGATCGCAAGATTCCCACTTCACCCCAAGATCCTCACGACCCATGTGTCCGTACGCTGCGAGATTTTTGTACTGAGGCTTGAGGAGATCGAGATCATGGATGATGGACGCCGGTCGAAGATCAAAAACCTCTGTCACTCCCTTCTCGAGCAGACGATCATCTACTGTTCCCGTCCCAAAGGTGTTCACGTGGATTGATACCGGAGCTGCAACGCCGATCGCATAGGCAACCTGCACTTCTGCGCGCTTCGCGAGTCCGGCCTTCACGATGTGCTTTGCTACCCATCTCGCCGCATATGCTGCGGAGCGATCCACCTTACTTGGATCTTTGCCAGAGAATGCTCCACCGCCATGTCGTCCCATGCCGCCGTAGGTATCCACAATGATCTTCCGACCAGTGAGGCCGCAATCCCCCGGGGGGCCACCAATCACAAAGCGACCAGTGGGGTTGATGTGGTAGATAGTCTCGCTATCCAAGTACTCCCCACACACAGGCTCAATAATGTGGGAGCGAACATCCTCGCAAATCTGCTCGTGAGAGACGTCTTCCCTATGCTGCGTGGAGATCACCACCGTACTCACGCGCACGGGTTGCCCATTGTCATCGTACTCAATAGTCACCTGACTCTTGCCATCGGGGCGGAGGTAGTTGAGGCCATTCTTCTTTCGTACATCTGCAAGTTTCTTCGTGAGCTTGTGAGCAAGGCTGATTGGAAGCGGCATGAGCTCCGGAGTTTCGTCGCATGCGTAGCCAAACATGAGTCCCTGATCACCCGCACCCTGTTCCTTATGGAGACCTGCCCCCTCCGTCACACCCTGATCAATATCCGCGCTCTGTTCCCCTACCGAAACAACTACGGCACATGCCTTGTGATCAAATCCATACGTCGCATCGTTGTAGCCGATATCCCGGATCGTATTGCGTGCGATCTCTGCAAGCGGGATGTAGGTACTCGTTTTAATTTCTCCCGCGACAACCACGAGACCTGTTGTGACCAATACCTCGCAGGCAACATGCGACTTTGGGTCTTTGGAGAGCGCGTAATCGAGTACACCATCGCTGATCTGATCGCACATTTTATCGGGATGGCCTTCCGTGACGGATTCCGAGGTGAAGAGGTAGGACATGGAGAGAAACGGGTAAGGAGGTATAGAGGTAAAGGAGATATCTTCAGAAAAAACTCTTCCTGGATCTTGAGGGAAGAGTGCCGTAGGACTATCTCTCCCCGATTGGGGCTGGATTTCCCACCGTTTCCATAATGGATGGTTGGGGGACGTCTACTCGCGGGCCAGATCCCTTCGACGTCGCTCTGGATAGCGGTGATGTGAGAGCAGTCTAGTCCGACCCAATGTTGATTACAAGTACAAAATAATGTATAATAAAGGTAGAAAATAAACACCATGACCTTCGCAAAACAAATCGCTGCTGCCGTGCGCGTTCTCCCCAAGATTCCTTCAGGGAAGGCAATCTATGATTCCATCATGGGTGAGATCGAGCCAGAGCTCCTCTCTTCTGTCATTCCTACGCTCAATGAGAAGTACAAAAACGAAACGCCTGCAGAATGGGAACAGAGGAAGAAGCGCTACAACAAGGCATTCGCAAAGTTTCATCAAGTGTACGACGTCTACATGGAAGATCTCCGCATCCGGATTCATCGCTACCACCAGGAATCTATGAAAGATATTGAGGAGCAGAGTCGGCTGCAGGAGGAGCGTTCACTCAACCATCTCGCCGCTTCTATGTTCTCTCTTTCCTAAACTTCCTCGTATGGAAACACACACACATCACTTTTCCTCATCCTCTTCCCAGGGCATCCGTGAGCATCGCCTCGCGTTCAGCTTTCAGCAAGCCACACCCGAGGTGCCGCAAGGCCCAGAGGTAAAGGCGGAAGCCGAACAATCTGCACCAGATGCTCCGGAAACGGTGGATACACCCGCGGATGTCCCAAATGCAGCACAAGAGCTCCAGAACAAAGCAGAAGCAGATGCGGTAGCAAACCGAAAACAAGCTACGGAAGATCTCCAAAAGCAAATTGGCACACTGGAGCAGCAGCTCCAGGAAGTAGGAAAAATTGAAGGTGAAGAGAGTACGACAGCAGCGGAAATTCGCGATCAGATCGCATCAAAAAAGCGGGAACTCTCTACTCTTTCCCCTGAGGCAGGTGCAGGGAAAGCTGTTGCAGATGTGACTGAGGAGGCGGCAACAGCAGGAACGAAAAAAGTAGAGGGAGAAGGAGAGGGGGCACAGAATAAAAAGCAGGAAAACAAGGAGACAAACGAGAAGAAAGAGCCGCTTTCCGAGGATGGGCAGAAGCTTGCTGACTCAATGAGAGGATTAGGTATCTCTCAAAAAGATGCTGAGTCCTTGGCACGCGGTCTGCAGGCACTTGCAGCATTGGTGAAATCAATAAAGGAAATGTTTGGACAGGGTCCAGCGCAAAGTCCTAATTCTTTGACAAGTGGACCGGCTGCAGCGCCTTCCACTCCAACGGAATCTGGGGAAAAGCCGACGGAAGCAGGGCAGGATGTAAAGAACGTTCAGAATCCGAAAGCCGAAGCAGAAAAACTTGGAGATCCCGCAAAACAGGAAACAGAGCTTGAGGCACAGCTCCAGGAGCTTGGGAAAAAGCTCGATGGGAGCACTGATGCAACAGAGCGAGGAGATGTTATGAAGCAAATGCAGGATTTGAATACGAAACTTACAGACGTGGAAAAAAATATGGAACGAAAAACAGCGCTCGAAAAAGAGCAGCAGCGTCGCGAAGGCGTGGTGAAAGAGGGATGGGAAAAGGCAACAAAAGCGAGCGGCCTCACACCCGAGAAGCAAGCTGTTACTAATGTAGAACTGAAGGGTGATGGAGATGATCTAGTAGTGACATTCCAAGATGCATTGAAGAGTGAAGGTGCAATGAAGACATTGAGCACATTCTTCGAATCACAAGGAATAAAAGTAACAGCGAATAAGGAAGCAGGAACTCTTCAGTTAGAAGGTGTTCCACCAACACTCTTCAGTGAGGAGGGATTACAGAAACTACAATCCTCTCTCGATCTTGTGGCGCAGACTTCCCTTGAGAAGAAAACAGAACCAGAAGCTCCCGCATCGGAAGAGCCAGTGGCTGAAGCCACTGAAGATATAGAACAGAAGCTCGAATGGCAGAAAGATATCCAGGAGCGTATGGATCGCTACGGTTACGATTTAGCAGTCGATCTCAGTCCGGATAAAACGAGTTTCGTCCTTCGGCCTTCGCCTCTCACGAGCACAGAGGATGCAGAGAAAGATCTCACCACGGTGGAGGGTTTTGCAGGGAAACGTGGTATGCAGCCAACAAGGGCTCCTGATGGGAGCGTATCGATCACCATTGATCGGTTTGTAGAGAAAGATGGGTACTTTGGTCCTGGATTTACAGAGCCAACGGAAAAATTTGAGAGCTCTCCCGGCGATAACTTCGATGCAGAATCTTCCTCGGAAGATATTGCAGATATCAAAGTAGATAAGCCAAATCCCACGATCATTTCCGAAGATGGGAGGCAGGCAGATCAGTTCAAAAATATTGCGTAAGCTATCTCTTTGATGGTGCCATTGATGCCCGGCTCCGTCTGCGGATTACGCCGTGGCATCCGGCTCAATACTTTCTGTCTCGACGCATCATCGCGGCGTAGTGCCCCAGAGGGCACGAAGCCGGATGGTGCCGGGGAGAGGACTCGAACCTCTACATCCTTGCGGACATCAGCTCCTAAGGCTGACGCGTCTGCCATTTCGCCACCCCGGCTTACTTCTATCTTACTATTTCTTGAGGATCTGTACTCCTAGTTCTTTGAGCTGCTTCTCAGGAATTGGGGTTGGGGCTCCAAGCATCAGATCTTTTGCCTTCTGATCCTTGGGATACACAATGACCTCGCGGATATTTGGCTCATCGCAGAAGAGCATGCAGAGACGATCGAAGCCCCAGGCAATGCCCCCGTGCGGAGGCGCCCCGAATTCAAATGCGCGCAGCATATGCCCGAAGCGGCGTTCCGCATCTTTATCCGTTACTCCCAGAATATCGAAGATCTGCTTCTGCAATTTTCCTTCGTGAATACGAATGGAGCCACCTGCAATCTCATAGCCGTTTAAGGCAACATCGTAGGCTTCTGCTTTTGCTTCTAGAGGTTTTTTTTTGAGAATTTCGACCGAATCTCTATTCGGCCTTGTGAACGGGTGATGCATAGCTGCGAGCTCTCCCGTCTCTTTATCTCTTTCGAACATGGGGAAATCCGTGATCCACACGTAGCTCCAGATTTTCGGATCAATGAGATTTTGGCGCTTTGCGATTTCGACTCGAACGGCTCCCAGGCTTTCGCATGCCGTACGAAATTGATCTGCCGCAAAAAGGAGGAGATCCCCCTTTATAGCTTTTGCCTCTTGGACAATTTTTGCAGTGAGTTCTGCTCCCAGCTTTAAAACAGGCACGCCTTCGTGTTCTTTCTCCCCTACTTTGATCCATGCTAGTCCCTTCGCCCCGTAGATCTTTGCAACTTCCGTGAGTTCATCAATCTCCTTCCGGCTCATTGCAGCACCATTTGGCACTCGCATCACTTTTACGATTCCGCCCTGGTCCACCACTCCTGCAAAGACTCCAAATCCACATTTGCGGCTGAGTTCCGTGACATCAGTAAAGGTGAGCTCATAGCGCAGATCTGGCTTATCGCTGCCATACGTATGCATTGCTTCATCGTAGGTGAGATGAGGGAAGGGGGTTTGTTTGATCTTCACATCTGGACGAAGTTCTTTGGTAAGAGAGCCAAGCCCATCTTCCGTAATCTTCATAATATCCTCTGCAGTAACAAACGACATTTCCACATCCACCTGCGTGAACTCAGGCTGCCTATCCCCTCTCTGATCCTCATCGCGGAAGCAGCGTGCGATTTGCATGTAGCGGTCTAAGCCCGCAATCATCGTGAGTTGCTTGAGTTGCTGCGGGCTCTGGGGGAGCACATAGAATTCTCCATGGTGGAGGCGGGAGGGTACTAAGTATTCGCGCGCGCCCTCGGGAGTTCCTTTGATGAGAATAGGAGTTTCGACCTCAACGAACTCGCGATCGTAGAAGTACTTTCGCACTGCCTGCAGGAGCTTATGGCGCATGAGGACATTCCTCTGCATGCGTGGACGTCGGAGATCAAGATAGCGATACTCGAGACGAGCCTCCTCGTTCACCGTTTTTTCGATATCGATCTCGAATGGCGGCGTTTTGGCTTCGTTCAAGATCTCGATTCCGGAGATCAGTACTTCGATCGCCCCTGTTGGATTTTCTTCTCTGACAGCTCCCTCGATCCTTGGTCGAACTTTGCCCGTAATCTTGAGTACCCACTCTGGCCGGATCGTTTCCGCGGTCGTAAAAACTTCCCTCGCGGAATCCTCCGGATCAAAGACGATTTGAGTGAACCCGTAGCGGTCGCGGAGATCGACGAAGATGAGTCCTCCGTGATCGCGCCTGCGATGCACCCAGCCACAGAGCGTTACTTCTGCTCCTGCAAGACTTTTATTGAGTTCGCCGCAGGTGTGGGTACGTAGCATGGGGGTATTGTACTGTTCTTGAGCATGTAATTCCTAGATTTCTAGGAGTGATTCGCTATGTCATTAAGATTTGTGGCAATACTTTCTATCAAAGTACGCGCCCTCCATACTCCAGTATTCAGTTCAAGAGAATCTCCCTTTCTCGGCCAGGAATGCGTATCGGCAATATACAGATGAATGAGAGAAGCCACAGAGTTGCATTCTCTTTGGATGAGCCTGAGGACATTCCCCACATCACGTTGGTGGTGCAAATCGTATTTCTTCTTTAAAGCTCTTTCCGACGCCGTCACATCGATGAAACAGAGCGATCCGTGCTCATTGAGCAGGCAGGCATCGAATTCAGCACATTTCTTCTCCCCCCAGCGATGCGCATCTCTAATTGAAATATTCCCGCTCTTCTCAAAATCAAATGTGAGTCTTCCCACACTCATTTTTTGCGGTTCTTCCCAAAAGAGAAGTTTGGCGGAATCCCGTGTTTCTGTACACCGTTTCAGAACATTATGCATGAGCAGAGCAGCTGCCTCTCCAATGGCGTGGTGTCTTTCCTCGGAAAAGGAGTCTCTATGTTTGGCTCTTTTGAGTTGAGCAAGATGCCGACCATGCATTGGAAATAGATTGGGGTCGATTTCCTCCATGTATTTCATAGCTTCTTCTGCTGTGAGTATTCGCGGCACAACATCCCAAACTTCCTGAATGAGTTTTTTCGCAGGATCAGCCGAAGGAGTAGACGTTTCTCTGTCAGTAGTAGGACACATGGAAACGCTATCTTTCCTCG
>DATDWC010000005.1:0-5844 GCA_035289805.1 Candidatus Peribacterales bacterium | reverse complement strand
TCCTGCTACACTAGCGCTTAGTGAACCTCTCTCAAGAGATCCTCGGCATCCACTTTAAAAACCCTCTCGTCCTTGCCTCCGGTATTTGGGGAATCACAGCAAGTAGCTGGAAGGAAGTAGCACGGGGTGGAGCGGGGGCTGTGACTACAAAATCTCTCTGGCCACATGAGCACAAGGGGAACCCAAATCCAACGATCATTTCGACCGAGCACTGGATGCTGAATGCCGTGGGTGTGCCGGATGCAGGCCCTGTGAAGTCGCGTGAGGAAATTGGAGAGTACATGAAAGAACATCCGGTTCCCCTGATTGTAAATATCGTTGGACTTTCCGCTGAAGAGTTCTCTGCGATTGCGCGAGAGATTGCACCATTCAAACCCGATGCCTTTGAGGTAAATCTCTCCACTCCCACATTCCTCAAGCTGCGCGGGAAGTTGTTCGCAGAGGATGAGAAGGAGGTAGAAGATATCTTGAAGAGTGTGAAGAAGGAGATCGGGAAGATCCCCATGTTCGTAAAGCTCACACCGAATGTCCCCAATATCGGCGAGATCGCGGCGGCGGCGGTGAGAGCAGGTGCCGATGGGATCACCGCAATCAATACTGTGGGTCCGGGGATGGCAATTGATTTACGGAGTCGCATGCCAATCCTCGCTGCGCACAAGGGAGGACTCTCCGGTCCTGCGCTTAAACCGATTGCGGTGCGGTGCATTGCAGAAATCTACGAAGCAACGGAGGGGAAAGTACCAATTATCGGCACGGGAGGAGTCTACACTGCAGAAGATGCAATTGAGCTCATGCTCGCAGGTGCATCACTCGTTGGCATCGGCACTGCACTCGCAGATCACGGGGCAGACCTCTTTGCGAAAATCGCAAAAGATATGGATTCCTGGTGCACAAGCGAAGGGATCAAAGAAATCTCAGAACTCACGGGGGCAATGCAGCGGGAGCTCATCAAGCGCGGTATCAAGGGGACTTCCATGAAGCACGCATGAAGGAAATTCCGCTCGAGGACCGGCTTCCGAGAACGTATCGCATCGCAAAGATTGTTCAGGAGACCGAGCACGTAAAGACCTTCACCTTCCCTCTCAGCTTTGGCGCAAAGCCCGGTCAATTTGTGATGACGTGGCTCCCAGGCTTCGACGAAGTGCCGATGAGCATTGCCATGGATGATGGTGAAGAACTCAAAATCACCTTCTTCGATGTTGGTGATATGACGAAAGAGCTCTTCAAACTGAACGAAGGAGATCTCGTTGGACTGCGAGGACCGTTTGGCACACATTACACATGGCAAAAGGATCAGCGCCTTATTCTCATGGCCGGCGGCTATGGAGCTGCTCCTATGTACTTTGTAGCAAATGAAGCAATCAAGGATAACTGCACGATCGACTTTGTGGTCGGTGCGAGAGGAAAGGAACATCTCCTCTATCTTGAGGAAATCAAAGGACTCAAGAACACCACTCTCCACATCGCAACGGATGATGGATCAATGGGGTATAAAGGCTACAACACAGAAGTTCTCGAGAAGCTCCTCAATCTCAACCCCAGCCCAAGCCCTAACCCAATCTCTGTCTTCGCCTGCGGTCCAGAAATGATGATGAAGCGCATCTCCGATATCTGTGTAGCAAAGAAAGTAGACTGCGCGATGAGCCTGGAGCGCTACATGAAGTGTGGCTATGGCCTCTGTGGTAACTGCGTCGTGGATCCGCTTGGCATTCGACTCTGCATTGATGGGCCCGTAGTAAAAAATGAGATCGTGCAGAACATCGCGGAATTCGGAAAGTACCACAGGGATGATTTAGGAAAGAAGCATACCTTCTAAACTCCCCTGCCTATGAACAGCTCACAAAGACTTCCACTCTTCGTGGTGCAATCTTCGCCACACATCAATCGTAGCACCGATGACGATCAGCACTATTGCAAGGAAGAACACTCCCCTCCCACTCATGGGATCAATGCCAATGAGTGCAGGAGAGGGATCATTGTGAGGAAGAAGTGACGCGCGGAGAAACAACGCTCCATTAAAAAACTCCGGCACGCTCACAATAACCCCGTAGAGAAAGAAGAGAATCCCTGCAAGGCACATGCTCACAGCTGCTTTATGCAGGTGGTGTGGGGAATGAATAGGATTCTTCATTGGATGTATGAATCTCCCCATAATAGCAGAATTTCAAAAAAAATTCCATAAGGGGGAGGGTTCTCATCCTCACAAATATCGAAAGATCACGCCTTTCATGGCTTCAAAAACAGCCAAAAAGCGTTGACATTCCCATACGAACATTCATAATGCTTAAAACAGCATCCTTCAGAGTGCCATTCGTGGTTTACGAGAAGGAACTGTCATTACTTCCTTCTTTTTTTACTCTTATGGCTGATCAGGAGATCACCTGCCGCGACTGCGGCGCAACGTTCGTCTTCACGGAGGGCGAACAGGAATTCTATGCGAGCAAAGACCTTTCCGCTCCACAGCGGTGCAAGGCTTGCCGCGATAAGCGCAAAACCGACCGCAATGGCGGCGGTCAGCGCCAGATGCACGATGCCGTGTGTGCAAAATGCGGTGCCTCGTGCCAGGTGCCATTCAAGCCTCGCCCAGTCGAGGAAGGCGGAAAGCCTGTCCTCTGCCGCGAATGCTTTATGGCGGAACGCGGTTAATCTAACCCGCTCTCAATAAGAAGAGGGGCATATGCCCCTCTTTTTTTGAAAGAAGAAATTTGCCAGGCTGCTCTCCCCCAGAATATTCTGCATAGGTTCTTTCCTCCCCCTCCTCTTCATGGATACTCCACCCACAGGTTCCTCATGGAAGGCACATGCTGAAAAGCAGATGAATGCGCTGGAAACCTGGATGGCACCTCTCTTTGGAAAAGCACCGCACCTCCCTGAGAACATTCGTCAGGGTCTTGCGACGATTGCACCATGGGCCGCACTTATCTTTGGCATCATTGGTATTCTTGGGATTTTCAGCATCTTCAATATGCTCTCGATGTTCTCTGCCATTCCTCACAACGTCGTCATCCCCGGAATCAGAACAATGTACCCCGTCGCGATCGTGACGCTCGTGATTGGTGGCATTGCTTCTGTGCTTCAGGTTCTTGCTTTTAAACCGTTGCAAGCACGTCGGAAGAAAGGATGGAATTTCCTCTTCTACGCTAACACGCTCTCCACCACCACGGTGATCATCAATCTGCTCTTAAGCTACGGCGGCGCAATTGGAGGTGTCATTGGGATACTCATCGGCTACTGGTTATTGTTCGAAATTCGCGGGATATACCGGGAATAGTGTTTCCAAGGGATCCAAAGCTCCCGTACACTCTCGCCCGTGTTTCTTCACCTTCTTTCCTTCTTCCAGAATCTTGCGGCAGGCATGCCGCTCGAGTGGTTTGTATTCCTTGGATCCATCACAGAGGAGGTAATTGCGCCTATCCCTTCGTTTGTGGTGATGGCGGTCGCAGGGATGGTTGCCGCAACGCGTGGCTACACGCTGCCCTCGCTCTTCCTCCTTGCCTTCCTGGGATCGCTTGGAAAGACAATTGGTGCATGGGTGCTCTACGTTATCGGCGATAAACTGGAGGATCTTGTCCTCGGGCATTGGGGAAAAAAACTTGGCCTATCGCATAAGGCAGTGGAACATCTCGGGGATAGACTTGGTAAAGGATGGAAGGATGATGTTCTACTCTTCTTCCTTCGGGCAATCCCTGCAATCCCGAGCGCCCCAATCTCGATCCTCTGCGGGGTCATCAGGATCCGCCTCCACACATTCATCGCTGTCACCTTCCTTGGGTGCTTCGTGCGGGATCTCTCGTTCGTGCTCGTCGGGTTCTATGGCACCGATGTGATTATTGGAATGATGCGAGGACTGGAAACTGCGGAAACCGTTCTCACGCTGGTGATGGTGCTCCTCATTGCAGCACTCGTAGCATGGTGTTACGTACGCAGAAGCCGCGGATTGCCACTGCCATTCCTCGGGAGCCTTTCAAACGGAACCAATGGAAACGTGCAAAAACAGTAACCATTCCCCTACCCATTCTCCCATCATCCTGTAGAATAAGCGCTCTTTGCATGGATATCCGCAACATTGCCATCACCCCACTTCGCGCGGAGCTTGTGCTGAGCACAGTCGAAGCGCGCTTCGCGGGGCAAGTCGCTCCCCCTCATTATGGACATTCGTAATATCGCCATCATAGCCCACGTGGACCATGGGAAAACCACTCTCGTGGATGCACTCCTCAAACAGGGCGGTGCTTACGCCGCGCACGAAGAAGTGCAGGAGCTAGCGATGGATAGTAACGAGCAGGAGCGAGAGCGTGGCATCACAATCTACGCAAAGAACACATCGATTCACTACAAAGATACCAAGATCAATATTGTGGATACGCCGGGCCACGCGGATTTTGGAAGTGAGGTAGAGCGAATCCTGCGCATGATTGATTGTGTCCTCCTCCTCGTAGATGCACAGGAGGGTCCGATGCCACAGACCAAGTTCGTGCTGAAGAAGTCGTTGGAGCTTGGCATCCGACCGATCGTCGTGATTAATAAGATTGATAAGCCGGCAGCGGAACCACTCGCTGTGGTGGATCAAGTTTTCGATCTCTTTGGAGTGCTTGGAGCAAGTGATGAACAGCTCGATTTTCCGTATATCTTCACCATAGCCCGCGAGGGAATCGCAAAACGAAAACTCGATGAAAAGAGCACGGATTTAACTCCCCTCTTCGATCTCATTCTGGAACATGTCACTAAGGCCCCAGCGATCACCAATACGCCGCTTCGCATGCAACCCTCGAGTCTTGCCTACGATGATTACGTCGGCCGTATGGGCATCGGCAGAATTTATGAAGGTGTGGCAAAAGTAGGACAAATAGTCACCGTGATAGCAACAGATGGCACCAAGCGCACAGGAAAAATTACAAAAATATTCCTTGCGGATGGCTTAAAGAAGAAAGAAGTACAGGAAGCCTTAGCAGGTGATATCGCAACTATCGCCGGTATTCCGGATATCTACGTCGGCGAAACGATAGCAGGATCAAGTGATGTGGAACCGCTGCCCGCGATCATCGTGGATCCCCCAACGATCAGCATGAACTTCCTTGTGAATAATTCCCCCTTTGCAGGAAAGGAAGGCACGCTCCTCACCACTCGCCATATCCGTGCAAGACTCGAGCGTGAGCGCGAAGTAAACGTTGGTCTCCATGTGGAACCGATTGTCGGAACAGATAGCTACAAAGTCTCTGGTCGCGGAGAGCTCCATCTTGCAGTTTTGATCGAAGCCATGCGCCGCGAAGGATTTGAGCTCCAGGTATCGCGCCCAGAAGTCATTTTCCGCGAGATCAACGGGAAACGGCACGAACCCGTTGAACAGGTGATCATCGATACGCCCGACGAAACAAGCGGCTCCGTCATCACGATGCTCGGCCGCAGAGGAGGATTGATGCAGGATATGCGCAGTAAGGACGGACACACGCGCATGGAATTTTTGATCCCCACGCGCGGGCTCCTCGGATTCCGTGGCGACTTCATCATCGAAACGAAGGGGGAAGGAATCCTCAGCCATTCGTTCCTCCGGTTCGAACCGGAAAAGGGAGCGATCCCCGGCCGCACCCGCGGCTCCATCATCAGCATGATCACGGGCGAAGCCGTGGCATTCGCCCTCTGGAACCTTCAGGAACGCGGTTTCCTCTTCATCACGCCGCAGACCCTCGTCTACGAAGGGATGATTATCGGCGAGAGCGCAAAATCCGAGGATATCCCCGTGAACCCTACAAAAGAAAAGAAGCTGAGCAACATGCGCTCTTCGGGGGCTGACGAAGCAATCAACCTTGTTCCTGTGCGACCGATGACACTCGAGCAGGCGCTTGA
>DATDWC010000004.1:0-4033 GCA_035289805.1 Candidatus Peribacterales bacterium | reverse complement strand
TTATTCACCATCGCCCTGTCCTGCATCATCCCCAAGATCCGTCACTCTGCAGTTACTCTTCACAGTCTCCTTGAAAGTTTTCCATGCAGCCTTCCGCGAAACTTTGTAGGCGCTCCAGGCGCCTTTGAGTGCGCTCTTCCTGGCCGCTGCATCGGGAGTACCCCAGGCTGTAACCAGAGCATCTTTTCTACTTGTGAGTGCCGTGATGAGAGAAGCTTCACGGGTCGAAACCGCGGTCTGCACGCAGGCGAGATCCAGCTTTGTTTTTTCCATGACCTTGGTCATCTTATTATTCAACCTCGATTTCTTCCCTCCACTGCGGTTACTCTTGATCGATGAGGAAGAGCTCACTGAGGAGGATGAAGATGATGAGGAGGATGTCGATGTATCACCGTTCTCCGCGAATGCAGTGATCGAAACGAACATCATGAGAGCGGCGGCACCCGCTGCAAGTTTTTGTGAATTCATAGAAAAGAAAAGAAGGAAGTGAGTGATTTTCAGTATAGCTCCTCTCGTCAAAGATCAACAATGGCTCTGGATTTTCCCATGATTTATCTCCTCCCTCGCGAGAACCCTCCGCGTCCTCCTCTGCTGCCCCCACTTCTTCCACCCCTCCCTCCACGGTTTCCGCCTCGGCTTGCTCCCTGTGAACGGCGTGGACGGTCAAAATCACGTTCCTCGTGATCTGCTCCTCGCGCAGAGGCGCGGGGAGGTGGAAGCTCAGAGGGGAGTGGACGCCTTTTAATGGGGGAGCGGATGAGTCGTTCGATGCTGCGAATATCGTTCTGCTGATCGGGTGTTGCAAAGGAAATCGCGCGGCCTTCCTCACCTGCACGACCTGTGCGGCCGATGCGGTGGACGTAATCCTCGGAATCGTCGGGAAGATCAAAGTTGATCACAAGCTCAATCCCTGTCACGTGAATTCCCCGTGCCGCGATATCGGTTGCAACGAGAATCCGGTATTTTCCATCCTTAAATCCCTGGAGTGCTTCCTTGCGCTGCCCGAGTGATCGATTGGAATGAATTTCGGCGGAGGTGTGGCCCATGGTGCGGATCGATGATGCGATCTTCTTTGCCCCGTGCTTCGTGCGGGAGAAGACGAGCACAGTCCCCGCGTACTCTTTGAGGAGTGATTCAAGGAGACGGAGCTTATCCGCCCTCTGCACGATGAAAATTTCCTGTTCAATTTTTGCCACGGTGGTGCCGGAGGGGGCAACTTCGATCCTAAGCGGAAGCTTCATGTGGTGCGTTGCAAGCGAGAGGATTTCCTTTGGCATAGTTGCGGAGAAGAGCATGGTTTGCCGCTCTTTTGGAACCTGCGCGATAATCTTTTCAATTTGCGGCTTAAATCCCATATCAAACATTTGATCTGCTTCATCCAGTACGAGAATACTCACTTCGCGCAAGGTCACTGTTCTCTGCATGAGGTGATCATTGAGACGGCCAGGTGTTGCGACGAGAATTCTTGGATTCGCTTTAATCGCTCTGATCTGGAGATGCATGGAAGCGCCACCGACGAACACCGCAGTGCGTATGCCAACCGCCGCCGCAAGAGCTTTTAGGGAATCCTCAATTTGATATGCGAGCTCACGTGTGGGGACGAGAATCAGGGCTCTCCCCGGTCCATTCGAGAGGTGGGTCAGCATCGGGAGCCCGAATGCAAAGGTCTTCCCCGTACCAGTCTGCGCAATGCCGACGATATCCTTCTTCTCCATCAGCGCCGGGATCGCCTGGTGCTGGATTGGTGTTGGAATCGTGATTTCCTGCTTATCAAGCACCTTTAACAAAGTCTCCGGTACGTTGAGAGATCGGAAGGTATGGGCTTGGTGTTGTTCCTCGGGGGTCATGACTTACGGGGAGACTCTACGCTAGCGAACGGAAAGGAACAAACAGAAAGAGGGGAGAATGAGGAAAAATTTCAGCCATTTTTGTTCATGGGAGAGCGGTTCTTGCTACCATGAGTTCCCATGGCTAAAAGAAAAAACCCTGAGCGCTGCTCCGGTGATACGCTCGGTAAGGAGCAAAAGGAAAGGAGGAATAGAGACATTCAAACACTTCTCATGGCAAGATCGTGTGATGATGCCGAGGTTCGCAGAGTACTATTTCGTCTTTTTGCTGGTGAACTCTCTCCTCTGCAACGTGGGATTCTCCCAGGGTTCTTCGTACGGAATCCGCACGTAAGCGGAATTTTAGAGGAATTTGTGCAGCAGTCGATTTTCCGTGCAAGAGCGATCTTGCTCTGCAAGGAGAGCGATGCAATCTTTTCTCCCTGGTTCAGCCATCTTCCGCAGATACGTACTCTCTTGCAGAGAGTGGTGCAGAAACGTGATAGCAACTCTCCAGTACCCTCTGGTCCCACTCTTCCTTTGGGAGATCTCGCTTCTTCGGTGCAGGATGTGAATGATACGGAAGCCGCTTTGAACGATGATGAAGGGGAACTCGATGCTCCGGAAGAGTTGCTCGTAAGAATGGAACAACGCGAAAGAATCCGTTGGATCGCAGCTTTTTCTTCGGAGCAACCATCCACGGAGTCCGAACCGGGATTAGAGTCACCTCCTCCTGCTTCCACTGCTTCCACCGAGGCTGAGCTTGCCATTGAGGATTTCCTGAGAGCTGAGCAACGCACGAGGGAGCAGGATGAAAAAACGAGAGAGGTCACTGTGACCCCTCAGGAAGCCCTAGTACTCTTCTGCGATCTCATGGCGATGATCGATGCGTATCAGTCAGATCAGCATTTTGATGCTGCCCGACTTGCTGAAGGAATGTTCATGCTCAATCACTATCGAGGATACCGGGTTATATTGCATGCCCGGTGTGCAGATGCCGGGATCGAGTCCTCGAAGTATCATAAAGATCAGGAGCGCCAGATTGTTCTCGATGCATCCCAATATGAGCTCTATAAACAAAAAGAAATAAAGTACATGGAGGAATGGGAACTACGAAAAAAAGCGAGTAAGCAGGAACCCAAAGGAAAAGTGCCAGATGACGATGATGAGGAAGAGGTGCCAGAAGCAGGAATAGCCCCCGAGGTGTTACTTTCGTGTAAAGAGATTCGTATAGAGCAAGTGATCCAGGTGGCACAGTTCCTTGAGGGGATAGTTCCCGTTGCCAAGGCTGCACGCCCGCATCGGGAGAGGTATTATGCAGCGCTCCGTGCCATTGTTCAGGAGGAATGCATTCATACTCATGATCGCTGGAGAGAGATCGCGGAATTGTTCCCAAAGGCAATAAGTGTTGTTCTTTGGGAAGCTCGTGAGGAGCTAAGAGAGCGCAATGGAGATTCGAGTCTCCTCCATGACGTGCCCCGCAACTTCGAAAGGCAATGCCGTCTCCTCACCATCGTTATCGGTTCGATTCTCGAACAGAAAGAGGTTCGGGAGGAATTAGAATTTCATCAGTCTGTGGAATTCTCTTCTTTTGAGAAATTACGAAAAATGCTTCATGATCAAGAATCCTCAGTGATTCGCCGCATTGCGAGCTTCCACGTACCCACCTATGAAGTAAACCGGACGGGGCACAGGCTGGAGCTAAAGGAGGCAATACGCATTTTCCAGGCACTCAATTTTCCCGTGCCTGAGGGTTGGGCTGCGATGCTACGGAAGAAGCGGAGGATGCAGCATGAAGAAGTCTCTGTGGATGAGGAGTAGTCCAGGGATGGCACGTTACAATGCGGAGGAGTGCGGAGAATCCGCCGGCGATGAACCCCCGATTTTTTATCGCGCTTCGCGCGTATTCCGAGCAGGTCGGATACTTTGGGCAGAACCCATACGGGTAGAATACCTTCATCATCCCGTGATCAGGCGAGAGTGTTCGCTGGTAGATCGTGATCAGAAAAATCGCAATCTCTTGCGGCAGAAGCCATAAAGTTTGAGCGGCCTTGCGCAGCATTCCTCTTCTATTATAAGGTACTTTGTATGATTCAGACACTCGGTGATGTACTTCTGCTTGTGACGACGATCTCGGTTGGGGTTGTGGCGTTCCTCTTTGCGGTGTTCCTCTACCACCTCATTTTTGTGGTGATGGATTTACGGCA
>DATDWC010000003.1:0-4285 GCA_035289805.1 Candidatus Peribacterales bacterium | reverse complement strand
CAATCGCCATTCCCCCTGCTTGTTTTGCTGCGATCGCGGCTTCATCCGGGATACCCGGGCATGCCCCATTAATGAGGATGTAGCCGCGCCTCCCTATTTCGTGTCCCATTTCCCTGGCCTTTGCAACCGCCTTTTGGTCTTCCACCTGAGGACCGCTCGCAGAGCCGATGATGCCAATTTTGAGTTTCATGTCTCGTTTTCACTCTATTATACCGGAGCATGCAGGATATGTCATTCCCTCTGAAGCGAGCATTCATCGCGCTTCCGCTCGAAGGTGAGGTGAGGGAGAGATTCACAGAGCTCCAGGTTCGACTCCAGGCTTACAACGGTATCCTCCGCTTTCAGAATCCGGAAACCGCTCACCTCACTCTCTATTTTTGGCAGGAACTGATGGAGATCGAATACGAGGATATGGTGAAGAGGGTTGCAAAGATCGCAGAGCGCACCTCTCCGTTTGTGCTCAAGGTTCTTGCCGCGGAGACATCGATTGATCCAAAGACCAAGCTCGATCGCGTGCTCTGGCTCACGATTGTTCGCTCAGAAGAACTCGCGAAGCTCAAAAAACTTTGTCCGTGGCCGAATATTCAGCCCTTCTCACCACACATCACCATTGCTCGCATAGGGAAGCCGCACGATTTTCGCATTCATAAGAAGAAGATTATGAAACTCCTCAAGAATGTTTCCTTCGATATCCCTGTGGATCGAATACGATTTTTTGCAGAAATTGAGTGTGAGAAGCAGACACCCCTGAGGGATTTTCCTCTCATTCAATCTTCTTCCACCTGAGGCAGTGACTTCTTTGCTGCATGATGGAGGAACGGCTCAAAGACAACCTGGAGTATGGATGCAGTGAGTGGCTGCGCCTTTTCGTAGGGAAGATCTCTCTTCTCCCTCGTTTTGAAGAATTCCTGAAGGACGAAGATCGTGAGTTGCAATACGGCACCATCGAGGTGTTTCTGATCTATCAGAAGGCTCTCCATTATCGATTCTGCTTCGTGCGCAAGGACCATCTGGAGGAGAGTGATCCATTCCACGAGCTCGCGGTTCGTGCGTTCGTGCAGATCTTTTCCATCAATGAGCTGCATACTTTCATCCACCGTCTGGTGCGCATCCTTCTCCTCGTGTTCTGCAAAGTACTCCTGTACGGCCTTCATGCAGTCCTCGTTAATCAAGGAGAGAATCGCGAGGATGAAGACACTGGGGCAGTTGCGGGAGACGAGTCGTGCGATCAGCTTAAAGAGGTGTGCATACTTATCATCATTCAAAAACTGGATGATGGTCTTTGCCACCTGATTATCCTTCTTCTTCGCACGCTTCTCATCACGTCGAAGCTGCTGCATGGCCGCTGCTGCCGCTGCAAAGCGCTGCTTCGCTTCCTCACTTAAGCCTTCGCTCGCGGCTTCACCGCCTTCCTGCGGTGGGCCTAATTCAAAATCACCGAAGTCGGACACTTGTACTATAGGGAATGGAAGTATGGCGATATCGTACCAGAGTTTTCTTCGAGCGAGCCCTGGTGTTCTCTTCGAGCGATTCACCTCATATGACGATAAAGCGACTAGTCTCTGCATGAAAAAACAAAAAGGGTAGTCGAGAAGCTATGACTTTTTGATGCTTCTCGACTCGCCCTGTACCGATCGCGCGGAGCCTGTACTGAGTTCGGCGAAGTGCGCTCTGGTACAGGGCTCGCTCGAAGAGAACGCTAACGACTCAAACTATCCGCAATCTCGCGCATGATGGTCATGATCATGGAGAACGAGATTTCGAACGGTACATCCAGGAGTCGCGCAATCCAGGAGACAATGAATGTCGCGAGGAATGTAATGATAAATCCGATGATCGCGTAGCGGATGGTGTGGATTGCGTTCTTGATCTTCTCCTCATTGCCAGCAGAAAGGATGAACGCGATGCCTCCCACGATGATGAAGACGAGGCTCAGGACAAATGCCACAATAATCGCAAGTGCAACGAACGTTGCAACAATATCGGTGATGGAACCTTCTTCCAGAAGTTCGCGGAGCATGGGAAGGGGGTTAGGAATCAGAACCGGGCTCTAGAATTTTTAAATTAATACGCTGGTTCAGGTTACCACCGATAATCCGGATCAGAGTACGGAGCGCCTTGACAGTTTGCCCACCCTTTCCGATCAACTTCCCCATATCGCGCGGACCCACTTGCACAAGGAGCAGCACACCAAGATCATCAATTCTCCCCTCTACTTTGAGGGTGTCTTTCTCCTCCACCAAGTTCTCCATCACGTACTGAAGGAATGCAAGTCCCGGTATCTCGGCTACTGCGGCGCACATGCGGCAGCTATGCTACTCCTTTTTTTCTCCCTCGTCACTGCTTTCTTTCTCCACTTCCTTTGGAGCCTCGGGTGCCTTGGGAGCGGCCGCTACTGGCTCTTCACCCTTTTTCTTCTGCTTGGCATATGTTTTGATGAAGTGATCAATCCCCTGCATTCCATCCTTCTTCAAGAGTCTCGCAACGGTATCACTCGGCTCAGCACCCATTTGGATCCAGTGCTTCACACGATCCTTCTCGTACGTGAAGACATGAGGATTCCGGGCCGGCAGATACTGCCCTAGGAACTCCTGAACCTTGCCTCCCTTCACCGCTGCTCTCTTCTCAGCTACAACGAGGCGGAAGGTAGGGATGTTCTTTCGGCCGGTGCGCTGGAAGCGGATCACGAGCATTCGTCTTAAGCGAGTGTAGAGAACCGCTCCCAATGGGTCAAACGACTCGAACGGCAATTATGGCTCCATGAAGCTTCCCTCCGGAGCGCTTGTTTGCGGCGCCTTAAACTGGGAGCGATTGCGCTTCTGTGTGATTCCAAGCTGATCGAGCTTCTTTTCGCGGCTCATAACTGCTTTCTTTTTCGTATTCCTCGAGGAAGCTTCTACCGTACGTGCACTGGGTCGGGACATTGGGGAAATTTTGCGTGTGATGCCCATGACTTCTCGCATGGGTTCTGTGTGTGCCTGAGAGCCTCGCGCACTCACTCCGGTGCGAGGGTTATAGAGCGAGGTACCCTTTGGTACTCGCATAGGTGTTCGGTATGCGTCACCGTTTGCAAATGTCATTGCAGGGAAAACGAAGAATACTGAAAGGAGAAGAAGAGTGGAAACGGTTTTCATAAGATGAGTGGGGGGAACACTCCATTCTACCTCCTTTCTCTTTTCCGGAGCAATACAATGCGTTTGAGTGGGATGTGAGGAAAAGATTGGCGTAGGTATGAGAGCAAATCCTCGCTCAGTGCATGACAATCTTGGGAAGAAGCTGCAGAGGAGCATTCGATCATCAGGGCATCTTCTTTAAAAATTGTTGCTTCTGCATCTTCTGGTGCGCTGTGTTCGGAGAGCCAGATATTTGCAGTATGTACAAGGAGCGAGGCATCGGCTTCGTTTTTCATACCGCGCTTCTCTAAAACCTTGGGGAGGAGGAAGGAAATGCGATCCATCGGAAAGCACTATATACCCTATCAATACGAGTGCGATGTAAAAAAATCTGCATACTGTTTGGAAACAGTTTCTGCAGTTTTTCCCCATGTGAATGTGCGTGCATGTTCCGCTGCTTTCACGGAATCATTTGATAGTGAGAGTGCTCCTCGAATTCCTTCGGTCAGACCTTCTTTGGTTGGCTCGACGAGCACTGCATTTCCCTGGGTGATTTCCGGAATACTGGTGCGATTACTTGCAACGACCGTGGTGCCGCATGCCATCGCTTCGAGCACAGGGAGGCCAAATCCCTCGTAGAGGGAGGGTTGAATGTAGAGGCGTGCGGCACTCATGAGGATCGGGAGATCGTCATCATCTACATTCGAAAGAATCCGTACATTCGATCTCCGCGAGAGCCTCTTCACTTCCTTTCCGCCTGTGATGAGAAGCAGTGTTTGCCCCTCTGGCACAGCGGCGATCAGCGTCTGAATGTTTTTGTGCTCTTTACTCGCACCTATATAAAGGAGGAACGAAGAAGGCAGATTGTACTTAGTACGGATTCGATTCTTCTCTTCCTCTGAGGAGAGTCGAAACCGCTCTGAGACTCCCTCGTGAGTCACTGTCATTTTCTTTCCGAGATCCTCGCCGTAGGTTTGCGTAATCTCATTTGCGGTGAAGGCGCTCACAGCAAAGATGTGTGCTGAGTGCTTTACTGCGTGGTTCATCAATATACGGTAGGCGATTCTCTTTGTGATGGATGCTTGATTTGGATAGTGATGGAGGATCAAATCATGAATCGTGACGAAGAACGGGCAAGGGCAGAAGAGAGGAACGTTGAAGTGGGGGACATG
>DATDWC010000002.1:0-7426 GCA_035289805.1 Candidatus Peribacterales bacterium | reverse complement strand
GCATCATCAAACTCCTTGGGCGCTTCCCCTTGGAAGAAGAGCTCTGCGCGGCGTCGCTCTGTGGGAGTACAGGGAGAGGCGAGGAGTCCGGAGAGCTCCGAAATCTGTGCACTCACAATTCCCTCGGGCACAGCGAATGATCCCGGGGGGAGGCTCAGCTTCTTATGCGCTGCAACCATGAACTGCCGCCAGATCGGAGTATCCGTGGTGAGCCCCGTGGCCTTGGCGGAGAGCACACCGCCGGAGGCATTCCCTGCCCAGGCTCCAGCGAGGATCAATGGCGTATAACCAATCGTCCAGGTGTTATCCGGTTTACTGTCGAGACAGACATTGCTCTTCTGATCGCGTCGGAGACATTTATTACTTGTTCCCGTCTTTGCAGCAGTTGGGTAACCAGGCACTGTGAGTTGCTCGCGCCAGTAGCCCTCTGGGCGAACGGACTCATCGGAGAGGATGGAGGTAATCATGAAAGCAGCACGCGGATCCAAGACATCACGCCCTTCGTGTTCTTTTGGAGCTTCGTAGAGAATGTTGCCTTCGCGATCTGCAATTTTGAGCACGGGAACAAGATCGATTGCCGTTCCACCACGTGCAAAGGTCATGTAGCCCTGCACCATCTCAGCAAGTGGAACCTCCGCTGCACCGAGCGCAAGAGGCCATCCGTACTCATAGCGAGTGCCGCGGGAAGCAGAGAGTTCTTCGCGGCGGGTTTTGAGTGTGGGAACACCCATCGAAGAGGCGAGTTCGATGATCGCATCCTCACCTCCAGCGAGGAAGAATGCTTTGGCCGCAGGCACATTGCGAGAAGCTCCCAAGGCTCTGCGGATGGTGAGCGGTCCCCAGAAAGTACTATCAAAATTTTCCGGCGCATCATCGCCGATTTGGGTTGGCACATCGTAGAGTACTGTTGCAGGGGAAGCGCCATTGAGGAAGGAAGCGGCATAGACGAATGGCTTAAAGGAGGAGCCGGGTTGCCTGGGGGAACGGATGATATCCACATTCCCATCATTTTCCTCGTCCCAGTAATCACGGTTCCCGACGTACGTGAGGATTTCTCCTGTTTTTGGATCCACTGCGAGGAGCGCCGCATTATGTGCATCGTAGAGCTCTGCGTTCGTCTTCCCCACTTCATTGACCACGCGCTCCCCAATTTGCTGCAGATCCCAATCGAGCGAGGTGGTGATGGTGAGCCCTCCGCTCTCCAAAAATCCCGCATCGAACTGATCACCAAATTCCCGCTCAATGAAATCTTTAACGAAGAAGATGAAGTGCGGAGCGCGAATGTTCTCCCGTGCACGCTTGAAGGTAATGGTTTGGAGTTCTGCAAGGGCACCCACTCGTTCCTCCTCTGTGATAAAGCCTTGGGTTCGCATATTCATGAGAACCTGATCCGTGCGTCCGCCGACGTACACCGCAGTAGCTCCCGTGCCAAAGGTCTGCCCCACGATCCCAAGCCAGAAGTCCTGATCCCGTACATCGTTCGCTGAATGGATTTTCCCTTGATCAAAGCGTCGCTGCCCTTCTGCAGAGAGCATTGTGTGCACATGCTCACCGTAGGGAGAGAGGTACGTGGGGAGTTGGGGGAGTGCCGCAAGCACCGAGGCTTCCGCGAGCGTCAATCCAGAAGCGGATTTAGCAAAGTAGGTCTGACTCGCCTGCTCCACGCCGTGCGCATTATTGCCGTAGGGAATTCTATTGAGGTAGAACTCGAGAACTTCGTCCTTCGTGTAGCGCTGCTCGAGTTGGCAGCTCAGGATGTACTCGCGGAGCTTGCGTGTGATTCTCTTCTTCCGCGTCCCGATCAGTGCATTCTTCGAAAACTGCTGAGTGATGGTGGAACCACCGGATCGCACGAAGAAACTCGGCAATACTTGGCTCAAGGCTGCACGACTAAATCCAATGACATCGAAGCAGCCGCGTTCGTAGAAACGCTGA
This sequence comes from Candidatus Peribacterales bacterium, assembly GCA_035289805.1. Lineage (GTDB taxonomy): Bacteria > Patescibacteriota > Gracilibacteria > Peribacterales > Peribacteraceae > DATDWC01. The sequence goes on along the minus strand of DATDWC010000002.1, from coordinate 5,491 downwards.
TCTTCAATCGCAATGGTTGCCTTTTCGATGTTGTCACTGATCTCTGCAAGAGAGACGAGGGTGCGATCCTCCTCGCCATGGATGCGGTAGAGCTCCGTGCCACGGCGATCGGTGATCACGGTGGATTCTGCTGCAATGAGTGCGCCGATTTCATCGACATCCGGCAGTGTGAAGAGGATGTACCCGAGATAAATGATGATCCACGCTCCAAAGATTCCCCCTACTATAAGTCCTGAGCGCAGTAACTTCTGCACGAGCTCTCGCCTGGAGCGAGAAGCTCTGAGCCACGCGATATAGCGCCGAATATTCCATGCGATCGGCTGTACGATGCGTCCGGTTAAACGCGATGCGGCTGTGGAACTCAGCCGCGCAGAGGCTCTCGCTTTCCTCCATGTGGAACGTGTGTGCGTACTTTCTCTCTCTTGCCGATCGTTGTAGAGCTCCCGCCGGGAGAAGTGTTCCTGCGACATGCATGGCTCATTATAGGTGAGAGGTGGCCACCCCGAACCATAGCGAGAGGAGAAAATGACCTTTTTTATTGCGTTGGGGTATGTGTATCCATACAATGCGTCCGATTTCGCCCCGAGCTTACTCTTGGGGTGCTTCGCCCATAAATCCCATGGCTCATACCTTGGAACCCACAAGCGAGGAAACTCGCGTCTACGAAATAGCGATCCTGCTCCCAGGTGATGGAGCAGATAAAGAGAAGAGTGAATCCCTCCGCAATATTGCGGAACTCTTTAAGGAGAAGGAGGTCACTATCCTCAAGAAGGATGAGTGGAAGCGTATGGGTCTCGCCTACAAGATCAAAGGACAGGAAACCGGTCAGTACGTTATTTTCTATGTTTCCGCAAAGCCCGAGGTGCTGAAGGATATTGATCAGCAACTGAAAATTGAACGGGGAGTCCTGCGACACCTCGTGATCAAACTGCCTCCCAAGTACGAAGTCGTTGATTGGTCTCTGCACTTCACCGCCTGGAAGGAGGGTCTTGCGAAGGAGGAAGAAGCGCGCGGCCACGATCGCGAAGAGGAACTGAAGAAGAAAATCGTCCAGCGCGCCACGCGGAAAGTACTGAAACCAGAAAAGCCCGCGGAACTTCGCCCAGCAGAACCGGGAGCAGAGATTTCCACAGAAGAGCTTTCGGAGAAGCTCGGTGAACTGATCTCCGATGAAAACCTCAACCTCTAACCTCCCCCTTATGCCTCGCGTCATCCACCCACAGACTGGCTCCACGACTCCTCCAGGGAAGCGGAACTGCCCATTCACAAAAGCGGGAGTTGAATCTATTGATTGGAAGGATTACCCGACGCTTCGGAACTTCACCGATTACTTCGGCAACATCAAGAAGCGCTACTACACCGGCGTTTCCCTTCGGCACCAGAAAATGCTGCGCAAGGCCGTGGAACATGCACGGTTCATGGGATTACTCCCCTACCGGAAGTAAGCGGGGTCCCAAACCGGTTCTTTCTAAAGAGAGTCGTTCTCCAGTTTCTTCCGCCGCATGATCCAAAGCATTCCCATCATCGGGCACGCGCGGAAACGGGAGCAACTCCGGAGAGATTTGGAACAGAAATCTCTGGCGCACGCCTACCTCTTTGCGGGGAAGAAGCACCTCGGGAAGTTCACCATCGCACGGTGGTTCGCAGAGGAAGTTCTCTCGATAGGGGTTGAGGAGGGAGAGAAGGAACGGATTGTAACACTCGTCCGGAAGAACGCTCACCCTGATCTCCTCACACTCGATCAGCTCTGGATAGAGGATCTCTGCACGGATTGGAATGTCATCGCGAAGAGCTCCTCTGCTCCCCAGCAGCATAGAGCTAAAGCCAAAGTGAAGACCGATGTCATTGGTATTGATGACATCCGGGCACTGCAGGAGCGCCTCTACCAGACCCCACAGGGGAGTAGATCCATCTGTCTCATTCGCTCAATCGAACGACTCCACATCACCGCAGCGAACGCACTCCTCAAAATCCTGGAGGAGCCCCCTCCCAATGTTCTCTTCTGCTTCACTACAGAGCTCTTGAGTGCCATTCCGGAAACTGTTGTTTCCAGGATGCGCCTCCTCCATTTCTCGGGAGTACTGAGAGAAGAACTCGAACCACTCCTCTCTGATTCCTCCCCCGAGGATCGTGAGCTCATCCTGGGAATTGCAGGCGGAGCACCCGGTATCATCTTCCGATGTCTCAAAGATACTGAGTACTTCCGCACGGAACGGCAGGCGTATCTGGATGCACGCCGTTTCCTCGAAACGCGCTCAGATGTGGAGCGGTTCCGCATCATGAGTGAAGTGTTCGAAGATCCTGCGGCTTCCTCACTTCTCTTCCGGCATCTTGTGCTCCACCTCCAGGGAGAGCTACGGAAGGAGAGTCAGCACGCGGAGGAAGCGGTAGAGCGGGCGAAGAAACTCTTTTCCATTCTCCGAACACTCGAAACGAATACCCATCGCGGTCTCCTCGCTGCAAATATTGCACTTTCCTCATAACTTTTCTTTCATGGTCTACCTCACTGTCATGATCATCTCGGGCCTTGGTATCCTCGCAATCATCAGTGCGCGTGGATTCCTACGAAGTAGGAACGCTCGGAGAATTGTCCGCTCTGTCCGCGCGGGGTTTCATGCGGCAGAGCAGCGAAATGCGAAGTGGCTTCCGGATACTCCACTCTCGAAGGAGAGAAAATCTCCCCGCACGCGAGCGATCGAATTGCAGCAGGTACGTACGCTCCTTCGCCAAGCGGAGAAGGCGCTCTCGAAACCAGATGCAAGGGGCGCGGAGCGAGCACTGATCCAGGCACTCACGATTCAACCCGATGCCAAGGATGTCAAAGTGCAGCTTGCAAAGGTCTACCTTCTTGGAAATAAGGAGCCCAAAGCCGAAGCGCTCTACCATGAACTCCTACGGGATTGCGAGGAGCCCGCGCTCTTTGCGAATCTCGGCCTCGCCTGCTACAGGCAGGAGAAGTACGTGGAATCCTGTCAGGCCTACCAGAAAGCGCTCAATCTGGATTCAAACAACCCAGATCGAAGCCACGATCTTGGCCGCGCATGCGTTGCAGATAAACGGTTCGCAGAAGCTGCTCCCCTCCTCGAGAAAGCAGCAAAGGCTTCCCCCCGCAATATCGCTCTCCTCCATCTTCTCGCTGAGTGCTACCTACAACTCAGCGATACAGAGAGCGCCGAAGAAATCTACCGTCGCATCAATCGACTGGATCCGCGCGATGAAGGTGTGAAGACAAAATTAAAAGAGATGGCCTCTGTCACGAGTTGATCTTCGCTCCTCGCATTCCCTCGAGAAATGCGTGGGAATGCTTTCCGCGATATGTCGGGAATAATGCCATGAGGTGATAGGCGATTCTTTTCCAACCCCTAGGGAGGAGTGTGAGTGATGGGTCAGTCTTCTCCATGATCACTGCAGATTGCCCGAGGAGCCTTGATCGCCGCCACACTTCTTCATCTGTATAGGAATGGTGATGGTAGGCTTTCGCATCTGGTTCGTAGAAGAGAGGAACACCTTTCTTCGCAAGACGCTTCCCCCATTCAATATCCTCCCAACCGTAGAGCGATACATCTTCACGGAATTTATTTTGGTAGAGGAGTTTTGCAGGGAGACTAAGGTTACTCGTGTAGGTGAACCAGTGCTGAATGCTTGTGGGGAGAAAGTTTTTTCGGAAATTTTTTATTTTTCCATACCCAAACTGCGCGCCAGATTGTTCCATCCACTTCATCACTGGCGTCAGTTGGATTGATGGATCCCATGTCGTAAAGCCAAGAACCATAATTCCTTTCTCCTCTGCTCGCTCATGCGCTTTCACATGTCTCTCGCATGCATCAGGAGCTAGGAAGATGTCATCGCCAATAATGAGAACGAGCGGACTCCTCGCTTTCTCTACCGCACGATTACGACACACGCCTTGGTGGCTCTTTGGAATGGCAAAGTACTGGAAGGCAAAGGGCCACGAGAGATTCGTGAGCATCTCTGCGGTTTTTTCGTCCGGACCATCGGAGACAATAATGACTTCCAGATTTTTAACGGTCTGCCTCTCGATGCAATCGAGGGTTTGCTGGAGAATCCTTGGTCGACCGCAGGTCGGGATAATGATGGAGAGTTGCATTATGTTCTGTGAAAAGAATGTAATTCTTGCGCTATCTCGCCCATATCGTTGGTCATTCTTTCTAGAGGGTGCCTGTACTTCAAGAAAGTTTCACTCCCCTCTCTTAAAAGACAAACTCCGGCTAGCCCAAATTCAGCAATAGGAATAAGAAAAGAAGCAGCTATAGATGAGTTATCTTGCAGGTACGATCCAATGCAGAGAATCCTGCTAAAGCGATGATAAGAACGCGGAAGAAAAAAGCACCATGGTCGAGATGATTCATGGATGTCCTGACCATCTATCGCAAGAGGAAACTCTCTCGAAAGGTCTTTGTCTATTCCTTGCAGTAGCAGGAATGGCCGAAGCTCAGAGAGCAGTGTTTCACGAATGTGCTTCAATGCTGATTTTTTTCTTTCTTGCTGGCAAGAAATTTTCTCTTGCACATTGTCGTAGCATTGTTGAGTCACAATGGCAGGGAAAGCGTTCTCATAAATTATCCATGCGCTGCGCAGATTCCTTCGCTTTCCCTGCCGAAGTCGATTCCATGTTTTATTATATATTCTTTTCCCCGTGTACGTTTCATTGGTAAGAACCCGAAATACCTTGTCTCCAGTCCATAGACCACCCATGGCACTCGGGGTTCCATGCCCATTGAGCAATGCCGCTATATCATTCTGATGTTTCCCCTCAATAAACCACTGGAAAATTTCTTTCACTGTTTGTGTGGTTTCATCATTGAGTGGCACAAAACGCACACGTTGATTGGAAATTTGTTTATGCTCTCCTTTCCGTAATAACCGAATTGGCTCTCTCCTCTCATCGAGGAGCAATCTCCCCATACCGTAGCACGCCATTCCACCGGCAGAAAATCCCTGCTCTGATACCTTTATGCATCCACGGAAGACATTGTCGCTCAACTGGCGGCTGTACTCGGCCGCCATATACCGCTCGATGGAGGTTTGAAGGTGTGTAATCAGTTTTTGGTCTTCTTTCGGAAAACCCCGCGTGACATACACCACCTGTTTTCCCTGCTGCTTGCATCGAAATTCATAATAAGCCGCCTCATCCTGATCCTGGAATCGCCCCCATCGGGAGACATTGAATACCAGTACATAGTCAAAATGCGGCGCATGCTCATTCAGTATCCAATTCCGAAAGAGCACATCAAAGCCGTCACGATCTGCATTGAGTCCTGTTTCGCCCTCGTCTGCTTCCTCATGAATAATTTCAATTCTGTGCTCCTGCGCAAACTTATGCGCCTGCTCCCGTTGAATGGGCACCGAAAGTTCCTGTTTATCTTCAGCGGAATGCCGATAGTATGCAACCGCTCTCTTTGAAACGCCTTCGGGGAAGAGACAAAAGCTCATACTGCCGCAGCAGAAAGGACTTTGCTCTTACGGGGGG
>DATDWC010000001.1:0-3708 GCA_035289805.1 Candidatus Peribacterales bacterium | reverse complement strand
GAATACGGTCCGAATTTTCCACCGGTGAGGAGAAAACTCACTGTACCAAATAATGCGCGAAAAATGGAGATGAGGATTCTTTTCATGTATGAGACGGGGAATTTCTCTTCGTCTCCGCGCTCATAACGCTCCGCACGATCTTCAATGTGTCATGGTCAATAGATCCTTCGAAGTAATCAAAAATGGGTTTGAGGCGTTCCGCACCAAGTTGCGCAAATGCTGTGCGGATATTTTCTGCTTCCGGAATATCTGCAAGCAAGTATTCAAGATCGAGAGCAACATTGAGGTTCATGAGCTTCTCGATCCACTGGAGAACAGTATCCGTCTTAATGCCACATGCCACTGCCATTTGCTCAAGCGAGGCTTCTGCTTTGATCATCACAGGAAGAACCTTCGCCGGACTCCTTCGGCGCGGCTTGCTGACCTGCTCACTCTCTCGATCTTCATCTTTTCTTTCCGGAACCATAAAGTACGGCCGCGGGACGTACTTCTTGGCACTCTCTACAAGGCTGTTGTAGAAGGCTGTGACGAGCGGTTCTGCCCTGATCGAGGATGGGTTCCAACATTCGATCATCAGTCCTGCGGAAGATCGCACACGGCTTAAAGCAACGTACGCCTGGCCTGGTTCCCAGAGTCGTTCCATGTTGACGATCAGCCGATCGAGCGATGCGCCCTGGGATTTATGGATTGTCGTTGCCCATGCAAGCGTGACGGGGAAATTCCATGCGGTAGCGATTTCGTTTCCATCACCATCAAGAAAGGAGAATTTGTCGTGGACGAGAGTGATTCTTTCCCCGGCATGGAGACGAATAACGAGCGATTCTTGCCCAATGCGTTCAACAATGCCAAGACTTCCATTCACATAGCGCCTCTCTTCGGAAATATCATTCTTCCGCATCATCACGAGTGCCCCTTCTTTCAGGGAAAGAATTTCCGGAATGGGAAAATTCTTTTTCGCTTTTTCGATATTTTGCTCTTTGCCGGTGTAGATAGTTTCGAATGAATGGCACGGTCTCTGAATTGCTTCCAGACGCTCTAAATTGTATCGATCGGCTTGTTCGCGGCGCGGATACAGGCGAGTCGCCTCCCGTGCCCATTCGGAAGAGGAATGCACAAGATGAGCATTGAGGAACGCACACACCGCATCATTGGCAATTCCTTCACGCACGAAATTGAGGATATGGAGAAATTCGATGTCCTGCGTGCGCATGACCGTCGAGAGAAGAGCAGGTTGAAACTCACTCTCCTGCCAGATGGGATGGAGGAACCCCCAGTCTTTATTCTCCCCTTGAGTGATGGGTGGCAATTGCGCAAAATCACCAACCGCGATGATACGCAATCCTCCCCATGGCGCCTCGTTCTCTCGAGCGCGCCGCGCGATCGTTTCCGCGGTTTTAAGCAAGATGCCAGAGAGCATGGAGATCTCATCGATGATGACGCAATGTGCTCTATTCAATCGTCGGATGAGCCTTCGGCTAAAGAGCGCGCGACGAATGGTCGCTTCGGCCCCTCCCTCCATGATGCCGACACCAAAGAAGCTGTGGAATGTGCGGCCGCCGACAATCACCGCTGCTGCACCCGTACTTGCGACAATAGGGAACACATCCCTTGATTTTCCTGCGAGGTACTCGGCGAGGAGGAAGCTCTTCCCTGTTCCCGCAGCTCCCGTAAGAAATACGTTTCCTTCGCGCATCAGAATATCGAGCGCCTTCTGCTGGCAGCTTGTGAGAATCATGTCTTTCGCATTTTACGGGAAAAACAGGGATTTTCACAGGAAGCGTACCTCGCCGTAACCTACTACATCTGAATCCTCGCAAACAACTTACTCCCAATGATGAGCAAGATGAATGTAATGACGGAGAGAATCAGGAGATCAAGCCCGAGGGAAAAGTGAGAAGTCCCAAGGAGAGCGTACCGCAATGCATCCACCCCATACGTCAGTGGATTGATTCTTGTAGCGTACGAAATGACCGTGGGAAGATCAGTAAGGGGGAAGAGCGCACCAGAGAGGAAGAAGATTGGCATCACGAGGAAGTTCATAATGAGGTGGAATCCCTGAAAATCCTCAATCAGACATGCGATCCCGGTGCCAAGGACCGTAAAGAGGAACGCAATGAGGAACATGACGAAGAGCGCAAGCGGGAGGTTCGCCATGCTCTCCGGTCTAAAACCAACGATGAGTGTGATGAGGAAAACAATCAGACCTTGGATCACGGCAACCGTTGCACCACCAATGGTGCGGCCGATCATGATATGGAGCCGCGGAACGGGTGCGACGAGAGTTTCCTTCAGGAATCCAAACTGTCGATCCCAGAGCATCTCGATGCCCGAAAAAATAGCAGTGAAGAGGATTCCCATTGTAATTACACCGGGGGCGATGAACATCATGTAATTTCCTCCGCCTGCCTTCTCGTACATCGGTCCCAACCCAAACCCCAGCGCCACGAGGAAGAGGAGCGGCTGGCCCAAAGAACCCACCATCCTGGATCGCGAGCGCAAGTAGCGCTTCACTTGTCGTAGCCAGAGAATTGCAATGGTATTCATGAGGGGAAGAGGTTAGCGCCGCTTCCAGAGGCGTTGCTGATCACGCATGCGAGAGACGGCGGTTGCCTGCTCCTCGCGGATTGCGTGGCCCGTGAGCGAGAGGAACGCGTCTTCGAGTGTTGCGGCATTGGTCTTTGCTTTTAATTCCGCTGCAGTGCCAAGGGCAATGATCTTCCCATGATCGATAATCGCGATGTTGCGAGCGTTCTTCTCGGCTTCCTCCATATAGTGTGTCGTAAAGAACACCGTGATCCCCTCTTTGGCATTGAGGTCTGCTGTGTACTTCCAGAGGAGGTTCCGGGTCTGGGGATCTAAGCCCACTGTTGGTTCATCCAGGAAGAGAATTTTGGGGTGATGGAGGAGGCCACGGGCGATTTCGAGCCGGCGCTTCATACCGCCCGAAAAAGTACGGACGAAATCATTCGCACGATCTTTAAGGTCAACGACGGTGAGAAGTTCCTCCATCCTCTGCCGCCGGAGATTCTTCGGGACAGCGTAGAGCACGCCATGGAGCTCTAAGTTCTCCCACGCGGTGAGCTCATCATCCAGACTTGGATCCTGGAACACAATGCCGAATGTCCTCCTCGCTTCCCCCTGCTCCTTTACAGGGTCATGCTGATCGAGGCGAATCTCGCCCGAAGTTGGTTTGAGGAGCGTTGTGAGCATCTTGATCGTCGTAGTTTTACCGGCACCGTTTGGCCCGAGGAACGCGAACAGATCGCCCTGCTTTACGGAGAACGAAATACCATCCACAGCAGTAAGATCGCCGAATTTCTTCGTGAGATTTGTGACCGAGATGATGGAAGAGTTCTCGTTCATGAAGAATCAAGTATCAGAAAAAGAGTGTGGGGATCATATTCCTGCCCTTGTTGACGGGGAAGACCGAGAAGTCTTGCAGAGGAGGAACTCCCACTACTTTTTGGCTTCTCCTCATTCCGTACTCCGGTCTATTTTTCTTTACAAGAAAAAGAAACAGGGAAATATGTAAGAAATCAGAAGTGAGAACGTAATAGTAGGTAAGTGCATTTTATCTCCTTCCACTCTACCTTATGGTTTCCCTTTTCATCGCTCTCTCCCTTGTTGCAGGAATGAGCGAGCAGCATGCAGAAGCTTCTGCAGCGAACTCTGATTCCTACACCATCGCTGCAATCAATTGCTTCCGAT